>DAIOUL010000026.1:0-30074 GCA_036759545.1 Rhodanobacteraceae bacterium
TCGGCCAGCTCGCAGGTGCCGCGGGTGCGGATCAGCACCTCGCGCTGCGCCTGCTCGACGAACAGGCCCATCTCGCCGATGAACTCGCCGCGGTTGATGTAGGCCAGGATCAGCTCGCGGCCTTCGTCATCCTCGGAGCACACCGTGACCGAGCCGTCGATGACGTAGTAGAAGGTATTGGCCGGATCGCCCGGCCGCATGATCACCGTCTTGCCCGGATAACGGCGGCGGTGGCAGTGATCCAGCAGACGCTGCATCGTGGCCGGATCGGGCGCCAGCATCGGCGGCGCGTGCGAACGCTCATAGACCTGCTGCAGCAGATAACGCAACTCGGTCATCTCGCCTCCTGTGCGCGCAACGGATCGCGAGCGCGAGTGTAGCATTCGCAGGCGCGGCGCGGCGCCCGTCTTGAGCGCAGCGTCTCAGCGTACATGGCCGGAACGGCCTATACTTGTCGCGCCGCGGCGCGCAACCGCGGCGCCCTTCACTCCCCATCTTCCGGAACGAGCCGTGGTCAAACCGCTGCCCCGCCTGAAACTGCAGGGCTTCAACAATCTCACCAAGGCGCTCAGTTTCAACATCTACGACATCTGCTACGCGGTGTCGGACAGCCAGCGCGACCGCTACATCGACTACATCGATGAAGCCTACGACGCAGACCGCCTGACCCAAATCCTCACCGACGTGGCCGACATCATCGGCGCGAACATCCTCAACATCGCGCGCCAGGATTACGACCCGCAGGGCGCGTCGGTGACGATCCTGATCTCCGAGCATCCGGTGGTGGACAAGCTGGGCCGCGACATGATTTCCGACGCGGTGGTGGCGCACCTGGACAAGTCGCACATCACCGTGCACACCTATCCGGAAACCCATCCGCACAACGGCATAGCGACCTTCCGTGCCGACATCGACGTGGCGACCTGCGGCGTGATCTCGCCGTTGCGCGCGTTGAACTATCTGATCGACAGCTTCGAATCCGACATCGTGATCATGGATTACCGCGTACGCGGCTTCACCCGCGACGTGAAGGGCAAGAAGCACTACATCGATCACCGCATCAATTCGATCCAGGAATATCTCGCGAGGCACATCCAGCAGCGCTATGAGATGTTCGACGTCAACGTGTACCAGGAAAACATCTTCCACACCAAGATGCACGTGAAGGATTTCGACCTCGATACTTACCTGTTCGAGGCGCAGGCCGACGATCTCTCGTTCAAGGACCGCAAGCGTATCGAAAGCCTGGTCAAGCGCGAGATCGAGGAACTGTTCCACGGCCGCAATCTGATGTAGAACGCGCGCGTTCACGACCCGGCCACGATCCGCTGCCCAAGCTGGCGAGAACCTGCGTGACACGCGAAGGCCTCTTCCGGCGATGAGCGAAATCCCGACGCGTAGAGAAAACGCTTGGCTCATCGTTTTGCTTTTGGCCACGGCGGTCTGCGCGCCGTCCGCCCGCGCCCGGCAAGAAGCGCCTGCGCAGGATCGTCCGCCGGATGCTGCGAAAACGCAGACGCTGCCAACCATCGTCGTCACCGCCACCCGGATTGCGCAGCCAGCGTTCGACGTGCCCGCCTCGATCGACGCGGTGCAGTTGAACGGCACCGGCACCGGCCGGCCGAACATCAATCCTTCCGAAGCGCTGCACCAGATACCGGGCGTGCTGGCACGCGATCGGCAGAACTATGCGCAGGACGAACAGATTTCGATCCGCGGGTTCGGTGCGCGCAGCACCTTCGGCGTGCGTGGCGTGCGGCTCTACACCGACGGCATTCCCGCGACGATGCCCGACGGCCAAGGCCAGGTTTCGCATTTCGACATGGGTTCGGCCGACCGCATCGAAGTGCTGCGCGGGCCGTTCTCCGCGCTGTACGGCAATTCTTCCGGTGGCGTGATCCAGTTGTTCACCGCCGATGGGTCGAATCCGCCGCAGCAACGCATCGATGCGCAAGCCGGCAGCTACGACACCTATCACCTGGATTTGAATGCGCGCGGTCTGCTGGATGCTTTCGGTTACAACGTCGATGCATCGCATTTTCAGACCGGTGGTTTCCGCGACCACAGCCGCGCGCGGCGCGACAACGGCAATGCCAAGCTCACGTACGACACGCAGAGCGGCGGCAAGCTGACGTTGCTGTTGAATTCGGTGTCGGTGAATGCGCTGGATCCGCAGGGTTTGACCTGGGCGCAATTCCTTGCCAATCCGCGCCAGGCCGCGCCCGGCGCGCTGACCTACGACACGCGCAAGGCCGTTCAGCAGACGCAAGGCGGGGCGGTGTACGAGCAGCCGATCGACGACCGCCAGAGCGTGCGTGTGCTGGCCTACTACGGCGATCGCGCGATCACACAGTTCCTTTCGGTACCGATGTTCGCGCAGACCAATCCCTTGAGTTCCGGCGGCGTGGTCGATCTCGCGACGAAATACGGCGGCGTGGATGCGCGCTGGACATTCGAAGGCAAACTGCTGGATCGAAACCTGCATTTCACCGCCGGTGTCAATTGGGACCGCGAAGATCAACATCGGCTCGGCTACGAAAATTTCGTCGGCGATTTGCTGGGCGTCGTCGGTGCGCTGCGCCGCAACGAGCAGGACGACGTCTACGACTTCGATCAATACGCGCAAGGTTCCTGGGATTTTGCGGCACGTTGGTCGCTCACCGCCGGTATACGCCACAGCAGCGTGCATTTCAGCAGCGACGATGCCTACATCGCCGCGGACAATCCCGACGACAGCGGGCGCGTCGAATACTCAGCCACTACGCCGGTCGCGGGATTGCTGTTCCGTGCGAACACGGATTGGAACCTGTACGCCTCGTTCGGACGCGGCTTCGAAACGCCCACCTTCAACGAGCTGGCCTATCGCGCCGACGGCGGCCCCGGTCTGGCCTTCGATTTGAAACCGTCGCTGTCGGACAACGGCGAGATCGGTTCGAAATGGCGCTGGAACAACGGCGGCAAGCTGGAGGTCGCGCTGTTCCAGTCGGACACACGCGACGAACTCGCCGTTTACAGCAGCAGCGGCGGACGCACCACCTATCAGAACATCGGCCGCGCGCGCCGGCGTGGAATCGAATTCGAATTGGATACACCTCTCGCGAACAACTTGCGCGCGCAGGTTGCATACACTTTGCTGGATGCGCGCTTCACGCAGGCTTCCGGTTGCGTCGACGGCGATTGCGCGGTCGCCGCGGGCGCGCGCATCCCCGGCGTTCCGCACCAGCAGTTCTATGGTGAATTGCGCTGGGGTGCGCAAAGCGGCTGGCATGCGGGGTTGAATGTGTTTGCGACAAGCGCGGTGTATGCCGACGACGCCAACACCGCGCGCGCGCCGGGTTACGGCCTGCTCGGCGCGGATATCGGTTACGTCGCGCGCGTGGCCGACGCGACCGTCGCGCCGTTCGTTCGCTTCGACAATCTGTTCGATCGCCGCGCGATCGGCTCGGTGATCGTCAACAACAGCAACGGCGGCTATTTCGAGCCCGCGCCGGGGCGCAGCGTGATGGTGGGGTGCGGTTTGCGATTCGAGTGAGGCCGGCCAGAACCTCAAATCCGATACGCCACTGCCTTCATCACACCCGATGCCAGACGCATCAACGAAGGAATCGGCGGCGGCAGATCCACTCCGCCGCGCGCGCGTGCATTGGCCGCGTGGCGAGCCTCTTCGCTTTTCATCGTTTCGAGGATCGCCCGCGAGCGCGCGTCGTTTTCCGGCAGACGCTGAAGATGTTCGTGCAGATGCGCTTCGACCTGCTTTTCGGTTTCCACCACGAAGCCGAGGCTCGTATAGTCGCCAAACAACCCGGCCAGCGCGCCCATCGTGAAGCTGCCGGCGTACCACAGCGGATTCAACAGGCTCGGACGATCATCCAGCTCGCGCAATCGCTGCGCACACCAGGCCAGATGATCGGTTTCCTCGTTCGCTGCTGATCGAAGGTGCGCGCGCGTAGCAGCATCGCGCGCGAACGCCGCCTGCCCGTCGTACAGCGCCTGCGCGCAGACCTCGCCGGTGTGGTTGACGCGCATCAGCCCGGCGGCATGCTTGCGGTCGGTGTCGTCCAGATGGGTTTCCGCATGATCGGCGGACGGTGATGGCCGCGCTTCCACCGCCGCGCCGCAAACGGTGCCCAGCGCGCGCTCGATGCCGGAGAGCATGCGATCGAGCCCACTCAAGTGCCGAACTTCGGAATTCTTGTTCATGCGATCAATTGTCTCGCCAGGAACGTGAGCGGATGTTCAACTTGCAGTTGATCACCGCGCTCACGCAGTCCCGCGGCCAGATGCAAGCGACAGCCGATGTTGGATGTCAACAGCATATCCGGCGCCGGTTGCGGCAGCATCGCCAGCACTTTCGCCCGATACGCCGCCGCGCGAGTGGGAAATTCCAGCATGTGACTGCCGGCCGCGCCACAGCATTGCGCCTGCGTCGGCAGCACATCGATCTGCAATCCCGGAATTCGCCTGAGCAATTTGCGCACCGCTTCGCCGTTGCGCGCGACATTGACCTGCGTACACGGCAGGTGGAGCAGCGCGCGCATGTTTGATGGTTTGAATTTCAATTCGTCCCCATGCGCGGAAATGAAACCGAGCGCTTCTTCGACTCGCGCGTTCGGGAGCGCCGCGCGCAAGGTGCCGAGACAACCGGGCGTCGTGGTGATCAGGGTGCCGGCGCCGCTACGGTCGAAGGCGTCACGCACGCGCTCGATGAGCCGATGCGCGCGGCCGTCACCGCCGGTGTGCGTGGCCAAAGCCCCGCAGCAGATGTTGTCTATCCTTGCGATGTTGAATCCCGCGGCGCGCAACAAACGTTCGGCGGCACCCTGCGCTTCGTGCTCGAACACGCCTTGCACGCAGCCGCCGAACAGCGCGACCGTGCCGCGCGCCGCCGCCGTTTTCAAATCATTTGAACCAATCCTCGACTCGCGCGGCAATACCGGCAGCAATGCGATGGCCGCGCGCAGCGCGGAATCCTTCGGCAACACCGCGCGCGCCAGCGGCGGCGCCCAATGGCGCGCGAAGGTCCATCTCGCCAGCCATTTCGCCGCGCGCAACAGCCGCGGCCGCGACAGTACCGCGAGCAGAAAACGCGGCCGCGCCTTCGCCGCCGGCAAAGCGGCGCGTGTTTCCACCAGCAACGGGCCGTAGTGCACCGGCACCGGGCAGACCCGCTCGCAGGCCATGCAGGCGAGGCAATGGTCCAGGTGCAGGCGCACTTCGAATCCGGCCGGCACCGCACCGAAAGTGCCCGCCGCGGCCAGTGCGATGCGTCCCCGCGGCGATTCGGTCTCGGTCGCGTCCAGCGCGTAGGTGGGGCAATGCGGCAGGCACAGCCCGCATTTCACGCAGTCGTCGGCAAGCGCGGCGATACGAGCCGTACGAGCCAGAGAATCGGGGGAAGCCATCGCCGGAATGCTAGCATCGCGGCCCCTTTCCACCCTTCGCGCTTGCGCCAAATCTTTGGCTTCGCTATCCTTTGCGGTCTTTCGCCGAAGGCTGGCGCGCGGTTGATCCCACTGCGCGGGCGAGCGCGGCCCAACCCAACGGATCGTTCCCATGAAGACGTTCAGCGCCAAGGCCGAAGAGGTCAAGCGCGACTGGTTCCTCGTCGACGCCGACGGCAAGACGCTGGGCCGGCTGTGCACGGAAGTCGCGCGCCGCCTGCGCGGCAAGCACAAGCCTGTGTTCACGCCGCACGCGGACACCGGCGACTACATCGTGGTGGTCAACGCCGAGAAGATCGCGGTGACCGGCAACAAGCTCAACGACAAGATGTATCACCGCTTTACCGGCTACGTCGGCAATCTGAAGTCCACGAATCTCAAGGATCTGCTGGCGACACACCCGGAGCGCGCGATCGAAATCGGCGTGAAAGGCATGCTGCCGAAGAATCCGCTGGGCCGCGCGATGTTCCGCAAGCTCAAGGTGTACAAGGGCGCCGAACACCCGCACACCGCACAACAACCGCAAGCCCTGGAAGTCTGATCATGGCGACCCCGCAAGCACAAAACTACGGCACCGGCCGCCGCAAGACCGCCGCCGCGCGCGTGTTCCTGCGCAAGGGCCAGGGCCGCATTGTCGTCAACGGCAAGCCGCTGGACGAGTTCTTCGGCCGCGAAACCTCGCGCATGATCGTGCGCCAGCCGCTGGAATTGACCCAGATGTCCGACAAGTTCGACATCAGCGTCAATGTCGACGGTGGCGGCATCACCGGCCAGGCCGGCGCGATCCGTCTCGGCATCGCCCGCGCGCTGGCCGAATACGATGAAACCCTGAAATCGCCGCTGCGCAAGGCCGGCTTCATGACCCGCGACGCGCGAGCGGTCGAGCGCAAGAAGGTCGGTCTGCATAAAGCACGGCGCGCGACGCAGTTCTCGAAGCGGTAAAATGTTGGTTGTGCCGAGGCGGCTTGTAACCGCTTCGGCACAGGGATGTGCCGACGTCGGACCAAGTCCGACGAGGCAAACGTGGCGCGGCTTTGCCGCGGCCGTTTGCATGCAAACCGCAGCAGGACGCCCGGTTTGCTCAAATTAGCCCCGTCGCCAAGTGGTAAGGCACCTGACTCTGACTCAGGCATTCGGTGGTTCGAATCCATCCGGGGCTGCCAAACCGGAAACGAAAAGCCCGCTTCGATGCGGGTTTTTTGTTGCGCCCGGACTTCTCGACCAGTCGTTCAGAAGCGAGCTGTAGGACGGGCACTGCCCGCCGAATGCGGCGGACAATATCCGCCCCTACAACCCGCTCCTACATCACGCGATCCCCGACCAGCACCACGTCCGCGCGCCGTTGCGCGAACAGACCGACGGTGACCACACCGGCGATCTGATTGAGGTCGCGCTCCATCGAGGCAGGATCGGTGATGCGCAAGCCGTGCACATCCAGGATCCAGTTGCCGTTGTCGGTGACGCAGCCCTCGCGCCACACCGGCTGGCCGCCGCGGCGCAGGATCTCGCGGCCGACCAGGCTGCGTGCCATCGGGATCACCTCGATCGGCAGCGGGAATTTGCCCAGCACCTCGACGCGCTTGCTCGGGTCGATGATGCAGACGAACTTGCGCGCGGCCGCGGCCACGATCTTCTCGCGCGTCAGCGCCGCGCCGCCGCCCTTGATCAGACACCGGTTCGGATCGCACTCGTCGGCGCCGTCGATGTAAACCGGAATCTCTCCGACCGCGTTGAGATCGAACACGCGGACGCCGCGCGCCTGCAACAGCTTCGTGGACTGTTCCGAGCTGGACACCGCACCGTCGATGCGGTGCTTGATCTTCTCCAGCGCATCGATGAAGTACGCCACCGTGGAACCGGTGCCGACGCCGACGATCCCTTCCTCGACGTATCGGATCGCGGCTTCGCCGGCCGCGCGTTTCTGGGCGTCGTGGGTCATAAGAGCCGGGATTCGGGAGACGGAGACGGGAGAAGCGTACCGGAATTTTCCTTCGCCGCTGCTGCGAGTCACGGCCTTCCGTTTCCCGTCCCCCTCTTTCCTTCTCCCGGCTTCAATGCGCCAGCCTGCGCCTCGGCATGCCCCGCAATTGCATCACGAACGCCACGCCACCTTCGATGTTGTGGGCTTCGACTTTGCCCTGGTGCAGCTCGGCCACCAGCCGAACCACGTACAGCCCCAGCCCCAGGTGCGGCACGCCGAGCCGCGTGCCGCCGCCGCGCACGCTGACCAGCGAATCGAACAATCTTCCCGACATCGCTTCCGGCAGGCGCGGTCCGCTGTTGGCGACCGTGATCTGCGCGCCTTCGCTTTCCAATGTATCCAGCGCGATCCGGATCCAGCCCTCCTCGGGCGCGAACGACAGCGCGTTGTCGAACAACTTGTCCAGCGCCTGCGCGATCAATTCCGGAGCGCCGTGCAGCGGCACGCTTTGCGTGGCGATCGCGCATTCCAGCCGGCGCGGCGCAGCCAGCGGTCGATAGGCTTCCGCACAGCCGTGTACGACCTGCGCCAGATCGAAATCCTCGCCCTCGGCCGACGCGATCGCGCGTTCCATCCGGCTCGCTTCGCTCATCGCGCGCACGATCGTGCCCAGGCGCGCTGCGCCGTCACACGCGCGGGAAAGATAGGGCTGCGCGTGTTCCGGCAGATCGGCGTGCTCCAGGTTGTCCAGGGAGGATTTCACGATCGCCAGCGGCGTGTTCAATTCGTGCGAGAGTTTCGACGCCAGCGTGCGCAGGTATTCGGTGTAGGTGCCGATCGCATCCAGCAATCGCGAAAAGCTGCGCGCCAGATCGCCCAGCTCGTCGCTGTCCTCCACCAGCGGCAGCGCCACGATCGGCGCGCCATCGCGCCGCTGCGCACGCTCGGCGGCGTCGCGCAAACGGCCGATGCGCAAAGACAGCCACGTCGCGAACGCAAACAGCAACGCGCCGGCGATCAGCAGGCCCGCGACGCTGGCCAGCATCAGCCCGAGCAGCGCGCGGTTGGTGAGCAGCGGCAGCGCGCGGCTGGACTGCTCCAAGACCAGCGCGCCGCGCGTTTCGCCGTGCATGTCCAGCGGCACGGCCACGGTCAGCACCACGCTGCCTGCGGTCGGGCCGGCACGCCAGCCCGCGGTGGCGCGGCCGTCCAGCGCGCGCTGCACGTCGGGTTCCTGCAGACGCGGGACGTTCGCAGGCAGGGACGAGGTGTGTTCCAGTGCCGGTGAGATCAGCAGATCGAATACCAGGTTGTCGAACCATGCCATGCGGTCGTTGCGCGACGGCAGATCGGCCGACAATGCACCGCCGGCTGCGAGCACCCAGCCATCCGCGCTCAACAGACGAACATGCACGCCGGTGGGCGCCAGTTGCGTGAGATCGTTGGACAATGCCGGCGACAGCGCATACAGCGGGCGGGTATCGGCTTGCCCGGAATCGAATCGAGCAGGAGCATCGGCGTCGAATACCGCGATTCCCAGCCGATCCGGCGCCTGCGCGCGCGGCAGCCGCAGTTCGATGCGATAGGTCCCGGCGTCTTCCTGCCATTGTCCGGTGATCAGGTCCGGCAAACCCGGCACGCGGTCGTCGAGCGGACGCGCCTGGAAGCTGCCGGGCGCGGCGGAAGCGATCAGGAATCGCCGCTGTTGCGCGCCACGCGCCAGGATCAATTCGACGTGATCGGCATCGTCGGCTTCGCTGTCCTGCGCGTCGGCACGCGTGCGCGTGGCGTCGTTGACCTCGATGTGCATGTATAGCCATGCCGCGTCCTGCGCCAGTTGCACGCGCACGCCGGGCCACGGGCGCTGCACCCAGGGCGACAACGGGGCCCAGTCGTCGCCATAGCCATCCACCACGATCGGCTGACGCGCGTTCTGCACGTACCATCCATCCGCGGGAGTCGGCAGATTGGCGCCGACCGCAACCAGCCCGCGGCTCAGCGCGAACGCGGTCGCCAGCAGTGCCTGTTCCTGCGAGCGCCGCAGCAATTGCTCCATCTGCCGCACGTACAACCAGCCCGCCCAAGGCAAGGCCAGCGTGGACAGCGCGACGAGCAGAAGTTTGCGCCTTAGCGTCATGAGAAACGGGACCGGGGGCCGGGGACCGGGGACCGGCAAAGGCGGTAGATCGCAAGATCGCGCATTGCGGCATTCGACACGTGCCCGCGCCGCAATTCAATGGGGGTGAGTGCTCATTCGCTCACGCCGCGATGTGAACTGGTCCCTTGTCCCCGGTCCCGGCTCAAGTCGTCCAGCGGTACCCCACCCCATGCACGGTCTCAATCGAATCGAAGGACGAATCGACGGCGATGAATTTCTTGCGGATGCGCTTGATGTGCGAGGTGATGGTCGCGTCGTCCACCACCAGCTCGGCTTCGCGCATCAGTTGATCGCGGCTCTTCACGTGCCCCGGAAAACGCACCAGCGTGTGCACCATCCAGAACTCGGTCACGGTCAGTGGAACTTCGTGACCGTTCCAGGCGATGCGCATGCGTTCCGATTCCAGCTTCAGCGGGCCGTGCTCGATCACGGTTTCGCTTGAAGCCGGCGCCTTCAGCGATTCGATGCGCCGGAACAGCGCGCCGATACGCGCGGCGAGCTGGTGCAGGCTGGTGTCTTTCGACAGGTAATCGTCTGCGCCCAGGCGCAAACCCGAGATCACGTCGAAATCCGAATCGCGCGCGGTCAGGAAAATGATCGGCAGCGTGGAAGATTTGGCGCGCAGTTCGCGGCACAGATCGAAACCGCCTTCCGGCTCGTCAGCGAGACCGATATCGATGATCACCAATTCCGGCATGCATTGCGCGAAGGCGGTCGAGGCCTCGCTCCGCGAGGGATAGCCGCGCACTTCGTAACCGAAACGCGACAGCGCCTCCACATAGTTGGCGCGGATCAGCGGTTCGTCTTCGACAATGGCGATGGCGCGCGGCATGGCTCGTTCCGGTGCAAACTGGAAGCGCAGCCTGCATCGCAAACCCCCGCCGCGCAAGGGATTCGGAGTGTCTGCCCGCGTTTTGCCACATTTCGCCCCGATTCTGCCCCCGCATCGGCAGCGTTGCGCCGCGAGCCCGCGCCGTAATGGGAGTCGTCGGGAACTCCTTGCCGTGGAGCCACGACCGTGGGACACCGCCGAGCCGGCGCCGGATCCGCAGCTTCGCTTCATTGAACCCCTATGAACGAAGAGGCGCCGCGCCGGCGGACCACGGAGCTCTTGGGCCATGGATGGCGCTTTTGTTTTTGCAATCATCCTTGATTGCTGCTCGACGAAATCCTCCGGGTGTGCATGGCCGCATTCGGACATGAAGTCCAGAAGCGGCCATCCTTGGCCGCACTCCTGAATTACAGCACGGCTTCGACAAGCACTTCGGCAGATCGCTCAGCTAGTATCTCGCCTTCAGAATGTCCGCAGCGCGCCACGCTCCGATGCGTTTGCTGCCGCTGAGGAAATACGGCCACGCGCGTGCGGGTGCGACGCCCGCGGGTTCGTCGCTGCGATCGCTCGCCAGCAACCAGCCGTTCGGGTGCGCGCGGCACCACTCGAGAACTCGTGCGCGCGTGATCACCGGCAACGGTTGACGCAAGCGCCCGGTGTAACCGAACAGACCGTTGTGCCATTCGACATGCGCGATCGGTACATGTGCGCGCAATGCGGATGCGACGAAGGCCGCTTCCGGCCGCACATCCAGTGCCGGCTGCAATGCGAGCGCACCAGCGAGCAGCGACGCCGATGCCAACGCGGTCGCCGCCAGGGCGAGCGAGCGGACATCGCGGCCCCACACGCGCCACACCCCGGCGGCGATTACCAGCGCAACCGCCGCGAACAGCATCAATGATCGTTGCGTGGGATAGCCGTACGTGCGTGCGGCCCAGCCCGGCAGCAGGCACAAGCCGATCGCGACCAGCAACGCCAGCAGCGCGTATAAACCGCCGCGCAAGCGTGCAGTTTCGTTTTGCAGTACGTACGCGCCACTCAACGCCCACGCGGGCAGCAGCGGCGCGAGATAGTGGACCTGCTTGCCGCTGATCGCGCAGAAGGCGATCAGGGGCGGCAGCCACCAGCAAAGCAGGAAAGTTCCTGCGCCCCCGTGAGGCAAGGTTCGCCACGCCATCCAACGCGCGCGCGCGCTCAATACCCACGGCAGCAGCAACACCGGAACCAACGGCAGATACCACCAGAACGGCCGCCGGTGCGCGAAGCTCTCGTGCACGCGTCCCGTTACTTTTCCGACCAGCGGTTGCCAATACCCCGGTCCGGCATACAGCGCGGCGGGCACCAGCCAGCAGGCGATGATCGCGATCCCGATCAGCACACCCGCCAGCAAGGAGAAATACCAGCGCGCCTTTGCCGCGCGCGCGCTTCCGCTCCATAGCGGCGCGAGCAATGCGACACCGGCGATATGCAGCAACACCACGGGGCCTTTGGCCAGCATGCCCAGGCCGATCCAGACACCGAGCAATGCGGCGCCACGCCGATAACACTTCGCATCCAGATCGAGCAGCGTGTGCAGCGCGCCCAGCACGGTCAGCGCGAGCAGCAAATCGAACATGATCGCGGTGGCGAACAGCGCGAACCCCGCGCAGCCGGCCAGCAACCACATCGCGGCGGCCGCTCCGCGTGCTTCGAATTCCAGGCGCGCGGCCAATCTGCGCACCATCAAGAGCATCAGCAGTGCGATGATCAGCGCCTCGACCCGTGCCACCCAGGTGTGCACCCCGAAAACTTTCCATCCCAACGCGATCAACCAGAACAACAACGGCGACTTGTCCGAATACCACGCGCCGTTGACCGTGGGCACCAGCCACTGGCCGGAATTGAACATCTCCCACGCCGCGGTGAGGTAGCGCGTTTCGTCGATCGGAATCGGCGGAAACAGAACCGCGAGCGGCAGCAGCAGTACGCACCACAGTGCCAGCCAGCGCCAGTCGCCGACGCGCATGCTTTGCAGCGTGTTCGATGCGGGACGATCCATCGCGCGCAGAATAGCCGAAACGAAATCGCCGGCCTGAAGGCCGGCGATTCGCGCACGTTCAACGGAGGATGCTTACCTGCGTTTCGTACCGGATTTGCCGCGCTGCGGATCGGCCGGCTCACCCTTCTTGCCGAAGTCCTCCATCAGCGTCTTCATGTCTTCGGCATGTTCCTCTTCCTGAGCCAGCACGCCCTCCAACAACCGCTTGGTGGTAGTGTCGCGATCGCCGACGTAGTTGATGATCTCGCGGTAGCTGTCGATGGCGATGCGCTCGGCGATCAGGTTCTCCTCGATCATCGAGGGCAAATCGTCGGGCACCACGAATTCGGCGTGGCTGCGGGTCGCCAATCCGGTCGGTTCGAAGTTGGGCTTGCCGTCCAACTGCGTGATGCGCTCGGCGATCATGTCGGCGTGCGCCTGTTCCTCGTTGGCGTGCTCCAGGAATTCCGCCGCCACGCTCTTGGCGTTGATGCCCGAGGCCAGGTAGTAGTGCGCCTTGTAGCGCAGCACGCAGACGATCTCGGTCGCCAACGCTTCGTTCAACAGCTTCAGCACCGTGCTGCGGTCCAGCGTGTAGCTGTCCGTTACCGCGCCGCGCTTGATGTGCTCCCGCGCGCGCGCGCGAATGGTCTGGATGTCGGTGAGAAACGGCTTGTTGGCGGCGGCCATTTCGAACTCCTTTCGTGATGTGTCTGTGGTCCACCCAGTTTAGCGCCGTGGCGCGGGGTTGGTGAAACGCTCAATTCCTGACTGCGACTTCGATGGGCATCGGCAACGCATGGGTTTCGAGCACGCGGCGCGCCCGCGTTATCTCGATCTGCAATCCGGGCAACACCTCTTCGATCTCGCGCTGGTGGCGGCGCCATTTGCCGGGAGCAGGCGCGCTGATGGTGTAACGCGCGCGCGGCAAATCCGGCGTCAACTGCTGATCCCACTCCAGATCGAGCCACGCGCACAAGGCGGCAACCCGGTCCTGCGGATCGGCGACGAACGCGTCGTAATCGATCGCGACGAAATGCTCGGGCGGCAGCGCCGAGAGGTCATCCAGCATCACACGCGTGGCGGTGCGCCATTGCGCCGCCACGATCTCGGGCAACGATTTACCGATCAATTCGCGCCAGCCCGGAATCAGCAGCAGCGACCACGGATGACCTTGCCAACCGGGCAATTGCGGGTAGGTGACGAAGCGTCCGGATTGCCAGGCTTCGATCATGCTGCTCAGTGTCTGCCGCACATCGCGATGCAAGTAGACGAAGCGCGCTTCCGGAAAAGCTTTCGCCAGGAACGGAATGCGCAGCGCGTTCTTCGGCGTTTTCTCCAGCAGCCGCAATGGCAGCCGCGAAGGCAACAGGCCATCGCGATCGTGCAGGTCGGCGCGGAAGCGCCGGCGCAACTCGGCAACGGCGGAGGGTGTCGCTGCATCCGCGTCGAGGCGATTGGAATCCGAGCCGTCCATCGCGTCGCGCAGTTCCGGGATGTCCTCGATCAGGCGATGGCTCTCGCGGCCGGTCGAATACAGACCGGGCGCGCGCTCCAGCGTTTCGAACAGCAGCGTCGAACCGGAGCGCGGCGACGAGACGATGAACACCGGCCGGTCGAATTCCGGATCGCGGCCGCTTCTGCCTGCGGAAGCGATCGGCGCAGGCGCGGATTCGCCGGCGAGATTTTCGTTGGGAGGCGCGGCCGTCGTCCGGCGATCCGCCAACGCATGATTGAGCACCATTGCGCGCAGGGTCCCCATCCAGCCCATGCCGTTGACCATCTGCATTCCGGCAGAGTATTGCTGCATCACCGCGGCGAAGGCGTCGAGTTGCGCGCGATAGGCGTTCCATCCTTCGCGGCTTTCGCCGAATTGCGCCCACAGCGACTGCCATGCTGCAAGCAGCTCACTGATGTGCTGTGCGACGGTTGCCAGCCGCGGATGCGGAAGCGTCTCGCTCACGAAAAACGAGAGATGGTGGCGCAGCTCCCAAGGCGTCATCACCTGCGGCAGGTTGTGCGATTCGAGCAGCAATTTTGTGTCAGCCATGGAAGGATCGAACGACACTGCCTGCGCGCGCCAACCTGCTGCGGGTTGGCCCGGCACGCGTCCGGTCTTCATCAAGCTCCAGAACGATTCGCCACCCACCGTGTCGGCCACGAGATGGACCCGCGGCCGCGGTTGGGCGTTGATCACGCGATGTTGTCGCCAGGTGTCGAACACCCAACATTCGCCCGCAGCCATGTTCACTTCGGCGTTGCCGCACAGGAAACGCACGTCGGGGTGGGTCAGGATCGGTACGTGCACGCGCAAGCGTTCGCGCCAGTAGTAGTTGTTGTCCGCGTGGGTGGAAACTTCGGCCTGCGGTTCCAGCTTCATCAGGCGGCTGCGGCCCCAGACACCGCCGATCCGCGCCAACACCTGCTGCAAACAGGGACAGCGCTGCAAATACTCGGTGGGCCGCATGGGTCCCGCGATCGCATCGCTGTCGGGATCTCCGTCCACCGAGATCAGCGGCAGCGCGAAGTTGCCCGGATATTTCTGCGGATGCGGACGCCACGCGTCTTCGCCCAAGGCATGCATTTCTGCAGCGAGGCGTTCCGCGTCGAATCGCAAGGGCAACTGGACGAACGGCACCTGCAATTTCATCGCGCGGCGCTCATTCGGCCCGATACAGCTCGCTGCCCGCTTCGCGGAATTCGCGCGCCTTCTCGGCCATGCCGTCGCTCAAGGCGGCTTTTTCGTCCACGCCATGCTCGCGCGCGTAGTCGCGCACGTCCTGCGTGATCTTCATCGAGCAGAACTTCGGCCCGCACATAGAACAGAAGTGTGCGGACTTGTGCGCGTCCTTGGGCAACGTCTCGTCGTGGAATTCCTGCGCCTTCTCCGGATCGAGGCCGAGGTTGAACTGATCCTCCCAGCGGAATTCGAAGCGTGCTTTCGACAGCGCGTTGTCGCGCGCTTGCGCGCCCGGATGACCCTTGGCGAGATCCGCCGCGTGCGCGGCGATCTTGTAGGCGATCAATCCATCGCGCACGTCGTTTTTGTCCGGCAACCCGAGGTGCTCCTTCGGCGTGACGTAGCACAGCATCGCGGTACCCAACCAGCCGATCATGGCCGCGCCGATCGCGGAGGTGATGTGGTCGTAACCGGGCGCGATATCGGTGGTGAGCGGGCCCAGCGTGTAGAACGGCGCCTCACCGCACTTCTCGAGCTGCCGGTCCATGTTCTCCTTGATCAACTGCATCGGCACGTGACCGGGGCCTTCGATCATGGTCTGCACGTCGTGCTTCCACGCGATCTGCGTCAGCTCGCCGAGCGTGTCGAGTTCGGCGAACTGCGCCTCGTCGTTGGCATCGGCAATGGAGCCCGGACGCAGGCCGTCACCCAACGAGAAGGCCACGTCATAGGTCTTCATGATTTCGCAGATTTCCTCGAAATGCGTGTAGAGGAAATTTTCCCGGTGGTGTGCGAGGCACCATTTGGCGAGGATCGAACCGCCGCGCGAGACGATGCCCGTCACGCGCTTCGCCGTGAGCGGAATGAATGGCATGCGCACGCCGGCGTGGATGGTGAAGTAATCCACGCCCTGCTCGGCCTGCTCGATCAGCGTGTCGCGGAACAATTCCCAGGTGAGGTCTTCGGCTACTCCCCCGACTTTTTCCAGGGCCTGATAGATCGGCACCGTGCCGATGGGCACCGGCGAGTTGCGCAATATCCACTCGCGCGTTTCGTGGATGTGCTTGCCGGTGGAGAGATCCATCACGGTGTCCGCGCCCCAGCGGATCGCCCACACCAGCTTCTCCACTTCTTCGGCGATCGAACTCGTCACCGCCGAGTTGCCGATGTTCGCATTGACCTTCACCAAGAAATTGCGGCCGATGATCATCGGCTCGCTTTCCGGATGATTGATGTTGGCAGGCAGGATCGCGCGGCCGCGTGCGATTTCATCGCGCACGAATTCCGGCGTGATCGTCTGGGGAACCAACGCGCCGAAAGATTCACCGCGGTGCTGTTTCAGCAACCCCGAATTGCGCAGCACTTCGATCTTCTGGTTTTCTCGGATCGCCACGAATTCCATTTCCGGCGTGACGATTCCGCGCCGCGCATAGTGCATCTGGGTGACGTTCGCTCCGGCCTTCGCCCGGCGCGGTTTCGGCAGATTCGGAAACCGCACGTCGTCCAGTTCGCGCGCATTCGCATGCCGGCGTGTGAAAGGCGAACTGAAGTCGGACAGAATTTCGCTGTCGTCGCGCTCGTCGATCCAGCGCGCGCGCAGCGCCGGCAGGCCTGCTGCCAGGTTGATCGCATATTCCGGATCGGTGTAGGGACCCGACGTGTCGTATGCGGTGAACGGCGGATTGGCCTCCGCGCCGAAACTCGACGGCGTGTCGGCCAGCGCGATTTCGCGCATCGGCACGCGGACGTCTTCGCGCGCACCGCGCACGTGGACCTTGCGCGAGCCGGGAATCGGCCGCGTGACTTCGGCCGACAGCGCCTGCGCGGCGCGCAGCAATTCGGAAACAGCAGCATTCATAGCGCGCTCCGTCGCGTGATCGTCGGACGATTATAAGACGCGCCGATGATATGCCGGCGCGCGCGGGATCAGTGCCGCGCGTACGCGCGCAGGAACATTTCCACGGCTGCTTCCGCCGTCGCGATCACTTCGCTCTCGAAACCGTCCTGGCAACCGGAGCAGCCGAACAGCCGCATCGCGTGCAGGTCGCCTTTCAGCAAGGCGAGGAACTGGCTGGCCGCCCGGCCGACGTCATCGATGTCCAGATCGCCGCGGCGCGCGGCCACCTCCAGAAAATGTTCCATCTTGATGCGCATGCGCGCCGGGCCCTCTTCCCACATCAACTGGCCCAGCCGCGGATTGCCCTGACGGCAATCGCCCAAGATCGCGCGCCAGGTGCCGATCGCCTCCGGATCGGTCACCGCGCTGGCGTGCGCACGCGCGATGCGCAACATGCCTTCGCGCAGGCTGTCGGCGGCTGCGGCTTCGAACAGACTATCGGGCAACGCCTGACGGCAGCGTTCGCGCAAGGCTTCGCGGAACAGCGAATCCTTGTCGCCGAAGTGGGAATACACGGTGAGCTTGGAAACGCCCGCTTCGGCAGCCACCGCATCCATGCTGGTGCCCTCGTAGCCGTGCTGCGGGAAAAGGCGCTTGGCCGCATCCAATATCGCGGCGCGCTTTTCCATGTCCTTGGGCCGGCCGGGACCGGTCGTGCGGGCAGTCACGGCAACCATGTCAATGCGGGTTCCTGCAATCAAGATAAGTGAGTTAAGCGGCGCGCCGGTGCTTTCCTCGGCGCGTCCGCTTCAACGAACGCTTATATATAATTATACGGCCAAGTTCAGATTTTCCAAGGTCGAGTTTCGCGCGTTTGCGAGTTGCCTGAATGGCACTCCGCGCCAGCCGTGACGGATCTGAGAACGGGCCAAGGACGGCTGCTTGCCGGAAGCTCCGCGGCCGTCCGCCCGCTGTCCGCGGACAGTATCGCGCCGACCGCAATCACGCTGCATTGCCGCCCTGCGTGCTTTATCGACTGGCATCCGGTTTGCTGAGATTGCTTCCGCAGATGCATGACCTGCGTCATAGCCGCGCGATGACTTCCGGCACTTAGTTCCGCCGCATCCTCATCGGAGCCTAACCGCATACGCGCTGATATGATTTTGCGTCTTTCACCGACCCACTCAGAAGATGGCGAACACACTCGATTTGGAGTATTTCGATTTGCAGCGGGCGCGCCGCAACATGGTTGAAAACCAGGTGCGTACCTGGGAAGTGCTGGACGCGCGCGTGCTGGAGACGCTGGCCGAATTGCCGCGCGAATCCTTCGTGCAGCCGGCATACCGTGCGCTCGCCTACGCCGACATGGCGCTGCCGGTCGCGCACGGCGAAACGATGATGAAGCCGATCGTCGAAGGCCGCGTGCTGCAATCGTTGGATCTGAAATCGAATGAAGACGTGCTGGAAATCGGCACCGGCTCCGGCTATTTCACCGCGTGCCTCGCCAAGCTGGCGCGCCGCGTGGTCAGCGTCGAGCGCCACGGGGACCTGGTGGAACTCGCGCGCGAACGGCTGCGCGACGCGGGTATCGGCAATGTGGAATTCATCCATGCCGATGCGCTGAAAGATTACAAACCGGCGCAGGTTTTCGATGCCGTCGCCGTGACCGGCGCGGTGGCCACGCTGCCGCCGATGTTCGGCGAATGGCTGAAGCCCGGCGGCCGCATGTTCGTGGTGACCGGCGTGGAACCGGCGATGCGCGCGCTGCTGTTGACGCGCGAAGCCGACGGTCACCTCGGTGAGGAGCGGTTGTTCGAGACCGATTTGCCGTACCTCGCCGGCGCTGAACCGGTGCAACGTTTTTCGCTGTGACTGCATCAGTACGAAACGCATCAGGCGAGGCAGGATGCTCCGCCACTGATCACGGACGATCGACCACAAGTCTGCAACCAAGGAATCCGTGATGAGATTGCGTCCCGTGGCTCTTGCATTGGCGCTCGTGTGGCTGGGCGCTGGCACCGCGCACGCCGAGGATCTGATGGATGCGTACCGGCAGGCACGGCAGTCCGATCCGGTGCTGCAGCAGGCCGAGGCCGCGCGCCGCGTGGTGTCGGAGAACGTGCCGCAGGCGCGCGCAGTGCTGCTGCCGCAGATCAATGTCAATGGCAATTTCTCCGACTCGCACGGCACCAGCCGCGGGCCTGTCAGCACGGATGGCGGCGCCACCTACCAGGTGTTTACCACCCACAGCAGCGGACGCAGCTTCGACAAGAGCGCGACACTGAACCAGACGATCTTCGACTTCGGCAAGTTCGCAGCCCTGGGCGTGGCGCACGCGCAGGCCGCCAGCGGCGATGCGCAATACCAGGCCGCCGAACAGGACCTGATCCTGCGCACCGCCACGGCCTACTTCAACGTGTTGACCGCCGAAGACGAATTGCGTTTCGCGCAGGCCAACGAGCAGGCATTGGCCAAGCAACTCGATCAGGCGCAACAACGTTTCAATGTCGGCTTGTCGGCCATCACCGACGTCGATGCGGCCAAAGCCCAGCACGACGCCGCGGCCGCCGCGGTGATCCAGGCGCGCAATACCGTGTTCGACGCGCGTGAAGCCCTCTCGCAGATCACGGGCAAGCCCGTGGGTGTGCTGAACAAACTCACCGACAACCTGCCGTTGGACAAGCCCCAGCCGGATTCCATCGACGCTTGGGTCGATCTCGCGGTGCGCAGCAATCCCGCATTGCAGGCGCAGCGCGATCAGGTCACCGCGGCCGCGCGCAACGTCAACGTGGCGCGCGCCGGCCACCTTCCCACCCTGAGCGCGCAGGTGAGCTACAGCGATTCGCCCGCCTGGGGCGCGCCAACCGTGGGCGGATTCCCGGCCAGCGCCTTCGATTCCGAACACCATGACACCGTGGTCGGTCTGGTGGTGCAGGTGCCGATCTTCTCGGGCGGGTTCGTGCAGTCGCAGGTTCGGCAGTCGATCGCGCAACGCGACGAACAGGGCGACATCCTCGAGCAGGACCGCCGCAACGTGGTGCGCAACACGCGCAGCGCGTTCAACGCGATCGAAGCCGGCATCAGCGAAGTGGAAGCGCAAAAGCAGGCAGTGGTTTCGGCGCAGAAGGCGCTGGAAGCCACGCAAGCCGGCTTCGAAGTCGGTACGCGCACGATCGTGGACGTGCTGATCAGCCAACAGAACTTGTTTCAGGCGCAGAGCAACTACTCTCAGGCCCGGCACGCCTTCGTCATCAACCAGCTCACGCTGAAGAGCTCCGCCGGCACGCTCGATGTCAAGGATCTGCAGGCGGCGAATGCGCTGTTGCAGTAGCGGGATCGGGAATTCGAGATTCGGGATTTGTATACAGCAAGATCGTTCGAGCAAACGTTTGCGTCACCGCGTCGCTCTTCCCGAATTCCCAGTTCCCAATCCCGAATCCCGGCTTCTGCTGCGCGCATAAATCCGCTCGATCAGCACCATCGTGCGGCGCACCGCGCCGCGCTCGCGCGCGAACACCACGCGCGCGGCCACACCCATGCGCTGCCGTAATGCGGCGTCCCGCAGCAGGTCCAATACCGTCGTACCCAGATCACGTGCGGATTCCACCCGGCGCGCGCCGCCGGCTTCGATCAGGCTCGTGGTGATCTCCTCGAAGTTGAAGGTGTAGGGCCCGACCAGCACCGGTTTGGCAAGCGACGCCGGTTCCAGCACGTTGTGGCCGCCGATCGGCACCAGGCTGCCGGCGACGAAGGCGAGATCGCTGGCCGCGTAGTGGCGCATCATCGCGCCCATCACGTCGATCACGAAGCATTGGCAGCCGCGGTCGGGCGCTTCGGTGCCGCTGTGGGTCGCAACGCTGAAGCCGAGGTTGCGCGCGGAATGCTCGACGCTGCGGAAGCGCTCCGGATGCCGCGGCGCGATCAGCAGCAGCGCATCGGGCAGCCGCGCCAGCACCGCGAGGTGGGCTTCGAACACCGCGAGTTCCTCGCCTTCGTGCGTGCTGGCCGCGATCCACACCGGCCGTTGTTCGCCCCAGGCGCGCCGCAGCGCCTCACCCCGCTCGCGCACGCCCTGCGGGATCGGCATGTCGAATTTCAGGTTGCCCGCCACGCTGACCCGCGCCGGATCGGCGCCGAGCATCCGGTACCGACGCGCGTCGGCATGCGACTGCGCGGCGACGTGACTGACGTTCGCCAGCGCCCGCTTGACCAGCGGGCGGATCGGGGCGTAGGCGCGCAACGACCGTTCCGACAAGCGCGCATTGGCGATCACCAGCGGAACGCCGCGTTCGCCACAGATGTGGAACAGGTTGGGCCAGATCTCCGTTTCCATGATCACCGCCAGCGCCGGCCGGGTGCGGTCAAAAAACCGTCGCACCGCGCGCGGCAGGTCATACGGCAGGTACATGTGAAACACGTCCTTGCCCAGTTGCGCGCGCACGCGCTCGGAACCCGTGGGCGTTACCGTGGTCACCATCATCGGCGATCGCGGATAGCGCCGCCGCAGCGCCTGGATCAGCGGCAGCGCGGCGTTTACTTCGCCCACCGAAACCGCGTGCACCCAGATGCTGTCGCGCAAACCCAGGTCCGGAAAGTGGCCGAAACGCTCGCGCCAGCGCGAGAAATAACCGCGGTAGCGGATACCACGCGCGAACAATCTCCACACGATGAAAGGCGTGGCCAGATAGATCGCTAGGGTGTAGAGAAATCGCAGCATGCGCGCATATCGGCGGGGTCGCGCGAGTATAGCGATCGTGGTTGCTATGATCGCGCGCTTATGCAACGGCCCGCTTTCCACGCATCGCTGCTGATGCCGCAGAACTGGCAGGCGTGGCTGGGCGCGGCCGCGCTGAAATCGCTGGTGCTGCTGCCTTATGCGCTGATCCTGCGCGCGGGTGCGGCATTCGGCGCGCTGCTTGCGCCACTGTTGCGCGAGCGCCGTCGCGTCGTCGCGCGCAATCTGGAGCTGTGCTTTCCGGAAATGGATGAAGCCGCGCTCGCGCGACTGCGCGAAGCCGCGCTGCGCGACATGGGCGTGATGCTGGGCGAGTTCGCGCTGGGCTGGCTGGCTTCGAATCGCAAGCTCGACCGGTTGCACGTGACCATCGAAGGCATGGAACACCTGCACGCGCTGCGCGAACAAGGCCGCGGCGCGCTGCTGGTCGGCGGTCACTTCTCGCATCTGGAGCTGTGCGCGCGGCTGATCTCGCGCCGACTGCGCATCGCCGGGATGTACCGCCGCATGGATTCGGACGTATTCGAATGGCTGGTGCTGCGCGCGCGGCTGGATTACGCAGACACGATGTTCGACAAGGACGAATTGCGTGCGTGCGTGAAATACATGAAGCGCGGCGGCTTCGTCTGGTACGCACCGGATCAGGACATGCGCGGCAAGGATTCGGTGTTCGCGCCGTTCTTCGGCATCCCCGCTTCGACCATCACCGCCACGCACCATCTCGCGCGTCTTTCAGGCGCGGCGGTCGTGCCGTTCTTCCATCGGCGCCTGCCGGAGGGAGGTTACGCTCTCAGGCTGGAAGCGCCGCTGGAAAACTTCCCGACCACGGACGTCGTAGCGGATACAGCGCGCGTCAACGCGCTGATCGAACGCATGGTGCTGGAGGCGCCGGAGCAATATCTGTGGTCGCACAAACGGTTCAAGACCCGCCCGCCGGGGATGCCGCCGGTGTATGGAAAAGCGGGAACGGGGAACGGGGAACGGGGAACGGAAGATGGTTAGCGCGCTGTTTTGTTCCCTGTTCCCTGTTCCCTGTTTCCTGCTCTTCTTGCCTCAAACAACTTCGCATACTTCAGGAACACATAAAACGCGCCGATCACGCTGGCGATGAAACCCGCCCACCCGGACAGGAAATAGCGCTTGAACAAGTACTGGCGCAGGAAGAAGACCGGCGGATACAGCAGCATCATCGCGCCGCTGAAGCGCTGCCGTTTCGCGATCTTGTGCGCCACCATGCCGGTCGAATAGCGGTTGACCTTCTCCACACGCGCGGCGATGTCGCCGTCGCCATCGTTTATGAAATCTGCCGCGTGCAGCGTTTTCACGGGACCAGCCACTTCCACCGCGGCGTGCACCGGCACGTCGTTCATGCGCCCGCGGCGGCGGTCGAACAGGCGCAGATGACCATTGCGCCAGGAGTGGCGGTGCTGCACCGTCCAGAACATCCGCTCGCGGCGCGGCAGGCGAAAACCCGCGGCTTGCGGATTTTCCAGCGCGCGTTCGATCACTTCGCGCGTACCGGGCGAGAGCACTTCGTCCGCGTCGAGATTGAGGATCCAGTCGTGCGTGGCCATATCGATCGCGCGCTGCTTCTGCGGACCGTAGTCGTCGAACGGATGAACCTCGACGCACGCACCGTGGCGCTTTGCTATTTCAACCGTGGCATCGGTGGAACCCGAATCCAGCACCACGATTTCATCTGCGAAGTCTGCCGCGGCGAGGCACCGCTCCAGCGTGTCTGCGTTGTCGCGGGTGATGATGACCAGCGAGAACTTTTCACGGGCCATGCTGCAGCTCCCTCTGCTCGATTTTCGCGCCTGCCCGATCTGCATTCGCGTGCAGCCCCGCGATCCACAGCGCCAGCAGCCACCAGAACAACAGTCCCCACCAGGCCGAATAAAACGCCAGGTGCGTGTTGAACGGGAATACCATCACGAACAGCGCGAGACCCGCCGGCGCGGCGCGCGCGCGCGCTTCCGGTCCACTTCGCCACCACGCGCGCAGCGCGACCGCAACACCCGCCAGCCACAGAGCGAGCCCGATCGTGCCGGTGTCGTCCAGCACCTCCAGCACGATCTGGTGCGGATGACAGGCGCCCTGCCCCGCGCCGCAGGCTTCGTCGGTCAGAAAGTGATCGCCCGGCCGCGCGAATTGCGGGTACGCGTAGCGGAAATCCCGCACGCCCACACCGTTGACCGGATGCGCCGCATACATCCGCAGCGCGGTGCGCCAGATGTCCATGCGCCCGCTCAGTGCCAGGTCCAGCCCCTGCGACGCGCCGCCGAACGCTTCCAGCGTGCGCTGCATCCGCTGATCGAAGCGCGGCGAGGTTTTCCAGGCGATGCCTACCGCGAGCACGCCGATTGCACAGGCGCACGCCGCCCACAGCGCAAAACGCGACGGCGTGCGCGCTTCGCGCCACAGAAACACGAGTGTGACCAGTGCGTACATCAGCCATGCCGAACGCTCACCGGCCAGCAGGATCGGGCCGAGCAGGAACAGCAGCGCGACGATCGCCGCGGCGCGGCCGAACCGCGCGCGCGCACTCCACAACACGAACGGCGACAACACCGCAAGCACAGGCCCCAGTTTCAGGTCATCCGCGCCGAAGATGCCGGAAGTGCGCAACGCCTCGGCCTGTCCGCCCAGGCTGTAGCCGCTGAGGATCTGAACCCAGGCATCCAGCGCCCACAGCGCGACGACCACGCCCGTGAACAAATACAACGTGCGCAGCCGCGATTCAGCGCGAACCATCCAGCACACGTAACAACCGAAGGGCGCGAAACGGATCAGCGCGGCGACCGTGCTCCAGCTCTTGCCCGCCGGCACCGCATCGACGGCGGAAATCAAGGCCGCTGCGAAGTAGCAAAACCAGATCGAGAGCAGCAGTTTCGATGCTGCGTTCCGGCGCAACGCCGGCGCGCGCGCGAACACGATCAGCGCACCGATCAGGCACGCGAGCACGGCAGCTTCACTGGCGCGGCCGAACGGCAGCAGCAGGATCACCGCCGCGATCGGCAGCAGTGGCGCGAGCGATACGACTTTGCCCTGCACGGCGGAAGCCACCGATTGGCTTGGGTGGAAACAGCCGCGATTGTACGCAGCTTATGCCGCGGCCAGCTCGCCGTAGAGCTTCAGCGTGGCGTCCTGCATGTCACCGAGCCGGTAACTTTGCAGCGGCGCGATCGGCGGCGCGGCGCGCAGCAATTCCGCCACGCGCTCGGTCAAACGCTCCACATCGCCCGGCGGCACGCGCCCGGCCGGATACAACTCGGCCAGCAATTCGCCCACCCCGCCGTGCGCGTAACCCGCGACCGGACGGCAAAGCGCCAACGCCTCGATCACCGTGCGGCCGAAGCTTTCCGGTTTGTTGGAGAGCTGCAGGATCAACGCCGACTCGGCGAAGATATCGCGCACGTCGGCGCGCGGAGACGTGAACACCACGGCATCGGACACGCGGCGCTCACGTGCCAGCGCATGCAATTCGGCGAGATACGCCTCGCGTCCCGCTTCGACGACACCCAGCACTAGCAGCCGCGCATCGATTCCACGCGCGCGCAAACCCGCGAGCAGTGCGATCGCATCCGCGTGACCCTTCAGCCGCGTGCCGCGGCCGGGCAGCGTCAACAGCGGTGCACCGGAGAGTTGCGGAAACTCCGCGAAAAAGCGTTGCCGCCACGCGTCGTCGGGACGATAGCCGTACGGGAATTCTTCCGGATCGATGCCGCGCGGGATCACGGTCAGCCGCGCGGGGTCGACGTGATAGTGGCTCAGCACGAAATCGCGCACCGTTTGCGACACCACGATCACGCGCTCGCCGCGGGTCATGATGCGGCTGTAGCTGCCCGGCGTGTTCAGCCCGTGCACGGTGGTGACGAAATGCGGTTTCTCGCGCATGCCGCGTAGCGCCAGCCAGCCGACCCACGCCGGCAGGCGCGAACGCGCGTGCACGATGTCGGGGCGGATCTCCTCCAGCAGCCGCCGCAACGGACGCACATGTCCCAGCGCGCGCAGTGACTTGCGCGACAGATCCAGCGGCACGTGCTCGCTGCCTTCGCCGTGCAGTTGCTCGATCAGCCGACCGCCGGCGGAAATCACGACGGAGCGGTGCCCCGAAGTGACCAATGCGCGCGCAATCTCGAGGGTGGAACGTTCGGCGCCCCCGCTTTCCATCGCCGGCACCAGTTGCACCACGGTCAGCGGACGGCTTTGCGGCAACGGCGAATCGGCCATGGACGGGGCGGCGAGGGCGGCTTGCGCGGAATACATGCAAAGCTACAAGCAAGAAACAAGCCTTGGGCGACGCAGTCCCTTGCGTCCCGCTCCGGCTGCCGCGACCCGCGGAAGCCGCAGCCGCTTGCGAAAATTCCGTGAAGAAAGAGTTGGCTATCTCAGCACGAAGATCGCGCCGCAATAGGGACACTGCGACTCGCCGCCGTCGTCCTCGATCGGCAGGTATACGCGCGGGTGCGAATTCCACAGCGCCATTTCCGGCAACGGACACGACAAGGGCAATTGCGCACGGGTCACCTCGTATCGGCGTTGCGCATTGGCTTGCAGGGAGGCGTGTTCGGCGGGTCGGCTGCTCATGGGCTTCGGCTGATCGGCGAGCCCACATTCTAACCTATGCGTCAGCACGCTCAGTGGGCGCTTGTGGATCGCTCCAGCGGCAACACTTTGGTCTGCCATGCGTGCGTTTCGATCGCCTCCGCGCTGATCGTCACCTGCAGCGCATCGCCCACCATCGGTATGCCCTCGCCCACGCCGAAGAGGCTGCGGTCGAACGTGGTGGTGGCCGCGAAGCCCAGCGCCGGCGCATCGATCATCGGATAGCGCCCCGTCTTGTTGAGGGTGACGTTGAGCGTCACCGGGTGTGTCGCGCCGTGCACGGTGAGATCGCCCTCGACCACGAACCGGTTCTTGTCCAGCGCGCGCACCTTGGTGCTTATGAAAGTGATCGTGGGATATTTTGCGGCGTCGAGAAACTGCGGACCCAGCAGTTGCTCGTCCAGCGCCGGAACGTGCGTGTAGAGGCTCTGCACCGGAATGCTGACGCGGACGGAGGATTCGGATGGACGATCCGCGTCGTACACCAGCGTGCCCTGCACCTGGCCGAACTGGCCGCTCGGATGCGAATAGCCCAGGTGGTCCCAGGAGAACAACACCTGCGTATGCGGAGGATCGAGCGTATAGCGGATCGGCGCGGCGCCAGCGGTGGCCGCGGCGCCAAACAGGGCGACAAGTACGATGACGGATTTCATTGCAACTCTCCTTTCGATCGGCTTTACCGCGCAGAGATCGCCGAAACATGCGATAACGCGCCTTCGATATATCGACGAAGCCGACACGCGAAAATCGACATGCGCGAAGCCTGGGTGATCACCGACGGCGCGGCCGGCAACGAACGGCAAGCGTTAGCCCTGGCGCAAGCGCTGGAGGTGCCGGCGCGCGTGCTGGCGTTGCCGCTGCGCAAGCCGTGGTCGTGGTTTGCGCCGCGCGAACTGCCCGGCGGACGGCTGGCACTCGATGCGCGCGACCGCGAAGCCTTCGCGCCACCATGGCCCGAGCTCGCCATCGGCTGCGGCCGTTCGGCTGCGCTGCTGACGCGTCTGCTGCGCGAACTCTCCGAGCACGGGTGCTACTGCGCGCAGATTCTCGACCCGCGCATCGACACGCGTCATTGGGATGTGGTCATTGCGCCGCGCCACGACGGCTTGCATGGCGGCAACGTGATCGAGACGCTGGGCTCCCTGAATCCGGTGGACGACACATGGCTGGCGAACGGCCGCGAAGCTTTCGCCGATTTCGAACACCTGCCGCGTCCCCGCACCGCGCTGCTGCTGGGCGGTCCGCGCCGCGGCATCACCTTCGATGACGCGTACGTGCACACGTTGATTGCGCGGCTTGCGCAGCGACTGCAGCGCGAGGGCGGCAGCGTGATGGCCACCGCATCGCGACGCACGCCGCCGCAATTCGCACGCGCTCTGCGCGAGGCGCTGTCGCGTTTTCCGGGGGTGTTCTGGCTCGATGACAGCGATGGCCCGAATCCGTATCCCGGCCTGCTGGGCTGGGCCGACCGCATCGTGGTCACACCCGATTCGGTCAACATGCTTTCGGAAAGCGCAGGGGTCGGCGTGCCGGTGCACACGCTCACCGTCGCGCCGCTGCCCGACAAGCTCGCGCGCTTCCACGGCGCACTGCGTGAACGCGGCTCGCTCTACGACCTGGACGCGCAAGTCACGCGTTCCGGCGTGACTCCGCTGCGCGAAACCGCACAGGTAGCCGGGCAATTGCGCGCACGGATCGCGTCTCGTCCTACCGAGTGCTAGCGAGATCGAATCCTGCGTCGCCGGCGATGCGCAGCACCTCCGCACTGGTTCTCGCAAGCGAACCATCACGAGCGGCCACGCGCGGCTTCGCATCCAGCGTGCAGGCCAGGGCACGCGACAGCAGCAGCGCGTGCGCTTCGCGCAGGACTTGCGCGTCGGTTTGCGGCAGCACGCCGGCGCCGGAGCAGGCGTCGATCAGGCCGGGGGTGTCGGTGCGGTTCGCCAATAGCGGACGCCGCGCTGCGTTCAGCAGCACCAAGCCTTGCAGCAGAAATTCGATGTCGAGCAATCCGCCCGCGCCCTGCTTCAGATCGAAGCAGTGTGCATCGGAGCGGTCGCGTTCGATGCGCCACTGCGCGCGCATGCGTTCGATCTCCGCGACCGTGCCCTCGGCTGCGCGCGGATGCCCCAGCACGCCGGCGCGTTCCCGCATGAAGTCCTTGCGCAGCCCGGCATCACCCGCGACCGCGCGTGCACGAACGATCGCTTGATGCTCCCACAGCCAGGCACGCTCGCGCTGATATCCTGCATATGCGGTGAGGCTGGCCACCAGCAATCCCTTGCTGCCATCCGGCCGCAGACGCGTGTCCACTTCGTAGAGGCGGCCGCCGCGCGTGGGCGTGGACAACCAGTGCACCACGCGCTGCGCCAGCCGCGCGTACCAGCGCGTGCCTTCCAGCGGACGCGCACCTTCGCTGGTCATCGCAGCACGACCGGCATCGTAGACGAATACCAGATCCAGATCGGAAGCGAAGCCCAGTTCGCATCCGCCCAGGCTGCCGTAGCCGATCACCGCGAATCCGGACGAATCGCCAGGCAGCCCGCCGTGCTGCGCGACCAGCTCGCGATTCGCCAATTCCAGCACCGCGCCCGCAACCCCGCCGGCCGCATCCGCCAACCTGCGAGCAGTGGTCACGGCGTCGGCGTGGCCGTCGCGAAAAGCCAGTCCCGCGCGCAGCACGAAACTGTCGCGCCATTCCGCGATGGCTGCCAACGCGTCTTCTGGATCTCTTTCTTCGCGAACCCGTTCGAGCAATTCGCGTGCGATGACGTGTTCATCGTCGGGCAAATGCTCGAGACGTGGATCGAGCACGTCGTCCAGCAACAGGGGTTGCGCGATGATGCGCGCGGCCAGCCAGGCGTCCTCGGCGCACAGCCGAGCCAGGCGTGCGCGCGCGGCCGGATGTTCTTCCAGCAAGGCGAGATACGCCGAACGCCGTGCGATCGCCTGCACGAGTTTGCCGAGATTGCTCAGCGCCGTGTTGGGCGAGCGCGTCTTGCGCGCGGCCTCGATCAGCAAGGGCAGCAGGTGATCCAGCCGTTGCTGCCCGCGCGCTGACAGGCCACGCAGCGAAGCTGTGCCGATCAACGTCGAGGTCAGCGCATCCTCCGCGGTGAAACCCGCCCGTTGCAACGCGTCCGCGTCCAGCGACTGCGCGCGCGCGGCGCGCCACAACTCTTCGCCGGCTGCGGATGCCTCCGTCGGCGCAGGATCTCCCGCGCGCGGCAGCAGCACGGCGGCGAACGCTTCCGCGACTCGTGCGCGATGCGCATTCAGTACCGCCTGCAGCGCCTCCCAATCGGCGTGACCCGACGTGACCGCCAGCCGCGCGCGGGCCAGCGGGTCTTGCGGCAAGGAGTGCGTCTGCTGGTCGGCGAATATCTGCACGCGGTTTTCCAGCCGGCGCAGGAACAGATAGGCCTCGCGCAGCAGTTTGGCTCGATCCGAAGACAGGTAGCCGCGTTGTGCGCAGGCCTCCAGTGCCGGCAAAAGGCCCTGCACGCGCAGCGCCGGATCGCGACCGCCGCGGATCAGTTGTTGCAACTGCACGATGAACTCGATCTCGCGGATGCCGCCGGAGCCCAGTTTCAAGTGTTCCGCCAGATCGCGCCGCGCGACCTCCGCGTCGATCAGCGACTTCATCTCGCGCAGGCCTTGCAACGCGGTGTAATCGAAATAGCGCCGGTAAACGAACGGCCGAAGCAGTTCCAGCAGACGTTTGCCCGCACCGATGTCGCCCGCGACCGGGCGCGCCTTGATCCAGGCGTAGCGTTCCCAGTCGCGGCCTTCGCGCTGGTAGTACTGCTCCATCGCGGCGAACGAAACCGCCACCGGCCCCGCTT
>DAIOUL010000027.1:0-29874 GCA_036759545.1 Rhodanobacteraceae bacterium
GATCGAGGAAGACGCGTTGCGGCGCGACTTCCGGGTCAACGCGCTTTACTACGACATCGCTGATTTCAGCATCATCGATTACGTCGGCGGCATGCAGGATCTGGAACAGCGCCGGCTGCACCTGATCGGCGATCCGGAGCAGCGCTACCGGGAAGATCCGGTGCGGATGCTGCGCGCCGCGCGGCTGGCGGCCAAGCTCGATTTCGCGATCGATCCCACCGCATCCGAACCTTTCGCGCGGCTGGGACACCTGCTCGGCGACGCGCCGCCAGCGCGGCTGTTCGACGAAACCATGAAACTGTTCATGAAGGGCCACGGTCTTGCGAGTTTCCGCAAGCTGGAAAACTGCGGCTTGTTGAAACATCTTTTCGCGGGAACCGCGCGCGCATTGTCGCGCGACGAACACGGCGCGCTGCGTTCATTGATCGAAGCCGGATTGGCGGGCACCGATGTGCGCGTGGCGCAAGGCAAGCCGGTGACGCCCGCATTCCTGTTCGCGGTGCTGTTGTGGGGCGAGGTCTATTCGCTGGCGCGCGGCATGCAGTCCGAAGGTGTGGAGCGCGCGCTGGCATGGCAACGCGCCGCGCACAAGGTGATGGCCGAGCAGACCGCGCGCGTGGCGATCCCGCGACGCTTCAGCTACGCGATGGAGGAAATCTGGGCGCTGCAGCCTCGTTTCGCCGAGCGCTCGAGGAAACGCGTGTTCCGGCTGCTGGCGCATCCGCGTTTTCGCGCGGCCTACGATTTCCTGTTGCTGCGCGCGGCCGAGTCCGACGAGCTGCGCGAACGCGGAGAATGGTGGACGCGCGTGCAGACGTTGAGTCCCGAAGAACTCGCGGCAGAGTTGTCGAAACCGGCAGTTGCGCCGGAACAGGCACCGGCTCCGAACGGTGAAGCGGCAACCCCGCGCAAGCGCCGCCGCCGCCGCGGTGGCCGGGGGCGCAGATCGAAGGCTGCTTCCTCGCCGGACGAGACGTCCTGATCGCGATGGCCCGTGCATTCGTTGCGCTCGGCAGCAATCTGTGCGATCCGCGCGCGCAGGTGCTGCGCGGCCTCGCTGCGCTCGCGAGTCTGCCGAACACGACATTCACGGCGCGTTCGCGGTTGTACCGCAGTGCGCCGTGGGGGATTGTCGAGCAGCCGGAATTCGTCAATGCCGTCGCGGAACTGAATACCGCTCTGGAACCGCGCGAATTGCTCGATGCGCTGCTTGTCATCGAACGCGGCGCCGGCCGCGAGCGCGGCGGCGAGCGCTGGGGCCCGCGCGTGCTGGATCTCGATCTGCTGCTCTACGGCGATCGTGAATCGCATCAGCCGGGATTGACGCTGCCGCACCCGCATCTGCACGAACGCGCCTTCGTGCTGCTGCCGCTGAACGATCTCGCGCCCGATCTGCACGTGCCCGGCCGCGGCCGGGTGCGCGAACTGCTGGATCACGTGGCGACCAGCGGTTGTGCGGTAATGGACTGACGCGCACGCGCGCGGCGATAATCCGCGTCCCCTCTTGAGGCTACTGCATGTACGTGCAAGCCGCCGACCGCGAAGCGCGCAAGCCGGTAACCGTGCCACGCCTGCGCGAAATGAAGGCGAAGGGCGAAAAGATCGCCGCGCTGACCTGCTACGACGCCAGCTTCGCGGCGCACCTGGAAGCCGCGGGCGTCGACATCGCGCTGGTGGGCGATTCGCTGGGCATGGTAGTGCAGGGCCGTTCAAGCACGTTGCCGGTCACGCTGGATGAAATGGTCTATCACAGCGCGATGGTGGCGCGCGGCGTAAGCAGCGCGTTGCTGATCGCTGACTTGCCGTTCATGAGCTATCGCAATCCGGAGATCGCGCTCGACTCCTCCGCGCGGTTGATGGCCGAAGGCAGTGCGGTGATGGCGAAGCTGGAAGGCGGGGACGAATGGGTATGCGAAGTGATCGATGTTCTGTCCTCGCATGACGTGCCGGTGTGCGCGCACCTGGGCCTGACGCCGCAATCGGTGCACAAGCTGGGCGGCTATCGTATGCAGGGCAAGAGCGAGAACGCCGCTGCACGGTTGCGCGAGCGGGCTCGCGCCGTGACGCAGGCCGGCGCGGAATTGCTGGTGCTGGAATCGGTGCCGGCGGCACTGGCGGCGCAGATCACGAGAGAGATTGCGATTCCCACCATCGGCATCGGCGCTGGTAAGGACTGCGACGGGCAAGTGCTGGTGTTGTACGACATGCTGGGTATCACGCCGGGCAAGCGGCCGAAGTTCTCGAAGGATTTCCTGTCCGGGGGCGATTCGGTCGCGGCGGCGATCGCGGCTTACGTCGGCGACGTGCGCGCCGGCAGGTTTCCCACCGACGAAAACATCCTCGGCTGAGCCGTTCACGCATGCGTACCGTCAACGATGCTCCAGGCTTGCGTGCCGCAGTGCGCGCGTGGAAACAGGAAGGTTTGAGGGTCGGCTTCGTGCCGACATTGGGCAACCTGCACGCGGGCCACTACTCGCTGCTGGAACTCGCGCGCAAGCACGCCGACCGCGTGGTCGTGAGCGTGTTCGTCAACCCCACGCAGTTCGCCGCCGGAGAAGACTTCGAAAAATATCCGCGCACCCTGATGCAGGACAGCGTGGGTCTGGCCGAACACGAGTGCGATCTGCTGTTCGCCCCGGAAACCCAAGCGGTTTATCCGTACGGGCCGGAGAACTCCATCCGCATTCATGTGCCGCAAATCACTGAGACGCTGGAAGGCGCGCATCGGCCGGGACATTTCGACGGCGTGGCGACGGTGGTGGCAAAACTGTTCGCGCTGGTCGCTCCGGATCTCGCGGTGTTCGGCCAGAAGGACTGGCAGCAGTTGCTGGCCGTGAAACGGCTGGTGCGCGAACTGGCGATGCCGATCGAGATCATCGCGGCGCCCACGCTGCGCGCAGACGATGGCCTGGCGCTATCGTCGCGCAATCAGTACCTGAGCGACACCGAGCGTGCGATCGCACCGCAAATCCAGGCCACGCTGCAATGGATGCGCGACGCGGTGCTGGAAGGGCATCCGCGCGACGTGGTCGAAGCAGCCGCCACGCAACGTCTGCAGCGTGCCGGTTTCGTGCCGGATTACGCGGTGGTGCGACGCGCCGAAGACCTGTCCGTGCCGGAAGACGGCGAGCGCGAAGGAATAATCGCGCTGATCGCGGCGAAGCTGGGCTCGACGAGGCTGATCGATAACCTGGTTTTTTGATCGACGGCCTGCAAGCAACCATCCATGGCGCGCTTCAACACTCGGCGTCCTGCCTCATCCTCACGGGCGGCGCGATCTGCCGCTGAAGGCAGATCGCAAGCGCCGCCCGTTCGACTTGTTGCGCCGCACCAAAGCCCTCATATCGGCGGTATAATCCACATCGCCGCCCGTCCGCGGCGGGGAAGCCGTCCATGCAACTGAACATGCTCAAGGCCAAGATCCACCGAGCCAAGGTTACGCACGCGGAGCTGCACTACGAAGGCTCCATCGCGATCGACGGCGACTTGCTGGATGCCGCCGGTATCCGCGAGTACGAGCAGATCCACGCCTGGAACGTCAACAATGGCGAGCGTTTCGTCACCTACGCGCTGCGCGCCGAAGAAGGCAGCGGCATCATTTCGGTGAACGGCAGCGCAGCACACCGTGCGCATCCCGGCGACATCATCATCATCGCCGCATTCGCCACCCTGAGCGAAGCGGAAGCCGCCGTGTTCAAGCCGATGCTGGTGTACGTGGATGCGCAGAACCGCATCACGCACACGAACCGCTCGATTCCGAAGCAGGTCGCGGCCGCTTGAGCCCGTTCAAGCCGCAGCTTTCGCGGTTTGCTGTTCCAGCGCCCACGCCACGTGTTCGCGCACCAGCGCGGACGGATGACCCGCGCGCGCGCGCAAGGCACCGATCACTGCATCGGAACTCGGCGCGTTGCCCAGCGCGACCGCCACGTTGCGCAGCCAGCCTTCGTAGCCCGTGCGACGGATCGCCATGCCTTCGGTGCGCGTCAGGAATTCTTCTTCGCTCCAGGCGAACAGTTCGATCAAGGTCGCACCGTCCAGCCCGTGCCGCGGTGCGAAATCTTCCTCATGTGTCGGCCGCGCGAATTTGTTCCACGGACAGATCAATTGACAATCGTCGCAGCCGAATACGCGGTTGCCGATCAGCGGCCGCAACTCGACGGGAATTGCATCCTTCAACTCGATGGTGAGATAGGCGATGCAACGGCGCGCGTCGAGCTGCTTCGGCCCGGTGATCGCGCGCGTGGGGCAGACGTCGATGCAACGCCTGCAGGTGCCGCAGTGTTCGGTGGAGGGTTCGTCGACCGGCAGCGGCAGATCGGTGTAAAGCTCGCCCAGGAAAAACCAGGAACCGGCATCGCGATCCAGCAGCAGCGTGTGCTTGCCGATCCAGCCCAGTCCCGCGTTGCGCGCCAGCGCCTTCTCCAGCACCGGTGCGGAATCCGAAAACGCGCGGTAACCAAACGGCCCGATTTCGGCCTCGATGCGATCCGCCAATTTCTGCAACCGCATGCGCATCAACTTGTGGTAGTCGCGTCCCAATGCGTAGCGCGCGACATAGCCGCGCTCGGGATCACTCAGCACCTTCCATGCATCGTGCGCGTCCCGCGGGAAATAATTCATTCGCGCGGAGATCACGCGCACCGTGCCCGGTTGCAAGTCCTGCGGCCGTGCACGCCGCGTGCCGTGACGTTGCATGTAGTCCATCGTGCCGTGACGGCCTTCCCGCAGCCAGTTCAGCAAGTGCGCTTCGTCTTCGTCGAGTTCGACCCCCGCGATGCCCAGTTTGTCGAAACCCAGTTCCGCGCCCCACGCCTTGATGCGTGCGGCGAGTTGCCCGAAATCGATTTCGCTGCGGGATCGCATCCGCGCATTGTAGGATCAATGGATGGAACCGATTGATCCTCAAACCACGCTCTACACCGCCGAACAGGTGCGAGGGCTGGATCGTGCGGCGATCGCCAGCGGCATTGCCGGGTTCGAATTGATGCAGCGCGCAGCGGGCGCGGCACTCGCGTGTCTGCGCAAGCGCTGGCCGGACGCGCGCAGCGTCTGCGTGCTGTGCGGCCCGGGCAACAACGGCGGCGACGGTTTTCTGCTGGCCGCACTGACGCCCGAAGCCGGCATTCGTGCCGAGGTGATCGCCGTAGGCGAAAGTGCATCGGAAGATGCGCGGCAGGCCCGTGCGCATTGCGAGCAGCTCGGCATCCCGGTTACCCATGCGCGGGAGCTGCCGGATGCGGACATCTATGTCGATGCACTGTTCGGCTCGGGACTGAACCGCGCGATCGAAGGCGAAGCGGCGGTATTGATCCGCGCGCTGAACGCACAACGCAAACCGGTGCTGGCGCTGGATGTGCCTTCCGGTTTGTCTTCCGACAGCGGTATCGCGTTCGAACCTTGCGTGCGCGCCGCGGCGACGATCTGCTTCGTCGCCTGGAAGCGCGGACTGTTCACCGCCCAGGGCATGGATCAGGCTGGTGAGCGCGAACTTGCGACGCTCGACCTGCGCGCAGACATGTATTCGCAAACTTCGTTCGATGGGCGTTTGCTGACTGCACGCGCGTTGCCGCCGCGTCCGCGCGACAGCCACAAGGGCAAATACGGCCACGTGCTGGCGATCGGCGGCGATCACGGCGCGGGCGGCTCGATCCGCTTGACCGCGGAAGCCGCACTGCGTGTGGGCGCGGGTCTGGTCAGCGTCGCCACGCGCGAGGCGCACGTCGCGGCGCTGCTCGCCGCACGGCCGGAATTGATGCCGCAGGGCGTGCACGTGCCGCGCAATCTCGGCAATCTGCTGGAGCGCGCGACCGTGGTCGCCCTGGGTCCGGGACTGGGCCGCGAAGAATGGGGCCGGGGTTTATGGCAGGCCGCGCTGGATGCCGGCAAACCGACCGTGCTGGATGCCGATGGATTGAATCTGCTGGCGGAACATCCGCGCGAGCTGCCGGGCCGCACCATTCTAACGCCGCATCCTGGCGAAGCTGCGCGGCTGCTTGGGTGCGATACCGCGCAAATCCAGATCGATCGTTTCGCCGCTGCCCGCGTGATCGCGCAACGTCACAACGCGGTCACGGTGCTGAAAGGCGCGGGTACCCTGATCGCAGCGCCACAGGGCGAAGTCGCGGTGTGTCCCTGGAGCAGTGCGGGTCTGGCCAGTGGCGGCACCGGCGACGCGCTGACCGGTGTAATCGCAGGTCTGCTCGCGCAAGGCCTGTCGGTTTGGGATGCGGCCTGCGTGGGTGTCGGCGTACACGGCCGCGCCGGAGAACTCGCGGCCCGAGCGGGCGAACGCGGCACGCTCGCGAGTGATCTGTTCCTATACCTGCGTGCCTTGGTGAATGGCCGCATAGATGGCTGAATCAGATTCAACGGTTGCCGTCGATCTACCGGACGAAGCGGCGACGATCGCGCTCGCGCATCGAATCGCGCCCGTTCTTCGCGATGGAGGTGTCGTGTATATGCGCGGCGAATTGGGCGCGGGCAAGACGACTTTTGCGCGCGCCCTGTTGCGTGAACTCGGCACCGGCGAACGCATCAAAAGCCCGACCTACAGCCTGCTGGAGCGATATCGCGTGGGCGGGCGCGATGCGTTCCATCTGGATCTGTACCGGATCGCAGCGCCGGGGGAACTGGAATGGCTCGGACTGGATGAATTGCACGATCCGCAATCGATCGTGCTGATCGAATGGCCGGAACGGGGCGCGGGCGCGTTGCCCGCACCCGATCTGGAAATCGCGCTGGGGCACGCGGGTGGCGGTCGCATCGCGCGGCTATGGCCGCGATCGCAGCGCATTCTGTGCCGGCCGGAGATGAGTGCGTCTTGAAGCTGGATCCCGTGTCATCGGCCATCCATGGCCTGCACGGGATGAGTGCATCCTGCACTCATTTGCATCACCTTCCTGAACCGGCTTCGATAAAACACTCGCATACTACGGGCGAATAAGGAAAAAACTCTTGCAATCCCTGACGCCTTGGGGTTCAATCCGGGCTCATGAGGGGGATCGCACGCCCGCTGCTGGTTTTTGCCGCTTTCGCCGGCTTGCTCGGCGCGGGCGCGGCTGCCGCATCGCAGGTGGAGGCATTGCGCGTGTGGGGCGGTCCGGACTCCACGCGCGTGGTGCTGGATCTCTCGGCGCCGCCTTCCGATTACAAGCTGGTGCAGCTCGATCACCCTGATCGTGTCGTGCTGGACGTCGAGGACAGCGCGTTTGCCGGCGGCTTTCATGTGCCCTCGGTCAAAGGTTTGCTGAGAGCCATTCGCAGCGGCAAGAACGGTGATGCCGCACGCGTGGTGCTCGACCTGGCGGGCGAAGCGCATCCGAAAACTTTTCTGCTAAAGCCGGCCGGCCAGTACGGCTATCGGCTGGTGGTGGACTTGTATCCGCCGCACGCCCCCAGGCCGCAGATGGCGCGTACCATCGAAAACGACATCGCGCAAGGCAAACCGCGGCCGGTGGTGATCGCTGTTGATGCAGGGCACGGCGGCGAAGATCCCGGTGCGCACGGGCCCGACGGCACGCTGGAAAAAAACGTCACGCTCTCGGTCGCGCGCGATCTGGCCAACTTGATCAATACGCAACCGGGCATGCGCGCGGTGTTGACGCGCACCGGCGATTACTTCGTTCCGCTGAAGCGCCGTTACGAAATCGCGCGGCAGAACAAGGCCGACCTGTTCGTCTCGATCCACGCCGACGCGTACACCAGTTCGGATGCGCGCGGTTCCTCCGTGTGGGTACTGTCGCAGCGCGGCAAGGTGTCCGAAGCCGCGCGCTGGCTGGCCGACAGCGAAAACCGCGCCGACCTGATCGGCGGCGTGTCGCTGGACGACAAGGACGACACGCTGGCCTCGGTGCTGCTGGATCTTTCGCAGGGCGCTTCCATCGAAGCCAGCAACGCGGTCGCGCAGCGCGTGCTGAAAGCATTGTCGCAACTCGGTCCGACCCACCGCGGCTATGTCGAGCGTGCGAACTTCGTGGTGCTGCGTTCGCCGGATGTGCCTTCGATCCTGGTGGAAACCGCTTTCATCACCAATCCCACAGAGGAACAGAAGCTGCGCGATCCGGATCACCGCCAGCAACTGGCACAAGCGGTGCTGGGCGGCGTGCGCAGCTACTTCGAATCCACTCCGCCGCCGGGCACCTGGTTCGCCGCGCTGCGCAGCGGTCGCATCCATCCGGGCGAAACCGACGCGGCGACGCTGATCGCAGCCGCGGATGATTCGAAGGACAGCGATGCGCGGACGCAGGACGACCCTGCGCCGCTGCCGCGCGGTACGAGTGCGGATGCTAGCGACGGCCCAGTCCCAGCGATCGCATCGCCGGTCAAGCGCACTCGCAGCGCACGCGTCGCCACGCGCGACTCCGGTCCCCGCGTGCGGCCGCCCGCGTCGGACGCGTACATCCAGGTGGTGAGTGATGTTCCGCCTGCGCCCGTGCTTCCATCCGATCCGACAGACGCTCGCGACAAGGCCACCACGCTGGATGCCAACATTCGCGACATGCACCGGGTGCTGCGCGGCGAAACGCTGTCCGGCATCGCGCAGCAATACGGCGTCAGCCTGAATGCGCTGCGCTCGTTGAATCACAAGATTCCCGAAGACGGCAACGTGCAGGCGGGGCAGGTGCTGCTGATACCGTCGTCTTAGCGATCGTCCACGATCGCTTCCTTCGAAGACTATCTCGCAAGCGTTCGCTCTTGAATTTCGTGGAGTGAGCAAGGCGGCCAAAGCTGCCATCCATGGCCAAGAGCGCCTTGGCCGTACCTTTCAACAACAGCACGCTCGAATCTGCTTTCCCGAATCCCGAATCTCGGCTCTTGCTATCCTTCACGCTCGCCCGCGTGAAGCCCGATGCTGCCGATCCGTCCGCTGTCCCCCGAACTCGTCAACCAGATCGCCGCCGGCGAGGTGATCGAGCGTCCGGCATCGGTGGTGAAGGAACTGGTGGAGAACAGCCTCGATGCCGCTGCGAGCAGGATCGAAATCGACATCGCGCAAGGCGGCGCGCGGCTGATCCGCGTGCGCGATGATGGCGCGGGCATTCCGCGCGACGAGTTGCCGCTGGCGCTGGCGGCGCACGCCACCAGCAAGATCGCCAGTTTCGAAGATCTGACGCGGGTGGCCAGCATGGGCTTTCGCGGCGAGGCGCTGGCGTCGATCGCATCCGTGTCGCGTCTGCAACTGACTTCGCGCACGCGCGATGCGGAACACGCTTGGCGCATCGAGGCCGGCGGCGCGCGCATCGGCAAACCGCAACCTGCCTCCGGTGCGATCGGCACCATGATCGAAGTGCACGATCTTTTCCACGCCGTGCCGGCGCGGCGCAAATTCCTGCGCGCGGAACGCACCGAGTTCGGTCACATCGACGAGCTGGTGAAATCGCTGGCGCTGGCAAGGCCGGAAATTGAATTCCGCTTGAGCCACAACGGCAAGCCGGTGCGCCTGCTGAAGCCGGCACACGCAGAAGCGCGGTTGGCGCGCACAGCGGAATTACTGGGTTCGCATTTCGCCGAGAACTGCCTGCAGATCGAACATGCTGCGGCCGGCATGGAACTGCACGGCTGGGTCGGATCGCCGACGGCGTCGCGTGCGCAGGCCGATCAGCAATATTTCTACGTCAACGGCAGGCTGGTGCGCGACCGCGTAGTGGCGCACGCGGTGCGGCAGGCTTACGCCGACGTGCTGTTCCACGGACGGCATCCGGCCTTCGTGTTGTTCCTGCAACTCGATCCACAGGGCGTTGATGTCAACGTGCATCCGGCCAAGTCGGAGGTGCGTTTCCGAGAAGCGCGGCTGGTGCACGATTTCCTGTTTCGGACCTTGCATGAGGTCATCGCGGAGCCTCGAGCCGGTGGCAGCAGGGATTCCTCTCTGGTGTTTTTTCGCGCATCGGATCTCACGCCGGAAGCACGGCAGAAGCTCGCCGATGCCGAGGAAGATCTGCTGCGGAATATCGAATCTCGAACGGTCGCCGCACATCAATCCGCACTGGGACTGGCCGTTCGCGAACCTCGTCCCGATGCTTATGCGCGTTTGCTCGACACCCCACCCGCGGTTTCCGCGCCGCTGCCGGACGCGCACGACAGCGCGACACCCCCACTGGGTTACGCACTGGCGCAGTTGTCCGGCATCTACATCCTCGCCGAGAACGCGCAAGGTTTGGTGCTGGTGGACATGCACGCCGCGCACGAGCGCGTTATGTACGAAAAACTGAAAACCGCCTGTGAGCGCGATGGCGTGCAATCACAGGGATTGTTGGTTCCACTGGCCGTCACGGTGAGCGAAAGCGAAGCCGCCGCGGCGGAAGAACATGCGTCCGCTCTTGCCGAAGTCGGCCTGGAAATCGATCGCAGCGGGCCGCGTCAGATCACGGTGCGGCGCATTCCGGTCTTGCTGGAAAGCGCGGACGCGGCGCAACTCGCGCGCGACGTGCTGGGTGAACTTGCGCAGCATGGTCATTCGCGCATGCTCGCGGAATTACAGAACGAATTGCTGGCAACGATGGCGTGCCATGGCGCCGTGCGCGCGCACCGGCGGCTGACGATCCCCGAGATGAACGCGCTATTGCGCGAGATGGAATCCACCGAACGTTCCGGTCAATGCAATCACGGCCGTCCGACGTGGACGCAGTTGAGCATTTCGGAACTGGACAAGTTGTTTTTGCGGGGAAGGTGAGTAGTGAGTACTGGTGAGTCCCGAATGGTCTTTTCTACTCACGTCTTACAACTCACAACTCACGTCTTTCAACCCGAACTGTCAGCCATGACGGACATCGACACCTACACGCAAGAAATCGAACACTGGCGCGCGCAGCGCCTCGCGCGCTTGACCGCGCCGGACGGCTGGTTGAGCCTGGTCGGGCTGCACTGGCTGGAACCGGGCCGCAATACGATCGGCAGCGCGCCGGACAATGCCATCGTGCTGGAAAAAGCACCGGCGCATCTGGGTACGATCGAATTGCATGGAGATGGAACCGCCGCGATCGAACTCACGCCCGATGCGGATGCACGCATCGACGGCGAACCTCGTCACCGCGCAGTGCTGCAGGACGACCGCGCGCAATCTCCCACACGCGTCTCCTTCGGCGATATCAATTTCATCGTGATCGACCGCGGCGGCCGCAAGGCGTTGCGCGTGCGCGACGGCGAAGCGGAAACGCGCCGGCGCTTCGCTGGCATCGAATCGTTTCCGGTCGATCTTTCCTGGCGCATCGAAGCGCGATGGATTCCTTTCGATGCGCCGCGCACGCTGGAAGCCATGAACGTGATCGGCCAACTCGAAAGTTACCCCGCGACCGGCAAGGCGGTGTTCGAACGCGATGGAAATCAATACGAATTGCTGCCCGTGATCGAAACGCCGGGAGATGAAGCCCTGTATCTGATGTTCGCCGACGGCACTTCGGGCAAGGAGACCTACGGAGCCGGGCGTTTTCTCTATACCGAACCGCCGCGCGACGGCCGCATCGTGATCGACTTCAACAAAGCCTACAACCCGCCGTGCGTGTTCACGTCCTTCGCCACCTGCGCGCTGGCGCCGCCGGAAAACCGCTTGGATTTGCGCATCACGGCGGGTGAAAAGAGATATCGGCCTGCGGACTCCTGATTAGGGGCGTGGTTTTGTTGAAAAGTGCGGCCATGGATGGCCGCCTTTATCGTGCCAGGAGCATCAAAACCACATTGTCTCTGTTCCTTTCCCGAAGAAAGCGATCATGGATGATCGCAGGATAAACCGGGAACCTTTGATTCCGGCAACGTTCAAAATCGCCGGGTTTGCTAGCATCGCGCAAGTCCCAACGAGGGAATTCGATGAAGTTCGCCAGCATTGCCATGACGGCCGCATTTGCGGCGGCTCTGCCGCTCGCGTCCGCGCACGCGCAGAACGCGCCGCAGCCGTCCGGCGATCGCAAGCTCTCCTACGCGCTGGGTTATGAAGCCGGACGGGATCTGGGGCAACACGGTCTGCAGATCGACATTTCCGCAGTACTGCATGGCGTACAGGACGGCTATGGTCAGAAGAAGCCCGCCTATTCTCCGCAGGAAATGCAGCAGGTGATCGCGGCGATGCAGCAGCGGATGGTCGCGGAAGCACGTGCGGCATTCGCGAAGCTGGCGGCGGACAATCTGGCTCGCGCGCAGAAGTTCTTTGCGCAGAACAGGCAGCAGAAAGGTGTGCAGACATTGCCTTCGGGCGTGCAGTACAAGGTGCTGCAGGACGGCGACGGCGACCGCAGCCCCACACTCAACAGCGAAGTCACGCTGCAATACCGCGGAGCATTCCTCGACGGCACCGTGTTCGACAACACCGAAGATCGGGGCAAACCGGTGAAATTTCCGGTCGATCAGATGATTCCCGGCTGGCGGCAGATCATCACCCGCATGCACGTGGGCGACCACTGGCAGGTGTTCATTCCGCCGCAGATGGCCTATGGCGAACGCGGCCAGCCGCCGCGCATCGGTCCGAACGAAGGTCTGGTGTTCGACATCCGGCTGCTCGATACCCAGCCTTGAAGCGCGGCGCGGTGCTAACCTCGCACCGATGGATGCTTCCGCCGAATCCGCGCTGCCGCTCACGCCCTGCATCGGTATCTGCCGGCTCGACGAACGCGGCTTGTGCATTGGCTGCCGCCGCAATCTCGACGAAATCGCCCGCTGGGGCATGATGAGCAACGCCGAACGCTTGCGGTGCATGCGGGAAGTCCTGCCGAAGCGAAGTGATCTGTCTCATAATCCATGATGAGAGAAGCAGATCAAAAAGCGCACGTCCCTGTGCGCACCATCAAGTTGTCTCATCGTCCATGGTGAGAAGAGCAGATCAAAAAGCGGACATCCATGTCCGCACTTTTCAAGAACAGCCCGCGACGATAGAAGCTGTCGCACAGGCGTTGCATCCGCTGCAACGGCCACCGCTGGAACCCGGCTGGAACCGCGATGAACTGCTCGACCTGCTCGGCGATGCGCCGCGTGCCGGCGCCGCGGTGCTGATCGCTTTGCGCGATCTGCCGCAACCGATGGTGGTGTTCACGCTGCGCCACAGCGGCTTGCGCACGCACGCGGGGCAGGTGAGCTTTCCCGGCGGGCGCATTGATGCGACGGATGTCGATGCGGTGGCCGCCGCGCTGCGGGAAGCGCATGAGGAAATCGGTCTGGATTCGCGCGATGCGCAGCCGCTCGGATATCTCGATTGTCTCGATACCGTCAGCGGCTACTGCGTGACGCCGGTGGTGGCGCGGTTGGCCGCGGGAGCAAAACTGTCCCCGCAATCCAGTGAAGTCGATTCGATCTTCGAGGTGCCGCTCTCGTTCCTGCTCGACCCGGCCAATCTGCGCCAGCGCGAATTTCTGACACACGGCAAGCGCCGAAGCGTGTACGAATATGCCGATACGCAACCGCTGATCTGGGGCGCGACCGCCTCCATCCTGGTGAATCTGATGCAGCGCATGCGACGAATGCCATGAACGAAGTCTTGATCGGCGCACACGCACTTGCGGCGCTGCCGACCGCCGAAGTGCTGATCGCGGATTGCCGTTTCGAGCTTTCCGATCCGGGCAAGGGCGAGCGCGAATTCACGCAAGCGCACATCCCGGGTGCGGTGTACGCGAATCTGGATCGCGATTTGTCGGACTTGTCGAAGAAGAACCTCGGACGTCATCCCCTGCCGGACGAACGCACGTTTTCGCAAGCGCTATCGCGCTGGGGTTGGACGCCGCAGCAGCGGATCGTTGCCTATGACGATGCGGGCGGCGCGCTGGCGGCGGCGCGATTGTGGTGGTTGCTGCGGATTTCCGGCATCGATGCGGGCGTTCTGGATGGCGGCTGGCGCGCGTGGCGCGAAGCCGGCTTGCCCGTCGAGCAAGGCGAGGCACGCCCACGCATTTCGACGCAGGTCGAAGTGCGGTTCGATCCTGCGCTGGTCGTGTACTACGAGGAACTCGAACGCCTGCGTGCCGCCCGGTCGATCCTGCTGCTGGACGCGCGCGGTGCGGCGCGCTACCGCGGCGAGGTCGAACCGATCGACCCGAAGGCAGGGCACGTGCCGGAGGCATTGAACCGGCCGTTCAGCGACAACCTCGGCGCGAACGGCCGATTCAAATCGCTGGACCAACTGCGCGATGAGTTCATGTCGCTGATGGGGGCCCACGATCCGCGCGAGGTAATCCACATGTGCGGCTCGGGCGTTACCGCCGCGCACAATCTGCTGGCGATGGAAGCCGCCGGCTTGCACGGGTCGCGATTGTTCGCGCCGTCGTGGTCCGGATGGATCAGTGATCCTTCGAGGCCTGTCGTGAAAGGAATGGGATAGCTTCGAGGCGTTCTGGACCGCGCGATCCGGCGCGCGCGTGCTACTTCTTTGCCTTCAGCCTTTCGACCAGCGCACGCAGCGTGTTCTGCGCTTCGGGCGCAAACCACATTTCCACCAGCGTATCCACCTGCAGCGCCGCCGGATCGGCGAACAGCGCTGCCAGATCCGCGCGCGCCAGCTCGCGTGTGGACAGCATCGCCTGCCGTGGCAACTTCAACAATTCCTCCAGCCAGTTGAGCGCACGCGCGACCACGTGATCCACGTCGGCCAGTTCGTCCACCACACCCGCGCGCAACGCGGCTTCCGATTCCAGCATCGCGCCTTCAATCAGCAACCGCTCCGCGCGATACGCACCGACGAGCCGCCCGAACGCGGTGCGGATGACATCCGGGATGATCAGGCCGACCTGCACTTCGTTCAAGCCGATGCGATACGTGCCGTGCGCCATCACGCGAAAGTCGCAGAACAGCGCGATCACTGCGCCACCCGCGGGCGAATGCCCGGTGATCGCCGCGACGATGGGAATCGGCGAGCGCGCCAGCGCCGCGCACATGCCGAGAAATTCATCCCAGAACGCGCGCATGCCGGCGCGATCGAGCGTCAGCAGAAACGGCACGTCCAATCCGGCCGAGAAGATGCCGGAGCCCCCGGAAATCACCAGTGCGTTTGCGCCTTCGCGTGGGGCTTCTTTCACCGCCTGGCGCAACGCGCGCACCAGTTCCGGGTTCAGCGCGTTGACGGGCGGACGCGAGAGGCGCAGCTCGCGGATGCCGTTTGCGTGTTCGATGCGTTCCAGCATGCTCAAAGTTCTCCGGCGGTCCAGGCGTATTGCACTTTGTAATCGAGTACAGCCTTGCCATTCGCGGGCACGTCGAGCGAAAACTCCAGCGTATCCGGCGTCTGCTTGTCCGGCTTGACGCTGGAAGACACCAGCTTCCAGGCCTTCCAGCGGTTCGGGTGTTCACGCACGGTCACGGTGCGTGCGGTGTCGCCGCCATTCGTGAGCGTGATGCGGAAGGCTTCGTCCATGCTGTGCGCGCCTTTGTCCACCGAAAACGCGGTGCGCTCGCGGCTGGCGCGCAGGTCGAAACTCTCGCCCAAGGTCACGTTTACTTGCTGCCCTTTCGGCGTATCGGGAATGTCGCCTTGCCCGAGCAGTTCCGACGCGCCGTCCCGATCGATCATCATCGCGCGCAGCGTGCCGGCCGGTAGCGCGGCGGGGGCGGCGAACAGCAGCATCGAAGCGATCGGACGATCCTGATAACTGTCGTCGTTGTAGTTCGCGTCCAGGATCGGTTTGGGCGGTTGCCACGCGTTGCCGGCTTCCAGCAGATACTGCCGCGTGCAACCCAAATCCGATGATGCATACAGCGGTGTCAATGTCACCGTGCCGTCGGGCAGATCGACCGCACCTGGCAGCGTGTAGCTGCGATAGTCGCCCAGCGTTCGTTGTGCCGGCATCGGCGGTGCGGCTTCGGCGGCCACCGCTTTCGCCATGTACATGCGCGGCGGCTGGGCGGCGAGATTCGGTTGCCCCGCGACCAGCTTGATCGTCGCCGCGTCGTAGTCGCGGCCGCTGCGGTTGGCGATGCTCGCCTGCGGATCGAAATGCATGCGGCAACCCGAACCGTTCGCCAGCAACGCGTCATACGCGGCGCGCCATCCGATGCCGGCTGTGGAATAGGTGAGTTTCGCCGCGTGCGTGCCGGACGATTTTGCATCCACGTCGAGCAGCACGCTGCCGCCGCCGCTCACCGCGCCCGGAGACAGCGAAACGGTCGCGTAGTCGTGCACCACGATCACCCCTCCGCTCGCGTCGCGCACGGTCAGGCCATTTTCGTCGGCACCCAACAGCTCGCCTTCGGCAATGGTCTGGCCGCTGTTGCCTGCAACTTTGACGTGCTCGCCGATCTGTCCAGACAGTGCGCTGCCCGCGCTGCCGCGCGCCAGCACGATGCGGCGGCCGAGCACGTCCACACCGTTGCCGAAATTCACGGTGACCGCTTCCGGTTCCACGCTTGCCGGCAAACCGCCGATGCGCAGCGTGTGGCGGCCGGATTGCACGTCGATGCTGCGCTGCTCGTGCACCACCGCGCGTCCCGCATCGATTGCGCCCTGCGCGTCGCCGGAAAACAACGCGTCGTTGTCGGCGTGATAGATCGTCAGCGACGCATGGCCGACATTGCGCGAATTATTCGGCGAATCGCCAGCGGCGCAGGCGGCGGTGCCGATCAGAGCGGAGGCGAGTGCGGCGGCGAGCAGGCGGCGTTGCATGGCGCGTTCTCCTGTCGATGCGAATGCGCCGCATCATAACGAGCATGCGTGAATGCCGTTGAACCTGCTCAGGCGTGGGCGTTGCGGATCGCCTGCGGCAACGGCACCGATTGACCGGTCGCCGGATCGGTCCAGACCAGCACCGCGTGACCATCGCAATACAACTTGCGCGCGTCGGCCGCGTCCACGATGCGATGGCCGATCGTCAGCGACGAGTTGCCGATGCGATCGCAAAACAATTCCACCCTGATCGCCGCGGGCCACTCGATCGGCGCGCGGTAGTTCACCACGATGGCCGCAATCACCGGCATCGCGTGTTCGTTGAACCACTCACCCTCGATGGTGCGCAGCCATTGCAGGCGCGCTTCCTCGAGGAAAGTGAAATAGGAGGAATTGTTCACATGATTGAACGCATCCAGATCGCGCCAGCGAACGGCGATCGGTGCAGTGAACAGCGCGCGCGGCGCAGTTTGCGCGTCCGCGGCGGATTGCTGCGAATTCGAGGCTGCGTGCCCGGACTGGACGGGTGCGCGCCTGCGGCGTTGCGGTGATTTGGGTTTTTTCTTGTCGGCCATCGGTCGATTATCAGCATGGACAGTCCGCAATGAACGCGAATGGACGCAAACGCATTGGAACACAGTTCCTGATCTGCGCTTATCTGTGTTTATTCGCGGACCAGTTTGCTCTTACGCACGTTTCCTTTTGCGCTGCACTTTGGAGTTCGACTCACCCAGCACGCGCGCCAGGAACTGTCCCGTGTAGGAGTGTGGCGTGGCGGCCACGTCTTCCGGTGTGCCGGACGCGGTGATGCGGCCGCCGCCGGCGCCGCCTTCGGGGCCCAGATCGACGATCCAGTCGGCGGTCTTGATCACGTCCAGATTGTGCTCGATCACCACCACGGTGTTGCCCTGATCCACCAGCCGGTGCAGCACGCGCAGCAGTTGCTCGATGTCGTGGAAGTGCAGGCCCGTGGTCGGCTCGTCCAGGATGTAGAGCGTGCTGCCGGTGTCGCGGCGCGAGAGTTCCTTCGATAGTTTCACGCGCTGCGCTTCGCCGCCGGACAGCGTAGTCGCGCTCTGGCCCAGCTTGATGTAGCCGAGGCCGACGTCGATCAGCGTGTCCAGTTTGCGCGCGATTGCGGGGATGTTTTCGAAGACCTTGTGCGCGTCCTCGACGGTCATGTCCAGCACGTCGGCGATGTTGTGGCCCTTGTAAAGGATCTCCAGCGTCTCGCGGTTATAGCGCTTGCCATGGCAGACGTCGCAGGGCACGTACACATCCGGCAGAAAATGCATCTCGACCTTGATCAGCCCGTCGCCTTCGCAGGCTTCGCAGCGGCCGCCCTTGACGTTGAAGCTGAAACGCCCGGCCTGGTAGCCGCGCGCGCGCGCCTCCGGCACCTGCGCGAACAACTCGCGCAGCGGAGTGAACAGGCCGGTATACGTCGCCGGATTCGAGCGCGGCGTGCGGCCGATCGGCGATTGATCGATGTCCACCACCTTGTCGAACAGGTCGAGCTTTTCGATCTTGTCGAACGGCGCCGGCTGCGCCGAAGCGCCGTTCAATTCCACCGCGGCGTGTCGGAACAACGTGTCGTTGATCAACGTGGACTTGCCTGAACCCGATACACCGGTGATGCAGGTGAAGAGCCCGGCCGGGATCTCCAAATCGATGTTCTGCAGGTTGTTGCCGCGCGCCCCATGCAGCGTCATCACCTTTTTCGGGTCGGGCTGACGGCGCAGCTTCGGCGTTTCGATCGAGAGCTGGCCGGAAAGATATTTCCCGGTCAGCGAACGCGGCGCGTTCAACACGTCTTTCAGGGAACCTTGCGCCACGATCTCGCCGCCGTGCACGCCGGCGCCCGGACCGATGTCGAGAATATGGTCGGCCGCGCGGATCGCATCCTCGTCGTGTTCCACCACCAGCACGGTGTTGCCGAGATCGCGCAGGCGAACCAGCGTGCCCAGCAGCCGCGCGTTGTCGCGCTGGTGCAAGCCAATCGAAGGTTCGTCCAGCACGTACATCACGCCGACCAAGCCCGCCCCGATTTGCGACGCGAGGCGGATGCGCTGCGCCTCGCCGCCGGACAGCGAATCGGCCTTGCGGTCCAGAGTGAGGTAATCCAGCCCGACGTCGATCAGGAATTTCAAACGCTCGCGGATCTCTTTGACGATCTTCGCGGCGATCTCGCCGCGCCAGCCGGGCAGTTTCAAGTCGTCGAAAAAGGATTGCGTTTCATTGATCGCGAGCGCGGTCAGCGACGGCAGATTCCTTTCGCCGACGAACACGTTGCGCGCCGAGGGGTTCAATCGCTCGCCGTTGCATTCGGGGCAGGGGCGCTCGGAAATGAAACGACCGAGTTCCTCGCGCACCATCTGCGATTCGGTTTCCTTCCAGCGCCGCTCGAGATTCGGGATCACCCCTTCGAAGCGATGCTTGCGCACGAAGCCGGAGCGGCCCTCGCCGAGATAACGGAACTCGATCTTCTCCTCGCCGGAGCCGAACAGGATCGCCTCGCGCGTCGCCTTCGGCAGCTCGCGCCACGGCGTTTCCACATCGAATCGGTAGTGCTTCGCCAGCGAGCGGATCATCTGGAAGAAATGCGGATTGCGCCGGTCCCAGCCGCGCACCGCGCCTTCGCCGAACGATCGTTCCGGATGCGCGACCACGCGCGCGGGATCGAAGAATTGCGTCACGCCCAGACCGTCGCAGGCGGGGCACGCACCCACCGGCGAGTTGAACGAGAACAGCCGCGGTTCCAGTTCCGGCAGCGAGTAGTCGCACAACGGGCAGGAGTAACGCGAGGAGAACAACTGCTCCGGCGCTGATCCATCGTCCATGTCGACGACGATCGCCAGCCCTTCGCCCAGCCGCAGCGCGGTTTCGAAGGATTCGGCCAGGCGCTGCTTCAGGTCGGCACGGGGACGGAAGCGGTCGATGACCACTTCGATCGTGTGCTTGATGCGCAGCCCCAGCGGCGGCACGGCATCCAAGTCGTAAACCTGCCCGTCCACGCGCGCACGCACGAAGCCCTGCGCGCGCAGTTGCTCGAACACCTGCACGTGCTCGCCCTTGCGCTCGCGGATCACCGGCGCCAGCAGCATGTAGCGCTTGTCCGGATTCAGCGCCAGCGTGGCGTCCACCATTTGGCTGACGGTTTGCGCTTCCAGCGAGGTGCCGTGATTCGGGCAGCGCGGCGTGCCAACGCGCGCGTAGAGCAGGCGCAGGTAGTCGTATATCTCGGTGATGGTGCCGACGGTCGAACGCGGATTGTGCGAAGTGGATTTCTGTTCGATGGAAATCGCAGGGCTCAAGCCCTCGATGTGATCCACATCGGGCTTTTCCATCATCGACAGGAATTGCCGCGCATACGACGACAGCGATTCCACGTAGCGTCGCTGGCCCTCGGCGTAGATGGTGTCGAAGGCGAGCGAGGACTTGCCGGAGCCCGACAGTCCGGTGATCACGATCAGCCGGTCGCGGGGCAGCTCCAGATCGAGGTTCTTCAGATTGTGCGTGCGCGCGCCGCGGATGCGGATCGTGTCCATGGTATCGAAAACGGGTGAGAGCGCGCCGGAAAGGCGACTACTATAGCAACCGGTCCAATATGTGGCCGCAGGCGGCCGCTTTCCAGAGAGTGACCAAACCGCCCGGTCGATTGCCCACCAAAACAGGCCACGCTATACTTCCGCGTTCGGTCCGGCTCGATCCGGCGGATTCGACAGAATAACGACAGAATCAGAAGGTCCATCCATGTACGCAGTCATCCTTACCGGCGGACGCCAGTTCCGCGTGATGCAGGGCGATGTCCTGCGCGTCGAGAAGCTCGACGCGGAACCGGACAGCGCCGTCAAGTTCGAACAGGTGCTGATGATCGGCGACGGCGAGAACGTCACCGTAGGCACGCCGCACATTGCCGGCGCCAGCGTCGCGGCCAAAGTGCGCGGCCACGGCCGCCACGACAAGGTGCGCATCGTGAAATTCCGCCGCCGCAAGCACCACCGCAAGCAGATGGGGCATCGGCAGCACTACACCGAAATCGAGATCACGGCCATCGCCCACAAAGGCGACAAGGCCGCGAAGGAGTAAGCCGTTATGGCACACAAGAAAGGCGTAGGTTCCTCGCGCAACGGCCGCGATTCGAATCCGAAATATCTGGGCGTCAAGCTCTACGGCGGCCAAGCTGTGGAAGCCGGCAACATCATCGTGCGTCAGCGCGGCACGCAGTTCCATCCGGGCGCCGGCGTGGGCCTGGGCCGCGACCACACGCTGTACGCGCTGGTGGACGGCAAGGTGGAATTCAAGACGCACGGCCCAAAAGGCCGGCGGACGGTGAGTGTGATCGCGGGCTGACCCGAATCGCCACAAGTACGACAGGGCCCCGCCATGTGCGGGGCTTTTGTTTGGTGAAGCGGGAACTGGGAACGGGGAACAGGGAAAGATCGAATCCCGTACCATTTCGAATGACCGCGACCCCAATCCCCGTTCCCTGTTTCCTGTTCCCGCTCTTATGAAATTCGTCGACGAAGCGATCATCAAGGTGCAGGCCGGCGACGGCGGCAATGGCTGCGCCAGCTTCCGCCGCGAGAAGTTCATTCCCTTCGGCGGTCCGAACGGTGGCGATGGCGGTGGCGGCGGCAACGTCTGGCTGGTTGCGGATGAAGGGTTGAATACGCTGGTGGATTTTCGCCATCAGCGCAGCTTCAAGGCGCAGCGCGGCGAGAACGGCATGGGTTCGGACATGTACGGCCGGCGCGGCGAGGACACCGAAATCCGCGTGCCGGTCGGCACCAGCGTGATCAATCTCGACACCGACGAATTGATCGGCGATCTCACCGCGCACGGCCAGAAATTGCTGGTGGCGCGAGGCGGCAAGGGCGGGCTGGGCAACATCCATTTCAAGAGTTCGACCAACCGCGCCCCGCGCAAATTCACCGGCGGCTCGGCGGGCGAAGCGCGTGAGTTGAAACTGGAGTTGAAGGTGCTGGCGGATGTCGGATTGCTCGGCTTTCCCAATGCCGGCAAGAGCACCTTTATCCGAGCCGTGTCCGCCGCGACGCCGCGCGTGGCCGATTATCCGTTCACCACCTTGCAACCGCATCTCGGCGTGGTGCGCGTTGAGGCCGACCGCAGTTTTGTGATCGCCGACATTCCTGGTTTGATCGAGGGCGCCGCAGAAGGCGCCGGCCTCGGCGTGCAGTTCCTGAAACACCTCTCTCGCACCAGCCTGCTGCTGCATCTGATCGATATCGCGCCGATCGACGGTTCCGATCCGGTCGCGCAGGTACGCGCGATCGAAAACGAATTGCGGCGTTTCGATCCTGCTTTGCTCGAGCGTCCGCGCTGGCTGGTGTTGAACAAGATCGATCTGATTGCGCCCGACGAACGTGATTCACGAGCGCGCGAAATCGTTGCCGCGTTGAATTGGCAGGCGCCATGGTTTGCGATCTCCGCCGCCGAGCGAATCGGCACGCGCGAAGTCGTGCTCGCCGCGCAGCGGTTTTTCGATGAGCAACGCATTCGGGCTGCCGAGATGGCTGAACCATTGGCCGGAGGCGATCAGAATGCAGCGTCGTAACCCGCTTGAACCCCTCTCCCCTTGTGGGAGAGGGGCAGGGGAGAGGGGTGGAACGGCGTGGCAATCACCCCCTCCCCAACCCCTCCCTCATCGAGGGGGAGGGGCTGAGAAGCGAGCAACAAAAAAGCCGGCTCTCGCCGGCTTTCGAGGTACTAGAAAAATAAATTCAACCCAACGCCTTGATCTTCGCCGCCAAGCGGCTCTTGTGGCGCGCGGCCTTGTTCTTGTGGATCAGGCCGTGGTGCGCGTAGCGGTCCATCACCGGCTCGGCGGACTGGTAGGCGGCTTGCGCGCCGGCCTTGTCCTTGGCTTCGATCGCCTTCAGCACCTTGCGGATCGACGAACGCAGCATCGAGCGCTGGCTGGCGTTGCGCATGCGGCGCACTTCGGATTGCTTGGCGCGCTTCTTGGCGGACTTGATGTTGGCCACGGGGTGAAACTCCGCAAAAGGGGTCAAAAAAGACGGATAAGTATGAGTGCAGGTGCGTTGGGAGTCAATATTGGGGACCGGGGACCGGGGACCGGCGTGGAATACGCGGCAATTCGTCCCGAATCGGGAATTGTTCGTCCGAAACTGTTATTTCCGGAGACGGCGCTTCATCTCCGGTCCCCTGTCCCTGGTTCCTGGTCCCTGTCATGAAGCGGCCCAGCATGCTGCGTGGCGTGCTGTCCTTCAGCGCGATGACCATGATCTCGCGCGTGCTGGGTCTGGCGCGGGACATGGCGATCAACATCGCTTTCGGCGCGGATGCCGCCACCGACGCATTCTGGGTCGCCTTCCGCATTCCCAATTTCCTGCGCAGATTGTTCGCCGAGGGTTCGTTCTCGACCGCGTTCGTGCCGGTGTTCACCGAGGTCAAGGAAACCGGCAGCCACGAGCAACTGAAGGAACTGACCGCGCGTGTGGCCGGAACGCTGGGCGGCGTGCTGCTGGTGATCACCGCGCTGGGGCTGATCTTCGCGCCGCAAGTGGCGACGATGTTCGAGCCCGGCGCTCTGGATCAGCCGCACAAGTTCGATCTCACGATCGATCTGCTGCGGCTGACATTTCCCTTCATCTTCTTCGTGTCGCTGACCGCACTGTCGGCGGGCGTGTTGAACAGTTTTCATCGCTTCGCGCTGCCTGCGCTGACGCCGGTGATCCTCAACATCGCGATGATCGCCGGCGCGCTGTGGCTGGCGCCACGATTGCGAATTCCCATCATGTCGCTGGGCTGGGCGGTGCTGGCCGGCGGCATCGTGCAATGGCTGTTCCTGTTGCCGTCCTTGCGGCGGCTGGATCTGCTGGGCCTGCCGCGCTGGGGCTGGAATCATCCTCAGGTGCGCAAGATCATGCGGCTGATGGGCCCGACGCTGTTCGGTTCCTCGGTGGCGCAGTTGAATCTGCTGCTGGATACCGTGGTGCTCTCGCTGCTGGTCACCGGTTCGCAAAGCTGGTTCTCCCAGTCCACGCGATTCCTCGAATTGCCGCTGGGATTGTTCGGCGTCGCGCTGGGCACGGTGATCCTGCCGGCGTTGTCGCGTCACCACGTCGCGTCGGATCGCGGCGGCTTCTCGCGTTCGCTCGATTGGGGCCTGCGCATCACGCTGCTGATCGCGCTGCCGGCGATGGTCGCGCTGCTGCTGCTGGCGAAACCTCTGGTGGCTACGCTGTATCAGCATGGCCGGTTCACCCCGTTCGACACGCGCATGGACGTGCTCGCGATCTCGGCTCTGGTGTGCGGATTGCCCGCGTTCGCGCTGGTGAAAGTGCTACTGCCCGCGTTCTATGCGCGCCAGGACACGAAAACGCCGGTGCGCGCGGGCGTGGCCTCGCTGATCGCCAACATGGTGTTCAACTTCGTCTTCATCGCGTTGTTGTTCGAGCTGTGGGCGCCGCCGCAACTGAAGACGTTGCCGTGGCTGGAAGGCATCGCGCGCGTGCCCGGCCTGCACACGGCGCTGGGCATCGCCAGCGCGTTGTCGAGCTGGTTGAATTTCGTCCTGCTGTGGCATTGGCTGAAACGCGCGGGCGTCTACCAGCATCAGCCTGGCTGGGGCGTGCACGCGCTGCGCGTGATCCTGGCGTGCGCGGCGATGTCGCTGGTGCTGATCGCCGGCCTGTGGTGGTGGCCGAACTGGACGACATCCGGCATCTGGGTTCGCATCTGGCATCTCGCGGTACTGGTCGCTGCAGGTATGGGCGTCTATTTCGCCGTGCTGTTCGCGGTAGGGCTGCGCGTGCGGGATTTGCAGACCATTTGATTGCGATCGTCCCTAATCGCGAAGATCAAGAAGCGGGTTTCCCGCCTGCGTTTCGATAAAGCCTATTCACACCATATACTTTGCGGATGTTCAAGGTCTTCCGGGATGCCGCGGGCCCGTGTCTGGCTCCGGGCGGCAGCGTGCTCGCGATCGGTGCGTTCGACGGCTTGCATCGCGGCCACGCCGCGCTGCTGGCGCGCGTGCGCGAGCGCGCATCTGCGCGCGGGTTGACAGCGGCCCTCGTGACTTTCGAGCCCTTGCCGCGCGCGTACTTTTCGCGTCAGCCGTTGCCGCGCTTGTCGTCGTTGCGCGAGAAGCTGTGCGGCTTGCGGGATGCCGGTATCGAACTGCTGTTGCTGCTGCGCTTCAATGCCGCGCTGGCGAACATGAGCGCGGAAGAATTCGTGCGCATGGCTGTCTTGCAACGGATGAATGTGCGCGAGGTGTGGGTGGGGGAGGATTTCCGCTTTGGCCATCGACGCGCGGGCGATGTTGCACTATTGCGGAAGATGGGTGCGCAAGCGGGTTTCGAAGTGCGTACGTTGGAGCCGATCGAAGCCGCGGGCGAACGCGTTTCCGCCACTCGCATTCGCGAGTTGATCGCAGCGGGAGAATTCGCGCGCGCGGCGCGGTTGCTCGGCCGTCCATTTTCGATCGGCGGACGCGTTGTGCGCGGCAACCGCATGGGCCGTGAACTCGGGTTTCCGACCGCGAATATCCCTCTGCGCGGACGCGTGCCGCCGGTGCAAGGTATCTTTGCGGCGCGCGTGCACGGCGTCAGCGATGAATCTTTGCCGGCGGTCGTGAGCCTCGGCGTGCGGCCGATGTTCGATGGACGCGAGCCGCTGCTGGAAGCGCACCTGTTCGACTTCGATGGCGACTTGTATGGACGCCGGATCGCAGTGGAGTTCGTCGCCAAGTTGCGCGATGAAGAGAAATTTGTCGATCTGGACGCTCTGAAGGTACAGATGGACAAGGATGCCGCGCAAGCGCACCGAATCCTCGAAGAGAAGAAAAAAGTCTCCGGAGCCAGCGCGTGAGCCGCGACTACAAATCCACCATCAATCTCCCCAAGACCGGTTTCGCGATGAAGGCCGATCTTGCGCAGCGCGAGCCCAAGATGCTGGCGGAATGGGAAGCGGCGAATCGCTACGCGCAATTGCAGGCGCACACCGCGCAACGCGAGCACGCTTTCATCCTGCACGACGGCCCGCCTTATGCGAACGGCGCGATCCATCTCGGCCACGCCGTCAACAAGATCCTGAAAGACGTGGTCGTGCGCTCGAAACTGATGGCAGGTTTTCGTTCGCCCTACATTCCCGGCTGGGATTGCCACGGCCTGCCGATCGAAATCGCCGTCGAAAAGAAAGTCGGTAAGGTCGGGCAGAAAGTGGAGGTCACGCAGTTCCGCAAGCTGTGCCGCGAATATGCCGCTTCGCAGATCGACTTGCAGCGCAAGGATTTCAAGCGGCTGGGGGTGCTCGGCGATTGGGAACGTCCCTACCGCACGATGGATCTGAAATACGAAGCCGATATCCTGCGCGCGCTGGCGCGGGTGTATGCCAACGGCCATGTCACGCGGGGTTTCAAGCCGGTGCACTGGTGTTTCGATTGCGGTTCGGCGCTGGCCGAGGCGGAAATCGAATACGCCGACAAGCAATCATCCGCCATCGACGTCGCCTACGACGCACTCAATCCGAAGGCGTTGGCCGCGGAGTTCGGTGTGACTGTCGACGACGACACGATTGTCTCTGTTCCAATCTGGACCACCACGCCGTGGACGCTGCCAGCCAGTCTTGCAGTGACGTTGGGCCCGCAACTCGATTACGTGCTGGCGGAAGGTCCGTCACGCGCGGGCAAGCGTGTGCTGCTGGTGCTGGCTGAAACGCTCGCCGAAAAAGCACTGACGCGCTACGGCGTGGACCAAGTGAAAGTGCTCGGTCGCGCAAAAGGTTCTGCGCTCGAGAATCTCAAACTGAAACATCCTTTTTACGACCGCGAAATTCCGCTGTTGCTCGGCGATCACGTTTCGGCGGAAGAGGGCACGGGCGCCGTGCACACCGCGCCCGGGCATGGCGCGGACGATTTCAATGTCGGACAGAAATACGGAATCGTTGAAAACACGCCGGCCAATGTGCTGAATCCGGTGGGCGCGAATGGCGTGTATCTGCCGGGCACGCCGATCTTCGGGGGCCAGCACATCTGGAAGGCGAACGACGCGATCATCGAACTGCTGCGCGAACGCGGCGTGCTGCTGCATGCCGCGAAGATCACGCACAGCTACCCGCATTGCTGGCGGCACCGCACGCCGATCGCGTTCCGCACCACGCCGCAATGGTTCATCGGCATGGAACGCGCGGGCCTGCGCGAGAGTGCGATGCGCGCGATCCGCAACGACGTGACGTTCTATCCGTCGTGGGGCGAAGAGCGCATTGCGGGCATGGTGGAAGGCCGGCCAGACTGGTGCATCTCGCGCCAGCGCACCTGGGGCGTGCCGATCGCGCTGTTCGTACACAAGCTATCGCACGAACCACATCCGCGCAGTGTGGAATTGCTGGAACAGGTCGCGCAGCGCGTGGAGCGCGAAGGCGTGGATGCCTGGTATGCGCTCGAACCTTCCGAACTGCTCGGCGACGAAGCGAAGGACTACGAAAAGGTCGGCGACATCCTCGATGTCTGGTTCGATTCCGGCACCTCGCATTACTGCGTGCTGGACCAGCGCCCGGAATTGCACCGCAATCCCGGCGACCGGGTGATCTATCTGGAAGGCTCGGACCAGCACCGCGGCTGGTTTCAATCATCCTTGTTGACGAGTTGCGCGATGCACGGCCGCGCGCCATTCGACGAGGTGCTGACGCACGGCTTCACGGTCGATGCGCAGGGCCGCAAGATGTCGAAGTCGCTCGGCAACGGCATCGAGCCGCAGGATGTGATGAAGCACTACGGCGCGGATATTCTCCGTTTGTGGATCGCCTCGGCCGACTACCGCAACGAGATGGCGCTGTCGGACGAGATCCTGAAGCGCGTCGCGGATTCTTATCGCCGCATCCGCAACACCGCGCGTTTCCTGCTCGGCAACCTGGATGGTTTCGATCCGGCGAAGGATTTGCTGCCGGTCGAAGACTGTCTGTTGCTGGATCGGTGGGCGGTGCAGTGTGCGTACGATGTGCAGCAGGCCGTGATCGCAGCGTACGAACGCTACGACTTTCCGGAAATCGTGCAGCGCGTGCAGAACTTCTGCACCAACGAGATGGGCGCGCTGTATCTGGACATCACCAAGGATCGTCTTTACACGATGCCGGCCGACAGCAAAGGCCGCCGCAGCGCGCAGAGCGCGATGTACCGCATCCTCGAAGCGATGGTGCGCTGGCTGGCGCCGCTGCTGTCGTTTACATCGGAAGAAATCTGGCAGCACATGCCTCGCGCGATAATGATCGACGGCAAAGCGATCGAACGCGACGACTCGGTGCTGTTCCACACCTGGTACGGCGGCCTGGCAGCGGCGCAGAATTCACCCGAACAGCGCCGCTGGTGGAGCGACCTGCTGCGCGTCCGCGAAACCGCGTCGCGCGTATTGGAAGGCATGCGCAAGGAAGGCAAGATCGGCTCGTCGCTGGACGCGAATATCGTCATCCATGCCGACGAGGCGATCGTCGAACGCTATCGCGAAGTCGCCGATGAGCTGCGATTCTTCTTCATCGTTTCCGAATTGCGTCTCGACCGCGGCGGCGCGCAACCGCCCGATGCCGTGCTGACCGAACTGGAAGGCGCGGACGTGTATGTATCCGCGAGCGTGTCCGATGCGGCGAAGTGTGTGCGTTGCTGGCATCACCGTCCGGATGTGGGCGCGAATGTCAACTACCCTGAATTGTGCGGCCGCTGCGTGGAGAACGTCGCAGCGTTCGAAGGCCGCGGTGCGGGCGAGCTGCGGCGGTGGTTTTGATGCTCATGCAGGCCCGCAATGCGCTGCCGTGGCTGATCGTGTCGGCTCTCGTAATCGCGCTGGATCAGTGGACCAAATGGCTGGTCTTGCGCGACCTCACACCGTATGTTCCGCAAACCGTAGTTCCGCACGTGCTGAACTGGACGCTCGCTTTCAATACCGGCGCGGCCTTTTCGTTTCTGGCCGGCGGTTCCGGCTGGCAGGTGTGGCTGTTCGGCATCCTGGCGATAATCGTCTGTATCGTGTTGATCACATGGCTGGCGCGTACGCCGCGCAATGAATGGCGAACGGCGCTGCCGCTGGCGCTGATCATCGGCGGTGCGCTCGGCAATTTGATCGATCGCCTGCTGCGCGGACAAGTCACGGATTTCATCCAGGTCTATTGGCGCGACTGGTCGTGGCCTGCATTCAATGTCGCCGATTCTTCGATCTGCGTCGGCGTCGTCGTTCTGATCCTATTCGGTTTGTTTGTGCACACCCCGCAGCGGGAGAATTGAGGCATGGAAATCCTCCTCGCCAACCCGCGCGGTTTCTGCGCCGGCGTCGATCGCGCCATCGCGATCGTCGAGCGCGCGCTCGAGGCCTACGGTGCGCCGATCCACGTGCGGCATGAAGTGGTGCACAACCGCCGGGTAGTGGATGACCTGAAACGCAAGGGCGCGGTGTTCGTCGAGGAACTCTCCGAAGTGCCCGACGGCGCGACGGTGGTCTTCAGCGCGCACGGCGTTTCGCAGGCGGTGCGAGAGGAAGCCGCGAAGCGCAACTTGAAGGTGTTCGATGCGACCTGTCCGCTGGTCTCCAAGGTGCACATGGAAGTCGCACGCCATGCACGCGCCGGTCGCGACGTGATCCTGATCGGCCACGCAGGACATCCGGAAGTGGAAGGCACGCTGGGGCAGTGGGACGCGCGCAACGAGGGCTCGATCCACCTGGTGCAAAGCATCGAGGATATCGACGGGCTACAAGTTGCGCGGCCGGATCGGCTGGCCTACGTCACCCAGACCACGCTTTCCGTGGATGACACAAAAGCGATCATCGCCGCGCTGCGCGAGAAGTTTCCGCTGGTCGAGGGTCCGCGCAAGGACGACATCTGCTATGCGACGCAGAACCGCCAGGATGCGGTGCGCGAACTGGCGCACGGGTCTGATCTGGTACTGGTGATCGGCTCGCGCAACAGTTCCAACTCCAACCGCCTGCGCGAACTGGCCGTGCGCGAAGGCGTGCCTGCGTATCTGATCGATGGTCCGGACGATATTGATGCAGAATGGTTGCAAGGCGTTCGAAAGGTCGGCCTGACCGCCGGCGCTTCCGCGCCCGAACAACTGGTGCGCGAAGTAATCGCGCACCTGCAATCGATGGGTGCAACGGGCATGCGCGAACTGCACGCCGAGCCGGAGGACATCACCTTCGCGCTGCCGAGGGAATTGCGTTCCGGCGACGGCTCGAGCATTGCGCCTCGGCAGGACGGCCTCTAAACTTTCCGGTCCCGTGCCGGAATAGCTCAGCTGGTAGAGCAACGCATTCGTAATGCGTGGGTCG
>DAIOUL010000028.1:0-29846 GCA_036759545.1 Rhodanobacteraceae bacterium
ATTACTCGCCGCATCCTGCGGCTCGCCCTTCGGGCCATCGGCTTCGCCGATGTTCGCTCCGGCATCCTGCCTTCGCAGTCCGGGTTCCGTTCGCGTCAAAACCGCGAACGGCCCCGGAATGACGACATTAAATGGTGTGTGGTAAAGATTCCGCAATCGAAGTTGGGGCGGCGGCCGCCTCGCGCAAGCGGTCGGCCAAACCGTTCCAGCGCTGCGTACGACGCGCGATGCCGGCGCGCAGCAGCGTTTCGTCGCCATAGATATGCAATACCGAACGCGCGCGGGTCACGCCGGTGTAGAGCAGTTCGCGCGTCAGCACGCGCGTGTCGGCGCCGAGCACCAGCGCGACCGAATCGAATTCCGAACCCTGCGCCTTGTGCACGGTCAGCGCGAACGCGCCCTCAAACGAAGGCAGCGCTGCGGGCGAGATCGCGCGCGGTGCGCCGTCCGCACCTTCGAACCAGATTTTCGGATCGCCGGCCGCATCCGGCCAGACCACGCCGACGTCGCCGTTGAAAAGATTCAGCTCCGCGCGGTTGGCGGTGACCATCAGCATCCGGCCGCGCCACCACTGCGCATCTGCGCGCACGCCGGCGTGGCGCTTCAAACGTTGCTCGATCACGCGATCCAGCGCGAGGCTGCCCGAAGGCCCCTGGCGCAAGGCGGTCAGGACGCGAAAGCGATTCGCGGCCTGCAAGGCTCGTGCGGGACCGTGCGCATCGAGAATTGCGCGGTACGCACCGACCGCATGCCCGATGAGTTGTGCGTGATGGTTGTCGTCGTCGACCAGCCGGATTTCACCCCCAGCCTGCAAGATCGCCAATGCCGCGTTCGCTTCGTCGCCCACGACCGCATCTGCCAGCCGGCGCAGGGGCGAATCCGCCGCGAAACGGTGGCTCTGCGTCAGGTGCGTGTGACAGTGCGACAGCGGCGGCGCGCGTGCGGCGTCGACCAGCGCGCCCAGCACGTCGCCTGCCTCCACCGCGGACAACTGATCCGGATCGCCCAGCAGGATCAGCATCGCATCTTCGCGCGCCGCATCCGCCAATTTGACCATCAGCGGCAAGTCCACCATCGAAACTTCGTCCACCACCACCACATCGAACGGCAGCGGCAAATTGCGATGGAACTTCGCGCCCGCGCGATTCGGCGAAAGGCCGAGCAGGCGATGCAGGGTGAACGCATCGCGCGGGATTATCTCGGCGATCGCGTCGGGCAACGCGAGTTGCGGCAATTGCGCGCGCACGCTTTGCGCTAGGCGCGCGGCGGCCTTGCCGGTGGGCGCCGCCAAGGCGATGCGCAGGGTGCGTTCGCGCGCGTGTGCTTCTTCCGCGAGCCTTGCGAGCATGCGCACCACGCCATGCGTTTTGCCGGTGCCGGGCCCGCCGGTGATCACGGTCAGCCGCTCCGTTCGTGCGCGGGCGATGAGATCGCGGGCGAGCCGATGCTCGTATCCGTAATAGCGGCGCAGATACACGCGGCCTTGCCGATCCAGCACCAGTGGTTTGCGTTCCACCGTTTCGTTCGCGGTTGCCGGGTGGACCGCCTCGCTCTCGCGTAACAGACCATGCCACGCCGCCGCATCCGGCAGCGCGGGCACTTCACCGCGTCCGTCGAAACCCGCGAGCCAAGTCTGCGCCGCATCCAGTTGCAGGGCGCTGTGGCCTTCATTTACCGCGTGCGCGGCGATCGCCGCGGCCAGCGCGACCTCGGGCGCCGATTCCGGAAATGCGCGCGCGATCCAGTCGCCGAGCGCCGCGTCCACGCGGCGCAATCCGCCGTTGCGAATCAGAGTTTGCAGGTTCGCATTCATGCGACGCGCTCCAGTTCACCGTCGAACAACCCATCCATCTGCTCGATCAGCGCGCGCGGCGGTCGGTCGCGGTGCACGCCGTGGCCATCGCGCAGATCGCGCACGAACAGGTAATAAACGTCGCCGATGTGCGCATCGTAGTCGTAGCCGGGCAGCACCGAGCGCAACCAGCGGTGCAGCGCCAGCACGTACAACAGGTACTGCAAGTCGTAATCGTGCGCGGCGATCGCGGCGCGCAACGCATCGGCGTCGTAGGCCGGCAGCAGGTTGGTCTTCCAGTCGATCAGGTGATAACGGCCGTCATGCTCGAACACCAGGTCCATGATGCCGGTCAGCAGACCCTGCAATCGCGCGACGCCGAATCCGCTGCGGCCGTGCTGGTAACCATGCCGGTGCAGCAGCGCGAACAGCGCGTCCGCGTGCGCGGGCGCGAGGCGCAGGTGGAACTCCATTTCTGCACGCCGCCGCTGCGATGGCACGTCGCACAGCCGCGCACCGCATTCGAGCCGCACGTTCAACGCGCCATGCATGCAATCGGCGACCTGAGCCATCGCGCGCTCGATCGAAACCGTCCCCGGCTCGGGCAAGCCCTGTGCACGCAGACTGCGGGCGATCAGGTCATGTTGGTCTTTCGGAATTTCGTCCGCATCGCGCCACGCGTCGAAATCCGCGCGCTCCAGCGCCGCGTGCACCGCCGTACCGAAACGCGCGCCGCCCAACGTGGGCCTGCCGAAATCCAGTCGCGGAATGTCATCAACGCCCACGGCGATGAAAGGAGTGAAGCGGGGAATCCGTCCGCGCGGCGGTATGTTCGTCAAGGACACCGTGTCGCCATCTGCAGCCGCAGCCGCGTCGCCACTCCCCGGCGCGGGATCGGACTCGTTGCCGCGCGCATCGCCGCGTACCAGCCGTGAAAACGACCAGATTTTCCAGTCGCGCTCGATCGCGTCGTGGAACTCCGCCGCCCTGATTTGCGTCACGCCGGGTTGCGGCTTCGACAATCGCTTCGCGCTCGCTTCCCGCAGCGGCACGACGGCGACGTGGCCCTTGCCGCGCGCGACCAGTTCGGCCAGTACCTGTTCGCACGCGGACTCGCCGAAATCCAGCGGCGCCTCGCGTCCCGCCGCATACAACAGCCAGTGCAACGCCGTTTCGTCCGCCTGTTTGACGCAACCCCACGGCAGCACGCAGGCCGCGCGCGCACGCGTCACCCCGACATAGAATTTGCGCACTTCCTCGCCGAGCGCTTCCTGCCGCGCGCGCGTTTCGATCGCGGGGTCGGTCTCGTTTCCGATCGTGACGCATGCAGCTTCGCCTTGGTGGTACCAGGTGAGTGCCGGCTTCCTGCCGTTTTTGTTCGATGCGTGTCCCGATGCCGCGCATGGCAACAACACCACGCTGTATTCCAGTCCCTTGGCCGCGTGCACCGTGGCGACCTGCACCGCCTGCGCGTCGGTGTCCAGGCGCAGCCGCACCGCATCCGCGTCGGTGTCATCCGCACTTCTGCGCAACGCGCGCGCGTACATCTCGCACAGATCGTCGATGCCGAAACACGCCGCGTAATCGTCCTGCAGCAGTTCGGCAAGTTGCAGGTAGTTGGCGACGCGGCGATCGCCGCCGGGCAACGCGCGCAGCCGCGGTGCGGCTTGAGCGATCAATCGGTGCAGCAGCGGCAGCGGCCCGTGCCGTTGCACCAGCGCGGCCCATTCCGCGGTTTCGGTCAGCAGCGCATCCATCGCTGCGCCATCGTTGCAGGTGCGGGCGATCGCGGACGCATCATCGCCGACCAGCAGCGATGCGCGCGCCGCGCGCGCGCGGGGAGCATCCGCCGGATCGCGCAGTGCTTCCAGCAACAGGCGCAGATCACCGGCTTCCTCGCTGGCGTAGACGCTGGCGCGCAGGCAGGAAGCGGCCGGCACGCCGGCGCGCGACAGCGCACGCTGCATGGAGCGCGCTTCGCGGTTGCTGTCGACCAACACCGCGATGTCGCGCGCGCGCAACTCGCGCGTGCCGCCGTCGCCTTCGCGCAACAACACGCGGCCTGCCCGGGCGCCTTCCAGCCAGTCGACGATCTGCGCCACGCACGCCGCTTCGATGCGCGACTGCGCGTCGCCCTTGTTGTGGAGTTTCGGCTTGCCTTTGCCCGTGGGTTCGGGTGTCGGCAACCGCCAGATCTGCAGGCCGGATGCGGGTTGGCCATCCACCAGCAAAGCGCGTTGCGCGACGCGCGGTGCCGAATGCACGTCCTCGTGCGCGATGCCCGCTTCGACGAATGCGTCCTCGCGCGAGAACAGCGCGTTGATCGCTGCATTGACGCCGACACCGGCGCGCTGGCTTTCGTCCAGCCGCAGCGGTTCGCCCTGCGCATCGTTTTTCGCCATCAACCAGGCGTGCACGTCGCCGCCGCGGAAGCCATAGATCGCCTGCTTGGGATCGCCGACCAGCACCAGCGCGCCGCCATCGTGCGCGAAAAGTTTCTTCAAGATCTTCCACTGTTGCGGATCGGTGTCCTGGAACTCGTCCACCAGCGCGACCGGCCAGCGTTCCCGTATCGCGCGCACTGCGCGCGCGCCGCGTCGCGGATCCTCCAGCGCGGCAGCGAGTTCATCCACCGCCTGATCGTGGCCGATCATCCCCAGTGCTTTCATGCGTGCGGGCAGTTCGCGTTCAAGATACGCGCGCGCGTCCAGCAGGAGTTTCGCGCGTGCCTCGCGCTCGAGTTTCTCCAGTACCTTGATGTTCTGGTCGAGATCGGCGATGGCGGCGTACACCGGGCCTTCGGGCTTGCGTCTGCAGCTCGCGAGTTTCTCCAGCTCCGCTTCCGATAGGTCTTTCAGCGCCTTGCGCGCTCCGGCGGACAACAGATCCGCGGCGATACCGCTTTGCGCCCACGCGCGCAGTTCGTGCAAACCTTCTGCGCGGCTTTTGCGCGCGCCCGCGTGGCTGATGCAGTCAGCGAGTTCCTTCAGTGCGGCCTGCAACGCAGCGTCGTCCCAGCCGGCGATCGCGTTGCGAATCGCATCGAGCCGCGCCAGGATTTCTTCGCGCGGCGCTTTCGAATCCCGCGCGGACGCCTGCAGCTCGGGGGCATTGCCGACGCAACGCCCGCGCCAGCGCGGATCGCAGACCTGCTTCGCGAGCGCATCCGGCGTGCGCCAGGTCTCCGCCAGCAGGCGCGCGGCTTCTGCATCGGTCGAACATACGCGCCAGAAGTCCTCGATGATTTCCCGCTGCAAAGCGCGCGCGTCTTCCAGCAGTTCCGGTTCGATCGGCGGGCGGCCGGTCTCGAAGCCGAATTCGCTCAAGCATCGATTGCAGAAAGCGTGCAACGTGCCGATCACCGCGGTGTCCATGGCCAGCTCGGCTGCGCGTGCGCGCTCTTCCAGCGTCTCCGCATCGTTGCCCGCGAGTGCCTGTGCGATCACCGCCCGCGTGGCTTGCGTCTCGCCGTCTTCACCGTCACGTACGCGCGCCGGGTTTTCCGCGAGCAGGATTTCCGCAGCCATGCGCAAGCGCTTGCGCAAACGCATCGTCAGTTCCGCGGTTGCCGCGCGGGTGAAAGTGGCGACGACGACGCGCTCCGGCATCAAACCGCGTTCCAGGATCAACCGCAGATGCAGCGTGGCGATGGTGAAGGTTTTGCCGGTACCTGCGCTGGCTTCCACCAGCCGCACGCCCGACAGCGGCAAGTTCAGTGGCGTGAGATCAGCGCTCACGGGAACTGCTCCACCCACGCGTGCGCAGGATGCGCGAACACCGCCAGCGCGGTCCGGTGCAGTGAAAGCGCGGGCTCGCCGTTCCACGGGCCGGGAAGATCGCGTCCGCGCCAAGCAATGCAAACCGCATCGCTTTCGAATTCGTTGGGGCCGCCGAAACCGTTCTCGCCCGCTGCCTGTCGCGCGGCCTTTTCGAAAGTGTCGTTGCCGACAGGAACCTCGGCGATGTCGAACGCGCCTCCCGCTTCCGCGCAAGCCACCGCGTGATCCCACGACGTGCGCACGAAGAACGGCAGCGGCGCGCAACGGCCTCGCGCTTGCAACTCCATCAAAGCGCGCAACCGTTCGCGCGCCTCTTCCCGCTCGAGCTTCGGCAGCTCAAACGAACAGGTTTCTCCCTTGTCATCGAGCCCAACCAGCACCACACGCCGATCCACGCCGACGGCTGCGCACAGCAGCGCCTCCAGCCATGCGCGCAGCACGTGGCGGCCGTCTATTTCTCCAGGCCGCACGTGCAGCACGCCACCGGGGTAAACAACGGCCGGCGCGCCTTCCAGCCGCGCACCATCGCTCCACTCCGCGCGCAGGTTCTCGGCCGGCAGCGGTGCGGCGTTTCCGGTGAATTGCAGCACGGCCGAACGCAACGCATCGGCACGCACGTGCGCCTCGCGCAAGGCTTCGTCGCCGAGCGCGCCGGGAGGCAACTGGCCGCGCGCGCGCAGCAGGTCGCGATCGGCGGATGCATTGCCTTCGCCGAATTCCAGCAGTGCGCGCGTGAGGCTCCAGCGTGTCAGGCCATCGCCCGGAGACAACGGTTCGTCGTCCGCGTCATCGCGTGCGTCGCGCGGCAACTTCAATTCCAGACCGTGCTCCAGAAAACCGCGCGCGGGATCGAGCAGGAACCGGCGCAACTCGTCGAGCGTCAGGGTGGTGGATGGCGCTGTTTCGATTCGCGGAAGCGGCGCCTCCGGCGCGAATGGTCCGATCGCCGCTTGTGCCTCGGGCGTGCCTGCCGCGGCCAGCCACTCTCTGCGATATGAGCGCGGCGCAGCGGCATCGAACAACGCAGGATCGAACGGATGCAGCGGTTGCAACTGCGGCAACAACTTGTCCTGCGCATCGCGCGTGTGCTCGTCCACCGGCGGCGCGAGATAACCTTCGCGCAGCACGTCCATCAGCTCCGCAACGACCACCGACGGCGCCAGCACCTCGTTGCTGTGCGCGTCGCGGCCGATCCAGCTCACATAGAAGATATCGCGCGCCGACGCGATCAGTTGCAGGAACAGCAGGCGGTCGTCTTCGCGAACGCTGCGGTCGCCGCGTTCGCGTTTGCCAGCACGGGCGTCGCGCGCGAGTGGATCGAGCCCGCCCGAATCGCGACGCGGAAATGCGGCCTCGTCCATGCCGAGCAGGCAGATCACGCGAAACGGCACCACGCGCAGCGGCACCATGCCGCAAAATGTGACCCCTCCGGAAAACAACTGCTGGCGCGGATCGGGTTCATTCAGACGTTCGCGCAGGAATGCGCGCAGGTCCGCCCACGCGAGCGACTGCACCGAAGCGGCTTGCGTGTGTTCGACCAGATCCTCCAGCGCGCCGCGCATACGCTCCAGCGCGCGGCTCTCGGCGATGTCGGTGCTGTCGCTCTCATACAGATCATCGAACAATGCATTCAACCTGCGCTGCCATTCGGCCGCGCCGAATTCGTGCGCAGACCACTCGCGCAACCGGCGATACGCATCGAGCACCGCCAGCAGCGCATCCATGTGCGCGAAGGCCGCGCCTTCGATGCCCGCCAGCGGCGCCACGCCCGCGACCAGCGCATCGTCGTCATCGTCACCGCAGGCGAAACCCGCGAACATTCGATCCAGCCCGAACGCGAACGAGAACTCGCGGTAGCCGCCGACCTGGGCGCGTGCGCGCTCGTCCTCGCCCCAGCGCACTCCGCTTTCCTTCAGTTGCCGCGACAACTGCTCCAGTTCGTTCGAAGCGAGATCGAAACGGCGCGATACACCGGGCACGGCGAGGACGTCCAGAATTTCGCTGGCACTCCAGCGCGACTTCGGCGCATCCAGCAGGGAAAGGAACAGGTGCGAAGCGGGATGCGCAGCACCCATCGGCACGTCGCCGAGGTTGTAAGGAATGAAACGCGGATCGTGTTCGGGCACGCCGCCGAACACCGCCTCGATCGCGGGCCGGTATGCAGCCATGTCCGGCATCATCACCGCGATGTCACGCGGTTTCAGCGTGGGATCGGCCGCGAACATCGCCAGCAATCGGTCATGCAGTGTCTGCACTTCGCGCAGGACCGTGTGACAGGCGTGGAACTGGATCGAATCGTCCGGCAGCGCCGCGCGATCGTCTTCGCGCGCGACGCGATGATCGAGGATGTCGTCGCGCACACGGCCGAGCAAAGTGTCGCGTTTGATTCCATCCTCATCGAACAGATCGACCTCCGTATCCGGCTGCACGTGCTCGTAGCCGTACAGCAACTCCAGGAACTCCGCCGCCGCGCCGCCGAGCGAGGTCACCAACGGATTGCCGCCGTCCTTCTCAAGCAGGCGGGCGCGTACTTCGCGGCGCGAGCGCGGCGTGTCGCCCAGGTATTCGCGCGAAGGCAGCGGCAGGAAGAAATCCATTTCGCAATGGCGCGCCGCGACGCCGAGCATGCGCAGCACATCCGGCGAGACGTTGGCGCAAGCGAAGGCGTGCACGTGCGCAGGCAATCCGGGCGGCGCAGGTTGGTCGCCCCGCGATTCGTTGCCCGGATAATCCGGATCGAAATCGCGCAACCAGCTCTCCACACGCGCCGCGCGCGAAACACCGCCGGCGCGCGCGACCAGCCTGCGCCACAGTTCGGCCTGCCAATCGTCGCGATCCCCACCACGCTCCCAACGCAACAACTTCTCGCGGCGATAGCCCTGCATGCGCTCATACACGTGCGCCAGCTCGCCGGCGAGCGCGTAACGGCGCAGCGGATCGCCCTCACCCGCGAGGTATTCGCGCAGCGGCGCCAGCGCCCCGCCTTCGAGCGGCTCGCCGAGCAATGCATGTAGGTGCCAGCGCAGCACGTCCGGTTCGAACGGCGAACGCCGCGGCAGATCCGGTCGCGCCGCGCGCAGGAGATTCCAGGCGAATTCCGCCGGCGCAAGGAAATCGACATTCGCAAATACGCCGAGCTTTTCCGCAAGATGCACCTGCAACCAGCGCCGCAACCCCGTCTGCGGCACCAATATCCGCGCGGGTACCAGCGGGTTTTCGCGCACCTGCGTGCGCAAGCGCCCGCCGAGCGCGTCGGCCAACGTCGCCGCATCGTTGCCGGTGTAGAGGGTGAACACGCGTGCGGTTATCCGGAGGAATCGCGCAAGTATGCACGCAGGCGTCTCGGCTCGTGCGACGCGCTGCTATTCCGCGCGGATGGCATCGATCGGGTTCAACGCCGCAGCCTGCCGCGCCGGGTAGATGCTGAAGCCCAGGCCGATCGCCGCGCACAGCATCGCGGACACCAGCACGGGCAGCGGCGCCCACGCGACCTGCCAGCCCGCGAACAGCGCTATCAGATACGCCAGCAGCGCGCCGAACAGCAGGCCGATGATCGCGCCCGCGCTGCAGATCACGATGGCCTCGCGCAGGAAGCGCACGATGATGTCGTTGCGACGCGCGCCCACCGCGCGCAGCAGGCCGATTTCGCGACGGCGTTCCAGCACGTTGGCAAGCATGATGTTCATGATGCCGATGCCGCCCACCAGCAGGCTCACGCCCGCGATCGCGCCCATCACGATGTTGAAGATCTGCTGGGTCTTCTGGTGCTCGCGATAGAGTTGCTGCGGCACCACCAGCGTGTAATCGCTCGCGCCGCCGTGGCGCCGGTCGAGCAGCGCGCCCAGGATGCGCGAATCGTCGCCCAGTTGCGCCGGATCATCGACGCGCAACAGGAACCGGTCGATCTGGTCTTCCATCGGCTGGAAGTGGAACCGCGCCAGCGCGCTCGACAACGGCACGAATACGCGGTTGCTCTCCGAACCGAGCGACACGCCTTCGAAGCTGTCCTTGCCGAGATCGCGATCGGCCAGAACGCCCACCACGTGCAGCCAGACCTGATCCACCTTCACCAGCCCGCCGATCGCGTGTCCGTCCGGAAACAGCTCCTGCGCGGCTTGGGCGCCGAGCACCGCGACGGCCGCCAGCGTGTCGTCATCGCGCTGTTCCAGCGCGCGTCCCTGCGCGACCTTCAGCGAAGCCATGTCGAAATATTCCGGGCTGACGCCGCTGGCCTGGATTTCGCCGCTGCCGAAATCGGAGAACACCGATTCGGTGCGCACGCGTTTCTCCGCGGCGAAGCGCGTGGCGCCGGGCACCACGTCCAGTGCGGCCTGCGCATCGGCGAGGCTGAGCCCCAGGCTGCGCGCGCGCATTTCCTTCAGCGCGTTGTCGTCCTGCGGCGAGTGCGCTTCGACGATCAGGTTGTGCAAGCCCAGGCTTTCGACCAGGTGCAGCGCTTCGCGCCGGCTGCCCTCGCCCACGCCCTGCATCGCGACGATCGCGCCGACGCCGAAGATCAGGCCGAGCAGGGTGAGGAACGTGCGCAACTTGCGGCGCGACAATTCCTCGAGCGCTTCGCGCCACGGCGCCGCGATCATCATGGTCCGCCGCCCTTGCCGCCGAGGTTCAGCAGTACCTCGTCGCCCGGTTGCAATCCGTGCAGCACCTGCGCGCGTGCTGCGCCGCGCACGCCCAATGTCACCGCACGCTCGATCACCTTATTGCCTTCGCGCAGGCGCACGAACGGCCCGTTCGCGCCGTTGGCGATCGCGAGATTGGGCACGCTCAACGCGGATTTCGCATCCAGCAGGACCACCCGCGCGACGAAGTGCTGGCCCGGAGTCCAACCGTAACGCAAGGCCGCGGCGGCAGGCGCGCCGGCCTTTATCGAGATGTATTTCACCGGGCTCTCGCGGCTCTTCGGCAACGCCGCGTCGGCGACCCAGGACACGCTCGACGATACCTGCTGATCCGGCGCACCGGCAGGATGCAGTACCACCGCGTCGCCCGCGGCGATGCCCTGCGCCTGCAATTCCGGCACCTGCAACTCCACTTCCATCGAAGAGGTATCCGGAATGGTGGCGAAGTTCTGACCGCCCCACATCGTGCTGCCGATGCTGGGCTTGAGGCCGCTCCAGTCGTCCTGCAGCACCAGCACGCCGTCGTGCGGCGCGCGCACTTCCAGCGCATTCAAGTCGTCGCGCTTCTGCTTGGCCTTCAGCGCATAAGTCGCATGCTGCGCGTCGATCACCGCCAGTTCCGCGGCACCGCGCGTGCCGGATTGCTGCAGGCGCCACTGCGTGATCTGCTGCTTGCGGGTGAGGAAGTGTTCGTCCTCCACGCTGTCCAGGATCTGGTTGCGCGCGACCGCCAGAATGGTGGCGTGCGCGTAACGATGCGCGATGTCCAGTTGCGTGTCGGTTTCGGCCAGCGTGACTTCCAGCTTGCCCTGGCTGTCGCCCAGATCGGATTGTTTGCCGGCGCGCGCCAGCGCGTTGCGCTGCAGGTCGATCAGCGCATCGTCCAGATCCTGCTTGCTGCGATCGGCCGAAAACCGCGCCACCAGTTCGCCCTTTTTCACCGGGCTGCCGTCGGGCAACATCCACGCCAGTTGCCGGTTGGAGAATTGCTGGCCCGGCACGACCACCGAAGTGGATTTGATCGCATGCAGTTCGCCTTCGGCCTGCACCGCGATCGAGAGCAGTCCGGCCTGCACGCGCTCGCTTACCGCAGGATCGTCCGCGTGTTTGCCGCAGGCGGTCAGCAGCGATGCGCAAACCCAACAGATCGCGGCGAAGCGATTCCGGACGCGCGCGTTCATGCGTTGCCTCGCGCCTGCGGCGCGATCCGCACCCGCACCGGCTGCCCGGGTTTCAGGTGCAGTCGCGTCGGGTCCAGCCGGATCAGCAGATCGAGCACCGGCACCGGCGCCACCCGGGACTTGCTGTGCACGGTATTACCGATCTCGCGGATTTCGCCGCCCATCACGCCGCTGGCGCCGCCAGTCAATTCCACGCGCACGCGCATGTTCGTGCGCACCCACCGGAAATCGCGTTCGGGCAGGCTGGCGCGCACCGCCAGCGTACTCATGTCGGGCAAGTTGCCGACCGACATGCCGCGCCATACCGTCGAGCCGACATCCATCTGGTCGCCGTTCCACATCGACTGATGCAGGAAGATGCCGGCGCGCGGCGCACGGATCGTCAACGAAGCCAGCGAAGTCTGCATCTGCGCGACATCCTGTTTCAGTTGCGCGACGTCGCCGTCGGCGACGCGCTGCGTGGCGACGCGCGCCTGCGCGTCCACCTGCGCGCGCCGTTCCGTCAACACCAGTTTCTGCTCGGCCTGGCGGCGTTCGATCACCAGTTTTTTGTAGTCGATTCCGGGCATGTATTGCTCGGGCACCTGAGCCTTGCGCTGGGCCTTTTCCGCATCGGCTTTCGCCTGCGCCACCGCCAGCGCGGTTTCGCGCGCGCGATCGGCCATCTCCAGCCGCAGTTGTTCCTGCGTGCGCTGTTTTTCCGCGAGTTCGCTCATCTTCGCGGGCAGCGTTTGCGCGAGATCGCCGGCGGCGAAGGTCACGAGCGGTTCGCCTTTCTTCACCTGCACGCCGTCGCCCGCCATCTGCGTGATGTTCATCTGCCACAGGCCTTCCACTTCCGGCGGCATGATCGCGATGGAACTCTGCGCGAAGATCTCGCCGTCGGCGTCGATCACGGCCGGCGGCTTCGCATCGACGTTTACGACCGGCGCGGTGACGTCGGTCTGCACGCGCACGCTCATGCCCGGCAGCAGGTGCAGCGCGGATGGATCGCCATCAAGGTCGATGTCGATCGCGTAATAGCGCCCGCTGCCCCATTCGGGCTTGCTGTCGGAGGCGCCGCTGATGTTCCGGATACGCCCGTCGGCATGCACGCCGGGCAGCGCATCGAAATACAGCCGCACCGGCTGGCCGGCGCGCAAGCCTTCGCGATCGGGCTGCAACGCCCAGGCCCGCACGGTGTTGCCGCCGGCCGACACCACTTCGCCCACCTTGGTGCCGGGATAGCTGGACGAACCTTCCTCGAAGCGCGTGCCGTTGTCGATCGCGTATTCGCCTTCGAACGCATGAACCACCACGCCCGCACGCGTGGCGTGCACGGTGGCGCGATCGACCTGATCCTGCGCCGCGGCCAATTGCAACTCGATCTTCTTCACCTCGAGTTCGCCGTCGTCGCGGCGCCGCTGCACGGCCGCCTTGGCGGAGGCCAATTCGTCGGCCTTGAGTGCGGCATCCCGGCTGGTGCTCTTGAACGTGCCCTGATAGCGATCGTAGTCGAGCCGGGACAGCAGGGATTTCGGGATCGCCGCATCCACCGCCGCGGTGTCGCGCTTGGCCTGCGCATCGACCAGTGCCAGTTCCGCGTCGACTTCCTTCAATTGCAGATCGGCGATTTCCTTGGCGGCCTTGTCGCGCGTCTGCTGCGCCTGATCGCGCAGCTTGCGCAACTGCGAGGCGGCATCGCCCGCGTCGATGCTGAGCAGGGTATCGCCCTTTTTCACCTGCGTGCCCTCCGGCACGTAGAAGCGCAGCACCACCGGCGAGCTGTAGGAGGGCGGCGTGAGGATTTCCTGCGCGCCGGCCGAACGCACTTCGCCGGTCAGCACCACCGCGCCCGCCGGTTGCGTCAGCAGCGCGACGAAAAATGCGAGCGCGAAATTACGCGTGCGCATTTTCGATCCTGCCGTCGCGGATCACGATCTGCCGCTGCGCGCGCGCAGCGACCTCGCCGTCGTGCGTCACCATCACCACGGTCTGCCCGCCCGCGTGGATTTCCTCGATCAGCGCCAGCACATCGGCCGCGCTGCGCGAATCGAGGTTGCCGGTGGGCTCGTCGGCGAGCAGCAATGCGGGCTTCATCAGCAAGGCGCGCGCGATCGCCACGCGCTGCATCTGCCCGCCGGACAATTGTCCCGGACGATGTTGCAGATGGCTGGTCAGGCCCATGCGATCCAGCAGTCCCAGCGCACGCGCGTGCAGGTCGCCGTCCGCACCGCGATAAAAACGCCGCGGCAGCAGCACGTTTTCCAGCACGGTCAAACGCGGCAGCAGATGAAACGACTGGAACACGAAGCCGACGCGACGATTGCGGAAATCGCTGGCGCGTTCGTCGTCGAAAGTGGAAACGTCGGTGCCGTCCAGGCAGTAGCGGCCGCTGTCGGGGCGGTCGAGGCAGCCGAGGATGTTGAGCAGCGTGGACTTGCCCGATCCGGAAGGACCGACGATGGCAACGAAGCGGCCCGCTTCGATCTGCAGGCTTACCCCGTCCAGCGCGTGCACGGTCTGCCCACCCACGCGGTAGTGACGCCGCACATCCTCCAGTGTGACCATCGACCCCTGCCCCACACCTGCAACAGCCGCATGAAACACGAGTGGGCGAGGGGAATGCAAGAAGCGCAGCCGGCTTGGGACACACTTGCATCCGTTCGGACATGGGTTGTTGAGAATAGTTCTCATTAAGGATAGGATCGCGCGCGGGCCCTCTCCATTCCTTGCCGATGTCCTCCCATCGCCTGCTGAAATTCCTGCGCGCCGTGCATCTGTATCTCGGCGTGTTCACCGCACCGGCATTGCTGTTCTTCGCCTTCACCGGCGCGCTGCAAACCTTCGACTTGCACGAAGCCACGCGCGGCGGTGATTTCAAACCGCCGGCGTGGCTGCAGGCCATGTCGCATCTGCACAAGAAGGAAAGCCTGGACGTGCCGGTGCGGCGCACGCCGCCGGACGCGGCATCGAGAGACGCGGCGATGCGCGATTCCAACATGCGCGACACGGGCGATTCGCAAAATCGCGCCGTGGCACCGGTTTCTGCAAGTGCCTCGTCAACAGCACGCAGCGATGCCGCGGCCGCCAAATCGCGCGAGCAAGCCGACCGCGCATCGAACGCTCCCAAGCGCACCCTGCTGCCGATGAAAATCTACTTCGCGCTAGTGGCCGCGAGCCTGTTCCTGTCCACGCTCACCGGCGTGTACATGGCCAGCCGCATGAGCCGCAGCGCGCGCCGCATCGCCGCAACGTTCTCGGCGGGGATTATCGTGCCGCTATTGCTGTTGATGGTTTGAAACTGGCGCGCCCGAGAGGATTCGAACCTCCGACCCCTGCCTTCGGAGGGCAGTACTCTATCCAGCTGAGCTACGGGCGCGTGTCCGGAATTGTCGCATGCCCGGCCCGACCGCTTCACCCTCCCGTCGCAAACCCCGGATAGAGCGTCATGCCTCCGTCCACGAAGAGCGTGGCGCCGTACACGTAGTCGGATTCGTCCGAGGCGAGCCAGGCAGCGGCCCTGGCGATGTCTTCCGGCACGCCGACGCGACCGCAGGGAATCAGTTTCAACAATGCGGCTTCCGCATCGGGCGTGGCCCAGGCATTGTGATTGATCGGTGTCTTGATCGCGCCGGGCGCGATGGAGTTCACGCGGATTTTCTGCGGCGCCAGTTCCTGCGCGATGGATTTCATCAGCAGCATGATGCCGCCTTTGGTGCTGGCGTAGTTGGCGTGCCCGGCCCAGGGGATCACCTGATGCACCGAGCTGGTGAAGATGATCTTGCCGAGCGCGCAGGACACGTCGCGCATGCCCCGGCGTGTGAATTCGCGCGCGGCTTCGCGCGCGCACAGGAACGCGCCGGTGAGGTTGACGGCGATCACCTGATTCCACTGCTGCATCGTCATGTCGACGAAATCGGAATCGCGCTGGATGCCGGCGTTGCTGCAGACGATGTCGAGCGTGCCGAATTCCTTGACCGCGCCGGCGAACATGCCACGCACTTCGTCTTCCTTGCTGACGTCGGCTTTCAATGCGATCGCCTTGCCACCGCCCGCCGCGTTGATGTCGTCCACGATTTTTTGCGCGGCGTCCGGCTGCACCACGTAGTTGACGACGACGTTGGCGCCGCGCGCGGCGAGCTCGCGGGCGATGGCTTCGCCGATGCCGGAGTTGGCTCCGGTGACGAGGGCGTGCTGGCCGGATAGGTGCTTGTCGTTCCGTGACATGTGTTACTCCTGAAAATCCATACGATTTGAAATTCGATCCCCGCATGAATCCAGCGAGTTAACGCAGCAGCTGGATTTCGGGTCGCCGCTTCGCAGCGTCCGGAATGACGATCAATTTTCTTCTCCGTCTCTTGAAGCAGCGTTCGCCAGCCATCCTCCCTCGAACCCCGCACGCTGCAAACCGAGCCGGATCGACTCGCATTCGCGCATCAGTTTCCAGATCAGCCCGGTACGATGGTTCTCGATCATCAGCACGATCGGGCCCTGGTTCAGCGCATAGTGCCAGGGCGAAACCCAACCGCCTCCGGGCGCGCCATCGGGATAGGTGGGATTGAACGAGGCGTGGAAGCCGAAGCCCTTGGGACTGTGGCCGATCATGTCTTCAAAATATCGCACTGCTTCCAGCACGATATCGGGCGCGAACGGCAACGATGCGATCGCTGCCCACGGCGAGAGCGTGCCGTCGTCCGGTCCGAACGGCGCGCCCCGGGCTATGTAGCCGTAAAAACGTCTGCGCTGCTTTTTTCCCTCGGCGTTCTCCACCGTTGTCACACTGCCGTCACCCGGGCCGTCGCTGGCGGTGAAACCCCAGCAGTCTTTCGCGTAGCGCATGAACTTGCGCGGATTGCGAATCGCGTATTCGCGCTGGATCAGCGTGGCGATGCGGCTATTCTCGAAGTAGTCGGTTTTCTTCTCGCGCATGAAGTCGTCGCGGATGCCGCGCAGGTCCAGCCAGACGTGCGAGAACTGGTGCAGGAACAACGGACCTCCGTACAGCACCCGGTGTCCGTACAACCGGCGCCAGCGGTACGTCGAAGTCCAGGCTTCGTACGCATCCGCGCCGACGTTGTACCGCGGCGCGGCCAGCGCCAGCACGTACAGCAGCATTGCCTCGTTGTAGCCGTACCAGCGCCACGGCAGGAATCCCGATTCCGGCTTCCAGCCCATGGTGATCGACGGCTCGTTGTTCTGCGCCCAGCGCCAGTCGGCGCGCGCGTAGATGTTTTCAACGCGGTAGCGCAGTTCGCGTTCTTCCGGGCTGCCGCTGCAGAAATATTGTGCGGCCAGCAGGAAGCCCGCGATCAGCAGCGCGGTGTCGATGGTGGAGAGCTCGCTTTGCCACGCACGGCGGCCGGTGTTGGCGTGCAGGAAGTGGTAGTAAAAACCCTTGTAGCCCACGCCGTCGGGCGCGCCGCTCTGGTCGGCGTTGTCAAAGAAGCGCGCCGCCATCAGCGAATGCGACAACGCCAGTTCCCGCGCCATCCAGCCGCGTTCGACCGCGACCGGATAACACGACAACGCGAAGCCCACCGCGGCGATGCTGCAGGGCGAATCGGGCTGGGTGGAATCGAGCACCAGGCCGGTATCCGGATCGACGTGCAGGTCGAAGTAGCGGAAGGCCTTGCTCTGCAAGTCATCCAGCACCGCCTCGTCGCTGTGCTCATGGCGCTGGATCGGTTGCCGCGCGTAGTGCTCGCGCACATGCAGCGCGGCGGCATCGCGCGGGCGTTGGCGCAACGCGGCCTGCTGCTCGCTCACCACCGTACCGGGGCTGCTGCGCGCGCCTTCCTTCGATTCGCGATCGGTTTCGCTCATGGTGTTTCCGTCGCTTTTATTCTTTCGAGCGATTTGGATATCAGAATTCCTCAAGCCGTGTGATCGCGCAGTGATTCGGCGACTTCATCGGCGGCGGCGGACTGCGCCGCCAACGATTCCGTCCTGTAACCCACGCGCACCTCGACTGCATGTTCGCGGCCGTCATCACGCAGCAGGATCGCATCGTTCGCCTGCTCCTCGCCATCCAGCAGCACGCGGCGCACCGCGGTGCCGATCGCCTCGCGCACGAATTCAATGCGATAGCGGGTGGCGCGATAACGATAATCCACCGACCAATGCTGCCATTTGTCGGGTACGCAGGGCGCGAACGTCAGGCGCGCACCGCGCCGCTGCACGCCCAGCAGCGCTTCGGTCAGCAGTCGATACATCCATCCCGCAGAACCCGTGTACCAGGTCCAGCCGCCGCGGCCGGCGTGGCCCGCGGCCATATAGACGTCCGCAGCCAGGACGTACGGCTCCACCTTGTAGTGGGCGGCCAGCGCCTGCGCAGTGTCGTGATTCAATGGATTGAGCAGGCGCGCCACGCGCCAGGCCTCTTCCGCACGACCCTGTTTCGCCAGCGCCAGCGCCACCCACACCGCCGCGTGCGTGTACTGGCCGCCGTTCTCGCGTACGCCCGGCACGTAACCCTTGATGTAGCCGGGGTCCAGTTGCGAGGTGTCGAACGGCGGGTCGAATAGCTGCACCAGCCGCAGATCGTCGCGCACGAGCGAACGCAGTACCTCGTCCATCGCGCGCGTGGCGCGCGCGGGATCGGCAGCATTGGACAGCACCGCCCAGCTTTGCGGCAGCGAATCGATGCGGCATTCCTCGCTTTCGGAACTGCCCACTTTGGTGCCGTCGTCGGCATACGCGCGCAGATACCACGCGCCATCCCAGGCGCTGCGTTCGATCGATTCCTGCAGCGTGCGCGCCGCGCCGCGCCAGGTCTGCGCCGCGTGCGTATCGGCACGCGTGTCGGCGATGGCGGCGAACCGCGTCAGCACGTCGTGCAGGAAGAACGCGAGCCACACGGATTCGCCGCGGCCCTGCGCACCCAGACGGTTCATGCCGTCGTTCCAGTCGCCGGCGCCGATCAACGGCAGTCCATGCCCGCCGAAGCGGAGGCCATGACGGATCGCGCGCGCGCAGTGTTCGTAGAGCGTCCCCGATTCCAGCGATACCTGCGCCACGTCGTAGACCGATTCCTCTTCGGCGCCCAGACTGCGGCCTTCGAGAAACGGCATGCATTCGTCCAGCACACCGGTGTCGCCGGTGACGTGCACATACTCGGATGTCGCCCACGGCAGCCACAGGTAATCATCGCTGATGCGCGTGCGTACGCCCTTGCCCGAAGGCGGGTGCCACCAGTGCTGCACGTCGCCTTCGCGGAATTGCCGCGCGGCGCAGCGTAACAGTTGCGCACGCGCGAGATCGGGCCGCGTGTGCAGCAGCGACAGACAATCCTGCAACTGGTCGCGGAAACCCCAGGCGCCGCCGGATTGATAGAAGCCGCTGCGCGCGAACATGCGCGCGGCCAGCACCTGGTATTGCAGCCAGCCGTTGACCAGCAGATCGGTCCGCGGCTCCGGTGTACGCACGCTGATCTGATCCAGTTGCGCACGCCAGTGTTGGCGCACGCGCTGCAATTCCGCGCGCGCGGCCTCCGCGCGCCCCAGTTCCAGCAGGATCGAGCGGGCGCCGTCCACGTCGTGCGCCGCGCCCAGCGCGAACACCAGCTCCACCGATTCGCCCGGCTGCAATTCGAGCCCGGTGCGCAGCACCGAGCAGGGATCGGATGTTTTCGCTTCCGTGTTCAGTTCCTGCGCCAGCATGCCGAGCGGCGCTTCGAGCGAACGATTGCGACCGAGGAATGCCCGGCGGTCGGACGAACGTTGTTGCGGCTGCGCGTCCAGCGCATGGAAAGCCACGCGCGAACCGAATACGTCGTTGTAGAAATTGCCGGCGAGATTGGCGCCGGAAAGCGGGTCGACACGCGTGCGCACGTGCGGTGCGGAATGCGTGCGCTGCTCGCCCAGCACCCATTCGACGTAGCCGGTGACCGAAACGCGCCGCGCGCGCGTACCGCCGTTGCGCAGCTTCAGCAGCGACAGCTTCACCGGCTGCCTGCGCGCGACGAACACGATCAACTCGCTTTGCACGTCCGAATGCGCGTGCTCGTAGCGGGTGTAGCCGAAGCCGTGCGCGACGAGATACGGATCGCTGCTGCGCGTGGGCGCGGGCGTGGGCGACCAGAACTCGCCGGTTTCCTCGTCGCGCAGCCAGATCGCTTCGCCGGAAGAATCCGTCAGCGGATCGTTGCGCCAGGGCGTCAGGCGGAACTCGTGCGCGTTCTCCGCGAACGTGTAGGCGCTGCCGGCTTCCGAAACCACGCTGCCGAAATTTTCGTTCGCCAGCACGTTGCACCACGGCGCCGGCGTGACCGTGCCGTTGGCGAGCCAGATCACGTATTCGTCGCCGCTCGCGGAGTGGCCGCCGTAGCCATTGAAGCCTTGCAGGTTTTCCGGCGGCGAGAGAACGGTGCTGCCGGCGTGCGGCTTGCGCACGGGGAACAGTGCAGGCGCCGGGGTTTCCGGCAATGCTGCGCGGTCCACCTGGTCGCGCAAGCGTCCTTCGTTGCCGTTGAACGCGCAGCGCGCCACCGCGCCCATCAGCGCGCGGTCTTCCGACGACAAATGTTCGACGCGCCAGGCGTACACACGGCCCGGTCCTTCGCCGCCGCGCGCTTCCGCCGCAGAGGAAATCAGATAGAGAATGTGATCCTGCAGTTCCTGCCGGTAGCCCGAGCGTTCCTCGTTCCAGATCAGCAAATCGGTGTGCAAACCGCGCGTGGCCCACCAGCCGTGCGCCTTGATCAATTGCCGCACCAGATCGATCTGCGTGGCGTTGGCGATGCGCGCCAGCACGATCGGCAGATCGCCGGACACCCCGTGTTTCCACAGGGCCGACTGACCGGGCAACCCCGGCGGCGCGCCGGCGAGCGCGCCATCGGCCGCATACAGCAGCCGTGCGGCGATGCGTTCGTACAACTGCGCGTCGCGCGAGCCGACGTTCAATTGCTGCATCACGACCTGTTCGTGCGTCCAGGCCAGTTCGAACACGCGGTCGTGCAGGTGCGGCTCGCAGTATTTGTGCGCGAGCGCCAACGCGTCTTCGCGGGCGTGCGCAATGCCGGTGATCAGGTCGATGCTGACCGTGCGGCCAGACGGAATCTGCACGCGCCTTCGCACGCACAGGCACGGATCGAGCACTGCACCCGCGCTGTTCGAAAGCGGCTCTCCGTCGAGCGCCAGCGGATGCGCCGCGGTGCGCAGGCGGCCCAGGAATTTCTCGCGATCGGTTTCGAAGGTGGTCGCACCCGCAGTCGCGCCGCGCACGCGCATCTGGTGCAGCAGCCAGGGATTTTTTTCTTCCGCGCTGCGCGGACGGCGCGAAGCCAGCAAGGCGTCCAGTTCCGGCGCGAGTTCGGTTTCGACGAACAGTTTGGAGAAGGCCGGATGCGCGGCATCGGCGGCGCGCTGATTGAGAGCGAGTTCCGCGTAGCTGGTAACGTCCAGCGTGCGCGTCCTGTTCGAGCGGTTGGTCAGACGCACGCGGCGCAGCTCGATGTCGTCCTCGGCGGACACCGCAACCAGCGTTTCGCTTTCGATGCCGTGATCGACGCGGCGGAACTCCGCGCGTGCCTGCGAGAACGTGGCCGAGTGTTCGCCCTCCACGCCGCAGGGCTGGAAGGTCGTGGACCACTGCCTGCCGGATTCGACATCGCGCAGGTAGCAGAACATGCCGTCGGCGTCGCGCGTGGTGTCGCCGCTCCAGCGCGTGATCGCGACGTCGCGCCAGGCGCTGTAACCCGCGCCGGTCTGGGTCAGCAGCACGTGATAGCGGCCATTCGACAACAGGTGCACGCGCGGGATCGGCGTGTCCATGCGCGTGGTGATCACCGCCACCGGCTGCGCCCCCGCACGCGCCGGTTGCGCAGGTTCGGGTTCCAGCGCGGCGGTGCGCACCGGCGTGGCCGCGGGCATCTTCTCCTGCAGCAGCAGTTCGTAGGCGCGGAACATCGGCTCGCGCAGGAAATACTTCTGCATCGGCTGGTCGCGCAGCAGCGCCGACAGCGCGAGGAAACTCATACCGTGGTGGTGCACCATGAAGGACCGCACCATCGAGAACGATTGTTCGGGCGCGACGCGGCCCTCGGTGTAGTCCAGCGCTTCGTAGAAACCGTAGCGGGTCAGCGCGCCCAGCGCCTGCAATGCCTGCAGGTTGCGCACGCCCGCGGCGGGCTCCAGCATCAGCGCCATCGCGCAGGCATAAGGCGCGATCACCAGATCGTCGCCGAGCCCTTGTTTCAACCCTAGGCCCGGCACGCCGAAGGCGCGATATTGGTAGTTGAGATGCGCGTCGGTGGCGTTGTAGGCGCTTTCCGAAATGCCCCACGGCACCTGCGAGCGCACACCCCAGGCGATCTGCGCATTGACCGCCGCGCGGCAGGACTCGTCCAGCAGGCTGTCCTCGAAGGACGGCATCAACAACTGCGGCATCAGGTACTCGAACATCGAGCCGCTCCACGACACCAGCGCGGTGTGTCCCGCCGCGCGCGTCAGCACCCGGCCCAACGCGAACCAGTGCGATTGCGGAACCTGGTTCTGCGCGATCGCGACGTAGCTCGCCAGCCGCGCCTCGGAGGCCAGCAGGTCGTAGCGGCTGGCGTCGCGGCGGTTGTGCTCCACGTCGAAGCCGATGGCGAACTGCTGCAGCGAGGCATCCCACAGGAAAGCCATGTCGGCTTGCGCGAAGGCGCGGCAGCGCTCGCCCAGTTCGCGGCCTTGCCGTGCGCGCGTGTGCAGCGCCGTCACCATGTCTTCCAGCGCGGCGGCAAGATCGAGACTGGATTTGTCCTGCGCGTATTCGTTGTCGGAAGAACGCAGCCGCGCGACCGCCTCCCGCGCGATCGCCAGCGCCCGCGTACGCGGCGGATTGCCTTCCAGTTCGCGCAGCAGCGCGCGCACGCGTTCGTCGTCGCTGCCGCAATCACCCAGGCTCAACCACGGCGCGACTTCATCGAGATCTTCCACCGCCGACGCGCATTGCACGCGCAGGCGCATCGTCCACTCGCGCAGCTCCTCGAACTCGGTCAGAGGCGAAGCCAGTTGTTCCAGCCGCGCGGCCTCGGCCTCGATGCGCGCCAGCAGCCCGCGCAGCACCGGCAACGCGTCGGCATTGACCTGCGCATGTTCGATCAGCGTTTCCAACGCGGCCAGCGTGGCGTTCAGCGCCAGCATCGCGTGCGGCTGAGCCACTACGCCGGCGCGCACGCAGTCGCCGATCACGTGCGCGCTGTCGGCGAGCCCGCGCGCCAGCGCGCGGGGAATCAGCGGCCGCTCGTCCATGCGTTCCAGCGCGCAGGCCAGCACCAGCAGGCAACCCATCAGATTGCCGCTGTCGACGGTGGAGACGTAGTGCGGCGGCAATGCCTGCAAGGTCCGGGTGTCGTACCAGTTGTAGAAATGGCCGCGATGGCGCGACAACTTGTCCATCGCGTCCAGCGTCAGGCGGGTGCGTTCGAACAACGCGCTGACGCCGATGTAACCGAAGTCGCGCGCGGCGAGATTGGCGAGCAGCGCCATCCCGATGTTCGTGGGCGAGGTGCGGTGCGCGAGCTGCGCTACCGGAAATTCCTGGTAGTTGTCCGGCGGCAGCCAGTTGTCGTCCGCGGTGACGAAGGTTTCGAACCAGTGCCAGGTGCGGCGCGCCACGCCGCCGAGGAAGCGCAGCTCGTGCGCGTCCAGCGTTTGCCCGCGCCGGCGCGGCTGTCGGCTGATCGCCGCCGCCAGCCAGGGCGCGGCGAACCACAAACCCAGCAGCGGCGCGGCCGACACCAAGGCGCCCGGCGCGCGCGCCCACAAAGCCAGCACGCTCACCACCGCGCAGGCCGGCGACACCCACATCAACGCGAGGAATTCCGCATAGCCGGATGCCGCGGCGCGGTCGGCCTGCTCCATCGGCGTCCATTCCAGCAACCGTCGTCGCGAGAACAGCAACCGCCACGCGCTGCGCAGGATCGCGTCGAGGTTGAGGAAGGCCTCGAACGGAATCACCGCGATCGAGAAGCCCGTGCGCAGCAGTTGATCGAACGCGCCGCGCAGGGTGTCGCGCCAGTGGCGCGGATGCGCGCGGTGCCAGAGATTGCGCGCCAGTTGTGCCAGCGCGATGAACAGCGGTGGCGCCAGCATGAAAGCCACCACCACGGCGGTCCAGTACACCGGATACGGCGCCAGCAGCCAGCCGCGCAACAGCAGCACCAGCATCGCGATCGGCACCAGTCCGCGGCGCAGGTTGTCGAGGATCTTCCAGCGATGGTGCCCTTTCAGCATGTTGCGCAGGCCGCGCCGGCGCGGGCCGGGCACGATCGGCAGCAGCCACTGGATGATCTGCCAGTCGCCGCGCGTCCAGCGGTGACGCCGCCGCGCTTCCACCGAATAGCGGTTCGGCTGGTGTTCGATCAGTTCGACGTCGCTGACGAGGCCCGTGCGCGCATACGAACCTTCCAGCAGGTCGTGCGACAGGATCAGGTCGTTCGGAAAGCGCGTGCCGACGGAACGCATGAAGGCATCCACGTCGTAAATACCCTTGCCGACGAACGAAGCCTCGCCGAACAGATCCTGATAGACATCCGACACCGCGCGTGTGTACGGATCGAGGCCGGTGTCGTCGGAAAACAGGCGCGCGAACTGGCTCGGGTGTTCGGGCCGCGCCACCGACACGCGCGGCTGCAGGATTCCGTAGCCCGCGATCACCCGGCGCGAATCCTTGTGGAACCACGGCCGGTTGAGCGGGTGCGCCATGGTTTCGATCAGGCGCCGTGCGGTCTGCGGCGGCAGCAGCGTGTCGGCATCCAGCGTGATCACGTAGCGCACGCGCTGCAGGATCTCCAGGTCGCCCTCGATCGCGCTGAAACGGTCAGGCGGAGCGCCGCGCAGCACGCGATTCAACTCGCCGAGCTTTCCGCGCTTGCGCTCGAAACCCATCCAGGCGTGTTCCTGTTCGTTCCATTCGCGCGGACGGTGGAACAGATGAAAGCGCGTGCTGCCGTCCAGCGGATATTTCGCGTTCAGATGCTCGATGCCTTCGATCGCGGCGGCGAGCAGTGCCTCGTCGCCCGGCATCTCGCGCTCGGGTGCATCGGGAAAATCCGTGAGCATCGCGAAGTGCAAATTGGGATCGCGGTTGCCGAGGTAGCGGATTTCCAGTGCATCGAGTTGCTCGCTCAGACCTTGTTGGGAGCCCAGCAGCCACGGCACCACGATGAGCGTGCGGCAGTCGTCCGGAATGCCGCCGCTGAAGGACAGCCGCGGCAGCAGCCGCGGCGGAACCAGCACGCTGACCAGCCAATTCAATATCGCGACCGCCGGGTGGCTCGCGGCCACGAACAAGGCGATCAGCAAGGTGATATCCAGCGGCAGCGGCAATCCATGCAGGTTGTTGTGCGCGGCCACGAAGGTGATGGCGGCGGTCAACAACGCCAGCGAGCCGAGGTAGAACGTTGCGGGCCAGGTGCGCAAGGCGGTAGCCACGCGCGCGCGCGGCGGCGGCGTGGCATCGAGCATGCGTTCGAATGCGGCGCGGCCGCCGCCGATCAGGTGATAGCCCACGTGATTGACCCGCGGATCGCCGGTCGGACTGACCGCCTCGCGCGCGGTCGCGATAGCGCGCTGTGCCAGTTCGGTTTCCGCGATGCGCGCGCGCTGACTGAGAATCTCCACCGCATGGCGGTAGATGCCGCGCGTGGTGAAATCCATCTGCGCGTAGGTCTGCGCCGGATCGCCGGACAAAATCCGGTCCACCGCGCAAACTTCTTCGATGATCTCCGACCAGTTGTGCCGTGACGCCAGCCTCAGCGCGTTGATGCAGTTGGCGATGGAAACCTGGTCGGCGGCCTGCGCGCGGCTTTCCGCATCGATCACCTGCGCGACGCTCAGCCCGCGTTGGTCGAGTTGCTGCTCGGCCCAGGTCAACGCCAGCGCCAGCGAGGGATGCTTGCCTTCCAGCAGACGGTAGAACTCCGCCACCCACGCCGGCGTGATCGCGGTGGTGAGCCGCGCCATGTCGGCGACGTACATCAGCATGCCGGCGGCGTCCTTGCCGGCCATCTCGATCAGATAACCCGCCCAGTATTCGGCGCTGGCGTATTCGTCCAGCCGCGTGGCGATCACGCGCGCGCTCTGCGCGAGCCGTTCCACCAGCGCCAGCCGCAGCAGCACCGGCAGGGTCCACAGCTCGGCGATGTCGAGCACGGTTTCTTCCTGATACGCGGCCAGGAACCGCCCGACCTGCTCGGGCTCGATGCGTCCGTCGACATGCGCCACGTATTCGCGCGCAATGATCAGTGCGCGCGGCGCGACCTCGCCCTTCTCGGCGATGCGTGGCAGCTTGCGGAAGGTGCGCGCCGACAACGCGGGCGCCAGCTCGCGCAGTTGCGTGCGTACCAGGTAGAAATTGTCCAGCAGCCACTCGGCGGCCGGTTCGATGCGGCGCTGCTCGGCCACCGCCACCCGCGCCACGGCATAGGCACGCCGCACGCTGTGTTCGTGCTGTTGCAGGGTTTTGCGGGGATGCAGGTTGCGGGGCGACAGCGGTTTGGCTTCGCGCAGCGCGAGATCGCGGTGCCGCTTTGCCAAGGCGCGCGCGCAGGTTTGCAGATCGATCGCCGGACCGCTCTCGCGGGAGGGCGGCTCGGGCGCGCGCGCGGCGGCCGCGCGCGTGCGCCGCCACCTGCCGATCCATGCGCGGATTCCGCCGTTGCGAGCCAAGTCCCGCCCTTCCTCGAAGGTGAGCGCCCGAGTCTAAGCGGTTAGGTGTTCACTGAATGTTGAATCCCCGGGTCAGCCGGAGGCGGAGAAGGCTACCGTGCTTAGCAGGGCCAGCGCCTCTTTGCGCGAATCCAGCCGTGTGTGCTGCACCACGATCGGCACGTCCGATTCGAACACGCTGGAATAGTCTGTGTCGCGCGGCACCGGCGCCGGATCGGTCAGATCGTTGAAGCGCAGGTGCAGGGTGCGCCGGGCAGGCACGGTGATTTCGTAGGGCCCGACCGGCTCACGGTCGGAAAAGTACACCGTGATACGCACGTGCGCGTCGCGATCGTTCGCGTTCAACATGCACGCGGTTTCGTGGCTGAGGAAGCGGCGGTCCTCGCCGTCGGTGCTGCCGGGCGGGATGTAGCCTTCCGCGATGGCCCAGTGGGTTTTGCCGATGGCCATGGTTTCGCTCCTCATTCAGCGCCAGCGACGGCGCGAGCTGCAACCACACGACAGCGCACCGATCACGCCCAGCGCGAAGGCGCCTGCCAGCAACGGTGCGCGGTTCTTTTCCACCCACAGCGCGGGCGAACGAGAACACGCGCGCGCGCTGAACTCGCCGCGCGCAGAATGTTCGCCCGCCACGGGCTTGAACAGATTGTCCGGATGCGTACCCGTTTCCGGTTGATCGGTCATCTGCCCGCCGAACGCCGTTCGGCCCAGATACCAGTCCATCAGTCCCGGCACGAAGCGCTGGCCCCAAAGCGCGAGCCACGTCGGCGCGCCGACCGGGATGTTGCGGCGCTTGTGGCTGGCGGCGAACAGGATCGCCTCGGCGGCGATTTCGGGTTGATAGATCGGCGGCACGGGTTGCGGGCGACGCGGCAATTTGTTGCGCGCCCATTCGAATTGCGGCGTGTTCATCGCCGGAAGTTGCACCGCGGTGACGTGGATGCGGCTGCACGCGTGGATCATTTCGCAACGCAGCGCGTCGATGAAGCCCGACAGCGCGTGCTTGGCGCCGCAGTAGGCGGATTGCAGCGGGATGCTGCGCACGCTGAGCGCGGAAGAAACCTGCACGATCACTCCGCGATCGCGTGCGCGCATGCGTTTCAGCGCGGCCATCGTGCCGTACACGCCGCCCAGATACGTGACCTCGGTGACGCGCCTGAATTCGTCCGGCGTGATGTCGTCCACCGGCGCGAACACCGTTGCCATGGCGTTGTTGACCCAGATGTCGATCGGACCCAGTTCGCGCACGATGCGGTCGGCGGCTTCGTCCAGGGCCGACGCCTCCGCGACGTCCGCACTGCACGCAACCGCTTCGCCGCCGGCCAGCTCGATCTCGCGCCGCGTCGATTCCAGGCCTTCCTCGCCGCGCGCGATCAGTCCGACCTTCGCGCCTTGCTTCGCGAACGCCAGTGCCGTTGCGCGGCCCACGCCCGCCGTCGCCCCGGTAATGACGACCACCTTGTTTCGAAATGAACTTGTCATGCGCGCTCCTTGCCTCCGCGATCGACGACCACCCATCGATCATTCCGCGGTTCGATTACTTGTCGATGCATTCAGGATGACCGCAGCCGCACGCGCCACCCTGGATGCGCGGATCGGTCGGGTCTGGGTTCTGGTCGGCCTGCCGGCAGTGTTCGCTGCAATAGCGTTGGCCCGATTCGACATCGCAGCGGCAGCCTTCGTGCCCGCAGCGCTGTTTGGGATGATCGATTTCCATATCGCAATCTCCTCGTCTGTTCACGCGAACACGCGATAGCGCTCCGCGTCCTTGTGCTTGAATTCCAGCCCCATGCCCGGCCGCGACGCATCGGGCTTCAACGCGCCGTCCACCGGTTGCAGCACACCGTCAAACAGCATCGATTCGATGCGCACGTGGTCGTGGAAATATTCGATGTGCCTTAGCGGCCGCGATGCGCATGCCGGGTGCGCGTGCAAGGCCGGCGCGCAATGCGCCGAGAACGGCAGGTTGAAGGCTTCGCACAAGGCGCTCGCGCGCAGAAAGCCGCTGATGCCCGCGCAGCGCGTGGCGTCGGCTTGCAGCACGTCCACCGCGCCGGCTTGCAGCATGCGGCGGAAATACCACGAGTCGTAGCCGTATTCGCCGGCGGCGATGTCGATTTCCGCCGGCGCGCGATCGCGAATCAGGCGCAAGCCTTCCAGATCGTCCGAAGTCACCGGCTCTTCGAACCAGGCCACGTCGTAATCGGCGAAGGTCTGCGCCAGCCGCAGCGCATGCTTGCGCGAGTACGCGCCGTTGGCGTCCACGAACAATTGCACGTCGTCGCCGATCGCTTCGCGCACCACGCCCACGCGTGCGGGATCGCGCTGGGGTTCACGGCCGACTTTCATCTTCACCATCCCGATGCCTTCATCCGCCCAGCCGCCGAGCTGTTCGCGCAATTGCGCATCGCTGTAGGAACAGAATCCGCCGCTGCCGTATACCGGCGCCGCATCGCGCACGGCGCCGAGCAGCTTGAACAACGGCAACTCCAGCAACTTCGCTTTCAAGTCCCACAGCGCGTTGTCGACCGCGCTGACGGCCATCGAGGCGATGCCCGGCCGGCCGAGATTGCGGATCGCGGTAAGCATCGCCGACCACGCGCCATCGATGTCCATGGCATCGCGGCCTTCGACCACTTTCGAGAGCAGATCGCGGATCAGCACCGCGGTGGAAACATCCGCGTAGCTGTAACCGAGGCCGCGCTGGCCTCCGGCTTCGATCTCCACCAGCACCAGCGTGGTCGAATCCCATTCCAGCGTGCCGTCGGATTCGGGCGCGTCGGTCTGCACCGTGTAGGCGCTCACCTGCGGTGCGCGCAAGGTAACGGTTTCCATCAATTGCGCTCACTCTTTTTCCGTACCCGGAAACAACGTCGCCCAGGTCTCGCGCGAAGATTGCCGGATCATTCCGCGCGTTTGCGAGTCGCCCTTCAACATCGATTCGATGAAGTGCTCGGCCTGTTTGAACGTGATGTGCGGCGGCAACGGCGGCACCTCGGGATCGGTGATCGCCTCGATTACACAGGGACGATCTGCCGACAAAGCTTCGTCCCATGCGGTGGCGATCTGTTCGGGCCGGTTGACCATCACGCCTTTCAAACCGATCAATTCGGCGTAGCGCGCGTAGGGGAAATCCGGTACGTGCTGCGAGGCGTCGTACCGGGGATCGCCTTCCATCACGCGCTGCTCCCACGTCACCTGGTTCAGGTCGCGGTTGTTCAACACCATGATGATCAGGCGCGGATCGTCCCATTCCTTCCAGTAGTCGCCGATGGTGATCAGCTCGGCGTTGCCGTTCATCTGCATCGCGCCGTCGCCCACCAATGCGATTGCGACGCGATCGGGAAACGCGAACTTGGCGGCAATCACGTATGGCACCCCGGGGCCCATCGTCGCCAGGCCTCCGGAAAGCGAAGCCATCATGCCGCGGCGGATCTTGATGTCGCGCGCATACCAGTTGGCCGCGGAACCGGAGTCGGAAGCGAGGATGCAGTTGTCCGGCAGCTTGGGCGAGAGCTCCCAGAACATGCGTTCGGGATTGACCGGCTCCGCTTCGGTCATCGCGCGCGCTTCCAGCACGCGCCACCATTCCTTGACGCCCCTCTCGATCTCCTCGCGCCAGCTTCGATCGGACTTGCGCTGCAACATCGGGATCAACGCGCGCAAGGTCGCTTGCGAATCGCCGACGAGATTGATCTCCATCGGATAGCGGATCGACAGCATCGCCGGATCGAGGTCGATCTGCACACCGCGCGCTTGTCCTTCCTTGGGCAGGAATTCCGAATACGGGAAACGCGAGCCGACCATCAGCAGCGTGT
>DAIOUL010000029.1:0-29613 GCA_036759545.1 Rhodanobacteraceae bacterium
GGAGGTGAGTGAAACCCGGACGCCGTTGCGTGCGTCCGATGCTTAGATAAGCACGGGGTGCGTTAAGTTCAAATGAGTTTCCGGGTCAGTTCAGGCGATGTTCATGCGCTGGAACAGGCATGACTTCCGGCATACGGCTGAGGCGTTTGGATGGCCAAACGCGAGAAGCGGGAACGCGGAACGGGGAACGTGCGATTCGGTTCTGTTCCCTGTTCCCGCTTTTGTTTCAATGCGCTTCATCCCAATTTGCGCCGGAACCTACCTCCACCACCAGCGGCACCGAAAGTTGCGCGGCGGCCTGCATCCTTTCGCGCACACCCGCTGAAATTTCTTCCAGCGCATCCTCGCGCACTTCGAACACCAGCTCGTCGTGCACCTGCATCAGCATGTGCGCGTCATCGCGTTCCAGCAGCCATCGGTCGATCTCGATCATCGCGCGCTTGATGATGTCGGCCGCCGTGCCCTGCATCGGCGCGTTGATCGCGGCGCGCTCGGCGCCCGCGCGCTGCGCGGCGTTGCGGGAACGCAGCGATTCCAGATAAAGCCGCCGGCCGAACAGCGTCTCCACGTAGCCGTCGCGCTGCGCCTGCTCGCGCGTCGAATCCATGAAGGCGCGCACGCCCGGGAAACGTTCGAAATAGCGCGCGATGTATTCACCGGCTTCCAGCCGGCCGATGCCCAGCGCGCGCGACAGCCCGTGCGCGCTCATGCCGTACATCAGGCCGAAATTGACCACCTTGGCCGCGCGGCGCTGGTTGGCGTCCACGGATTCCGGCGGCACGCCGAACACTTCCGCGGCGGTGGCGCGGTGCACGTCGGCGCCGTCCTTGAACGCGCGGATCAGGGTTTCGTCGCCGGAGAGATGCGCCATGATCCGCAATTCGATCTGCGAATAATCCGCTGCCAGCACCTTCCAGCCCGGCGGCGCGATGAAAGCTTGCCGGATGCGCCGGCCGTCCTCGGACTTGATCGGGATGTTCTGCAGGTTCGGTTCGGTGGAGGACACGCGGCCCGTGGCCACGGCGGCCTGGTGATAGCAAGTATGCACGCGGCCGGTGCGCGGATTGATCATCTGCGGCAGCTTGTCCGTGTAGGTGCTGCGCAGCTTGGCCAGCGCGCGGCAATCGAGGATCAGGCGCGGCAATTCATGCTGGTCGGCGATCGCTTCCAGCGCCTCTTCATTGGTGGAAGGCTGGCCCGTCGGCGTCTTCATCACCGCCGGGAGTTGCAGTTCCTCGAACAGCAGGGCCTGCAACTGCTTCGGCGAATCGATATTGAAATCGCGGCCCGTCAGCCCGTAGGCGCGCTGCTGGATCTCGTGCATGCGTTTGGCGAGTTCATCGCCCTGCCGCTTCAGCGCGGCCGCGTCGATCAGCACGCCGCGCCGCTCCATGCGCGCCAGCACCGAAACCAGCGGCAGTTCGATTTCCTCGAACAATTTGCGCAGCGAAGGCTGCTCGCACACGCGCGGCCACAATGCCTGGTGCAGACGCAGGGTGACGTCGGCGTCCTCGGCGGCGTAGCGGCAGGCCTGATCCAGATCGACCTGCGAGAACGAAATCTGCTTGGAGCCTTTGCCGGTCACATCCGAATACTTGATGGTGTCGTAGTTCAGATAGCGCTTCGCCAGCGTGTCCATGTCGTGACGCGAGGCGGTGGCGTTCAGCACGTAGGATTCCAGCATGCTGTCGAACTTCAGCCCGCGCAGTTCGATGCCGTGCAAGCCCAGCACGTTGATGTCGTATTTGGCGTGCTGGCCGAGCTTGGGCTTGTTCTCGTCTTCGAGGATCGGCTTCAGCGCGTCGAGCACTTCCTCGCGCGGCAGTTGCTGCGGCACGCCGGGATAGTCGTGGCCGACGGGAATGTAGCAGGCGTGCGGTACTTCCACCCCGAACGAGAGCCCGACCAAGTCGGCGCGTACCGATTCCAGCGAGGTGGTTTCGGTGTCGAAGGCGATCAGTTCTGCATTGCGCAGTTTTTCGATCCAGGCATCCAGTTGCGCGCGCGTGGTGACGAGTTCGTATTCGCCGGGCGGTTGGGGACCGGGGACCGGGGACCGGGGACTGGGAGAGCCGACCAATTGCGGAGCTTCTGGTCCCTGGCCCCTGGTCCCTGGTCCCTGCTCTTTGTCCAACTCCCTCAACGCCTGCACGAACGCATAGCGCGTGTACAACTCGCGGAGTGCATCCACGTCGCGCGGCCGCAGCGCCAGATCGGTCGGCCCGACTTTCAGCTCGCAATCGGTCTTGATCGTCGCGAGCTGCCGCGAAAGCGGCAATTGCGCCAGGACACTGCGTAGGTTCTCGCCGATCTTGCCGCCGACTTCCTCCGCGTGTGCGATGACGCCATCCAGATCTCCGTATTGGCTGATCCACTTCGCCGCGGTTTTGGGGCCGCACTTGGGCACGCCGGGGATGTTGTCGATGGAGTCGCCCATCAGTGCCAGCAGATCGATCACGCGCTCGGGCGGCACGCCGAATTTCTCGATCACGACCGCACGGTCGAGCACACTGCCGGACATCGTGTTGACCAGCGTGACGTGCGGACCGACGAGTTGCGCGAAATCCTTGTCGCCGGTGGAGATGGTGACGTCGATGCCTTCGGCCGCCGCGCGGCGCGCGAGCGTTCCGATCACGTCGTCGGCTTCCACGCCTTCCACGCGCAGGATCGGCAGGCCCAGAGCGCGCACGATCTTCAGCATCGGTTCGACCTGCGCGACCAGGTCCTCCGGCATCGGCGCGCGGTTGGCCTTGTATTCGGCGTACAGCGCGTCGCGGAAGGTCGGGCCCGAAGCGTCCTGCACGAACGCGGCGTAGTCGGGCTTGGCGTTCAGCGTGGCGCGCAGCATGTTGACCACGCCGAACAGCGCGCCGGTCGGTTCGCCAGCCGGGTTGGTCAGCGGCGGCAGCGCGTGGAAAGCACGGTAGAGATAACTCGAACCGTCGATCAAAACGAGGCTGGCCATCCGGCGATTCTCTCATGTGCCATTCGTGCGCGCCGCGTTCATGCTCACGGTGTATTCTTGGTCAGGTCGAGCGATTGGAGTCACGGCGATGAAGAAACATCTGTTCGCGTTGATGCTCGAGGTCGTGTTCACCGCGTTCGCCGCCGTGGCTTTCGCGCAACAGGCGGATGCGCCGCCCGCCAAAGGCACCGGTCTGCCGCCGCCGGGCATCAACGATCCCGGACCCAAGCAGTCCTCGATCCCGCTGCCCAGCACCAGCATTCCGCCCTCGATCGCACCGGCCGCACGCGGCGCCAACGGCGAACAGGCGCCGACGGTAAGCGTGCACACCGAAAGCAACGGCGACACGGTCGAGGAATACCGCCGCGGCGCGACGCTCTACATGGTGCGCATCACGCCCAAGAACGGCGTCACGCAAACTTTCATGGTCAACGGCGGCACCGGCAAGCTGATCCGCGATCCGCGCATGGGTCCGGTCGATCCGGTCTACTACACGATCTACAAGTGGGGCGCGCCGCCCAAACCCGCAAGCAGCAGCGACTGACGGTCACGCGCTGTCGAGTTCCGCATAACGCCGGAAGATCCCGTCGTTGTTGAACGGAATCCTGCGGGGCGAAGCCAGATACGCCGCAATGCCGGCGCGCTGCGCGATGCGGTCGTGCAATTCGACCGTCAGCGGCAGTTCGTCTTCCAGCTTGCGCATCGTGCGCGGAAAGGCGTAACGCAGGCCTTCCACGACCTGGAACAGCGAGAGATCGGCATACGTGGTGGCGCTGCCGACCAGGCAACGGTTGCGGCCGCGTGCGTTCAGCGCCAGCACGCGTTCGAAATAGCCGAGATATTTCGGCAATCTTCGGCGGCGCAGATCGCCGGCACGGCGCTTCGCTTCCGGCTGCTGATCCTCGTAATACAAGCCGCTGGCGATCGGATGATGGCTGTCGTGGATTTCCACGACGAGATCGGAAATCGTCAACTGCAACTGGTGCGTCCACAATTTCCCGGTTTCATCCTCGGGTGCAAGATTCAAACGCGCGCCGAGGAACAGAAGGATGTTCGCGGTCTGCGCGATCAGCGTGCGGCCCGCTTTCAGGAACGGCGGCGCGAACGGCGGATGTACGCCGCCGGATTCCTCCATGAACTTCATCAATGCAGCTTCGCCGCCGCCGGACGCCTCAGGCAAGCGGGCGACATCGACGTAATCCGCGCCCGCATCTTCCAGCGCGAGCCGCACGAACTCGCCGCGTCCCTGGATAGTAGGCCAGTAATACAGCTCATAACGCATGGGTACAGCCTACAACGAAGCGTCATCCCGGGCAGGGATTGCCCGGGACCCAGCTGCCAGGGATGGCAAGAGGAGCATTTCAGACATTCAATGTCTGAAATGCCGAACTCCCGTAAACACCATCGCCAGATCGTGTTCGTCCGCCGCTGCGATCACTTCCTCGTCGCGCATCGAGCCGCCGGGCTGGATCACCGCGCGCACGCCGGCCTGCGCCGCCGCGTCGACGCCGTCGCGGAACGGAAAGAACGCGTCCGAGGCCATCACGCAGCCGGCCACAGGCAGATCGACCTGTTCGGCTTTCAATGCCGCGATCTGCGCGCTGACTACGCGGCTCATCTGGCCCGCGCCGATGCCGATGGTGCGGCCATCGCGCGCATACACGATCGCATTAGATTTCACGAACATCGCCACATGCCAGGCGAACAATAGATCGCGCAACTGGTCCGCGTCGGGCACGCGTTTGCTCACCACTTTCAGATCGGACAGCAGCAATGTGTCGCGGTCCGGATCCTGCACCAGCACGCCGCCGCCGATGCTGCGCAATTCGCGCGTGTTGACTGCGGTTTCCGTCCAGGCACCAATGGCCAGCGCGCGCACGTTCGGCTTCTTGCCCAGCGCGGCCAGTGCTTCGGCATCGAATTCGGGTGCGACCAGCACTTCCACGAATTGTTTGGCGAGGATCGTGCGTACCGTCGCGCCGTCCAGCGCGCGATTGAAGGCGATGACGCCGCCGAATGCGGAGACCGGATCGCACGCGTAAGCGCGTTCGTAAGCTTGCACGACGTCTTCGGCCAGCGCCACGCCGCAGGGATTGGCGTGCTTGACGATCACGCAGGCCGGCGCCTTGCCGAACGCCTTGACGCACTCCAGCGCGGCGTCGGCATCGGCGAAATTGTTGTACGAGAGCTCCTTGCCGGTCAGCACGCGCGCGGCGGCGATGCTGCCCGCGGGCGGTCGTTCGGAAACGTACAGCGCCGCGCCCTGGTGCGGATTTTCTCCGTAGCGCAATTCCTGCGCGCGGTGCAGCGAGAGGTGCAAGGTCGGCGCGAACGCGTGCGAACGTTCGCCGCTGTCCGCGCGCGCGGACAGCCAATCCGCGATCATGCCGTCGTAGCGCGCCACGTGCGCGAACGCCGCGGCGGCCAGGCGGCGGCGCAATTCCGGGGTGCTGCCGCCTTCGCGCCGCAGGGTTTCGATCAGCTCGGCGTAATCGGCGGGATCGGTCAACACCGCCACGCGTTCCTGATTTTTCGCCGCGGCGCGCAGCATTGCCGGCCCGCCGATGTCGATGTTTTCGATCGCCTCTGCGTAGTCGCAATCCGGCCGCGCCACGGTCTGCGCGAAGGGATAGAGATTCACCACCAGCAGATCGATCGGTGCGATGCCGTGTTCGCGCATCACCGCATCGTCCGTGCCGCGCCGGCCCAGCAGCGCGCCGTGCACTTTCGGATGCAGCGTCTTGACGCGGCCGTCCATGATTTCCGGGAAGCCGGTGATCTCGCTGATCTCGCGCACCGGCACGCCGGCATTGCGGAGCGCTTTCGCGCTGCCGCCGGTGGAAATCAGTTCTACGCCGAGCGCATGCAGCGCCTCACCCAGATCGGCGATGCCGCTTTTTTCCGAGACGCTGAGCAGCGCGCGCCGGACGGGAACTATCGCGGAGTTCCTGGCCGATGATGGGCGCACGATGTCGCGCGGCGCTTCAGACCAGGCCGTGCGCAAGCAGCTTCTTGCGCAGGGTGGCGCGGTTGATGCCGAGTGCCTCGGCTGCGCGGCTCTGGTTGCCGCCGCACCAGCGCAGCACTTCGCTCAACAAGGGCGCTTCCACTTCGCGCATCAGCAGCGCGTACAGCCCTTCTGAACAAGGCGTGCCGTGCAGGTCGGCGAGATAGCGGCGTGCGCTGCGCGCCACGCATTCGCGCAACGCCGCAGCACCGGCATCGGCGGACGCGTGCAAGGGAGTGGGGGAATTGAGTACAGCGGCTTCCACGTCTGTTCGAAAGGTGCTCAGGGGTTCGACAAAGGATGCATTGCGCACCCGGGGCCGGAAAGTGTAGCGCCGCTTTCGACGGATGATAAGTGCTTCGAGAAACGCATTCGTTCGCGGGCGCGAATGAGTTCGCATCACGGTCATTCGAATCCGAATTCGAACGCCACCGCGTTCTTGCCCGGATCTTCGACTTCGAACACCGCCGCGACCGTGCCGTCCGGCGGCAGTCCCGCTGCGCGCGTTTTCGGGTCGCTGACGTATTCGGCCGGGCGGAAGCGGCGCATCGCGATCGCATTGCCGTCCAGATCGGAAAGGGAGATGCGGATCACCGGGTACGGCTGGGTGAAATCGGCATCGTTGCGGATCGTGGCGCTGATGATCAGCGCGCCCGGTACGCTGGGGTGCGGACGGATGTCGCGCGACAGCAGGGTCAGTTTCGAAATGTCCTTCAGCGGCGGCAGCGTGCACCCGAGCGCTGCGCAAACGCGTGCAAGCACCGGCCGCATGGCTGAATCCGCGCCCAGCGAAGCGCGGTTGGCCCAGACCAATTGCGCGATCAGAAGGAGCGCGAGCAGCGCGCAACCGGCGATCCAGCGAACGTTGCGATGCGTTCTGCGCCGCACACGCGGCCGCGCGAAATCGGGCGTCGCATGCGTTACGGATGCCCCATCCGATTGTTCATCCGTGACGACATCGGGCGCCGGATGGAGTAGCGGTTCTACCAGCAGCGGCGGTTCCGCGGGGGGCCGCGCGGGCAAGCCGGCGAAGGGCTCCGAAGGAAGCGCATCGCTCAACGAAGGCAGCGCGTCGAACACCATCGTGCACCGTCCGCAGCGGACGTTGCCGTGCGCCTGCGCCAGCACCGGCACGTCCACCGCATAGATGGTCAGGCATTCGGGGCACTGCGTATACATGCGCAAAGGGTAACCGCTTCGCGCGGCAGGGGAAGGCCCTCAGACCGGCGGCCGAGCGTGCTCAGCCATAGTCCAGTTCGCCGTTCGTTCCCTGCGGTGCCGCATCGGAAGGGTATTCCACTACATGCCTCGCATCGAGGATGTGCAGCACATGCGTGCCGTGCGCGGTGAACCAGTCGGAGATCAGACGCCGATGGCAGCGCCACCATACCGCTTCCGAGCACATCACCGCCGTGCGTTTTTCGCGAGCGAGCGCGGCGAGGCGTTCGATGCCGACGCGGAATTCTTCCGTATCCATGTAGTCGGCGTAGGCCCGGAAAGCGGCATTGCGCCATTGCGTGTGCGGCGAGTCGGCGCGCGGCTTGCGCCGGCCGCCCAGCTCGGGAAACGGGACGTATTCGACGCCGGCCTTGTCCAGCGCGTGTGCCAGCGCCTCGGCGTTGAAATGCGGGAACCTGCGCGAACCGGGAAACCGCCGCACGTCGGCCAGCGCCTCGATCCCGTTGTCGGCCAAGAGCGCGAGGAACTCCTCGAGCGTGCGCGTGGAGTGGCCGATCGTCCAGATCGTGCCGGGCAATTGCATGGCCGGTGCATCCATTTCGCGAATGTCGCATCATAATCCCGCTGCCCGAACGGGTTGAACGGAGCGGAACCATGCGCAAGCTGCTTGTTTACGCCTTTTTCGGCGCCGCGACCGCCGGCATGTGCGTTGCCGCGCCCGCGCGTGCCGCGCACGAGATCAGTTGCAGGATGACGTTCTCGCTGGCGGGCTGGTCGGCGTTCTACAAGACCTCATCCGGCTCCGGCTCGATCCGCTGCAGCAACGGCCAGTCCATGCGCGTGCATCTTTCCAGCAAGGGCGGCGGCCTGAGCTTCGGCAAGTCCGAGATCAGCGGCGTCGGCAAGTTCTCCGGCATCTACGACATCCGCGAGGTGCTGGGCACCTACGCCAACGCCGAGGCGCACGCCGGGGCCGTGCGCTCCTCGCGCAGCACGGTGATGACCAAAGGCAATGTTTCGCTCGCGCTCTCCGGCAGCGGCACCGGCTGGAACCTGGGCGTGGATTTCGGCAAGTTCACGATTTCGGAGGACTGACGAAAGCGCCTCTCCCGCGAACGGGAGAGGCGCTCGATCCACGACGCTACCGTGCGCTTTTCTTCTGCGCCGGAATGAACTGCGTCTCCACCGCTTCGGCCAGTTGATCCGGCGGCAGCAGGCCTTCGCTCAACAGGAAGTCGTTGAACGATTTCAGGTTGAACTTATCGCCCAGCGCGATCTGCGTGTGCGCACGCAGTTCGAGGATCCGCGAATAGCCGTAGAAATACGCGGTCGCCTGGCCGGGCGAGCGGAAGGTGAAGCGGTCCAGCTCCTCGCGCGCAAAGGCTTCCGACAAGCCGACATCATTGAACAGTATGTCGTGCGCTCGGTCGCGCGTGATCAATCCGAGGTTCAACATCGGATCGAGCATCGCGCGCGCGGCGCGCAGCAGGCGCAATTGCAACTGGATCATCTGGCCGCCGGCGGGTTCGTACGGCGCCATCATGAATTCCGAATACAGCGCCCAGCCTTCCACGTTGACGCTGTTGAATGCGAACAGCGAGCGCGCCAGCGACACGCCGTGTTCGACCATCGCCGAAAACTGCAGTTCGTGTCCCGGCCGGCCTTCGTGCGAGGTCAGCGTCCACGCGCAGGCCTTGCAGGTGAAGTCGTCGTACGTTTCCGATTTACCCGAGCCGTTGGGCGGATTGCCCAGCGGCAACACGAAGGTGCCGCGCTCGCCGTGATTGTTGAGCAGCGGCGGCGGATCCATGTGCGGCGCGGGCTGCGACGCGCTCTCGGCTTCCGAGGCCACGCGCATCTGCATCTGCCGTGCGGGCAGGCTGACCAGATTCTGCTCGCGGATGATGTCCTCGATCTTGCCGATCACTTGGTGGTAGTACGGTTCGATCGAATTGCGATCGAGCTGGTCTTTCTTCAGCGCCTTGATCACGTCGCGGTAACCGGTCGCGTTGATGCCTTCGGCCTTGGCCACATAGGGCGCCAGGATTTCCATCTCGTTCTGCGTTTCCATGAATTCCAGCTCGGCCTTCTTGATCAGCTCCTTTGGGCTGATATCGATGCCGACGTCCTTGAGATTGTTGGCGTACACCGGTTCGGGCAGTCGGAAATCGGTGCGCGCGTGCGGCAGCACCGTGGATTTCACCCAGCCGTCGTATTCGCCCATCTGTTTCTCGAACGCATTCAGCGCGTCCTCGCCGCCCAGCTTGTACTTGGCGAACAGCTTGCGCACGCCGTCCACGTAACGAGCCGTGTTGGCGAGGTTCTGCTCGACCTCGGCCTTGTACGGCCCGATCAATTTCCTATTGCCGAGCTTGGCGGTGAACAGCGCCTCGGCCTCTTTGGTCACCGGCGTGCAACCGGGCGCCATGCCGACATAGCACTTCAGCCGATCCAGCGCGTGCGCGCGGCGTTCAGCCGGCACGTCGTCCTGCAGCAGTCCGAACTCGCCCTGGAAAATGGTCTGGCCGATATCGTTGTATTCCAGCAGATACTGGTCATTGAGCTTGATGTCTTCTATCTGGCGATCGGCCGCCTTGATCAGGATCTCCAGATCCTGGCGTACGTTGGGATCTTTCTCGGTCGCCAGATCTTTCTGCAACGTGCTGCGCGCCTGCGTCAGCGCCGTGATCGTGCGCTGATCGACGTTCGGCTTGAGATCGATCACCTTGCTGTCATAACCGGGCACACCGAAACGCGAGGCGAATTCCGGGTTGAACTTCGCCAGCACGTCCATCAGCACCATCGCGTCCGCGTTGCTCTTCTGCACCCACGCCGGTGCGGACGTTTCGGATTTTGCCGCGGAAGAAGATGCCGGCACGGGCGGCGCCGCTTGCGCTGAGGCGGCAGCGAACGCGAGCGCGAAAGCGGTCAGGGCAGGCTTGAGCATGGCGTTTTCCCTCGAAGGTCGCATGGAGCGTAGTGGGGATGCATGCGGCGCGGATGTGTCGAAAGTACGATAGGCCGATCGCCCGGCGATTCGCAAACCATGTCCGAGTTCGTGACTTACACCGGCGGCTGCCACTGCCGAGCCGTGCGTTTCGAAGTGGACGCGGAACCACGGCCCAAAGTGCAGGAATGCACCTGCTCGATCTGCCGCATGACGGGCTTCGTCCATCTGATCGTGCCGGCGGCACGCTTTCGCCTGCTGCGCGGCGAGGATGCGCTCACCGAATATCGCTTCAACACCGGCACCGCGCGTCACCTGTTCTGCAAACACTGCGGTGTGAAATCTTTCTACGTGCCACGCTCGCATCCGCACGGCTACAGCGTCAATGCGCGCTGTCTCGACGGCGACGTGCTTGGCGATTGTGAATGGCTGCCGCCGTTCGACGACGCCAATCGCGACGCGGCCACTGCTGCCATCGCGCACCTCGCGGATTGATCGTCGATCAATTCACGGTCGGTATTCCGAACGCGTTTTGGTATTGCGGCTTCAGATATCGAGCGAATACCCCGGCCGGCGCAAACACGGTCTGCGTTCCGTAGACGTATGCGGCGACCTGATAGGGCGGAAAGACCAGCAGCAGGCCCGGGCTCGGTTCAAGCGGATTGTCCGTTGCGCGTACGATGAAATTGGCGAAGTTCTGCATAGTGGGTTGCGTGCCGTCATCGATCATCTTCTGCGCGTTGGTTTTCCATTCCTTGATCGCTTCGGGCGAACCTTCACCCGGCTTGGGCGCCTGCGCCATGATCTTGTTCTTCAATTCGGTCCGCGCGTAATCGGCCAGCGCCTTGCGCGCGGCATCGGGCTGGGCGAACAGATCGTCGAGCGTCACCGTGCGGTGCGCTTGCGTGTCGTAAACAACCGTCGAATCGATCGGGATCGGATGCGCGCCGCCGGTGTCCTGGATGCCGGTTTCCCTCACGCTGATGAAACCGGCGGTCCGCGCAGCCAGCTTGAAGTCGATCAGCAATTGCATTTGCCGATTTGCGAATTCGGGAGACTGCTTGGGATCCGGCAGCGACTGCATGAAATCCCGCTTCGCGGCATTTGCGATCTTGTGCAGCATTGCGAGCAGCGGCGCCTCGTCCGCACTCAATGCCGGATAGCTGATGTCGATCTTGTACTGCTTCGTGTCGGCGTGATCGGCGGTCGCACCAGTGTTTGCCGCAGCCGGTCCGGTACTCGAATCCGGCACGGCGACATTTGTTGCGGCGCTTGCCGGTTTCGTCGCAACCGGATCGGCCATCGGCGCCGGCTGGCAGGCGGCCAGCGACAACGCCAGCAGGCAGGCGAGGCGGAGGCGTTGCGCGGACATGGCGGTTCCCCGGCTTGGCGACTGCGCAAGCTTAGCGCTTGTGCCTGCCGGATGATCGCTTGAAATTCGCCCGCCCCTGCTTCGGCGAGAAGACCGCGAACCCGGCGCCGCTGTCGATCAGGGCCGATGCACTTCCATCAGCGTCTGTTGCGGGCTCTGCGAGAGATTGCCGATTGCCTCGCCGACAGCCAGCACGGCCTGAGGGGAGCGCGTGATGCCGAGAAACTCCGCGGTCTGATTGCTGCGTGGTTGCGACGAGACGGGCGGCGTGGGCGAGAAAACCCACTTGCTTCCGTTCCAGTTCTCGGCCAGCGCCTGCGCCTGCGCATTCGGACCCAGTACCCAACCCACTGCCCATACATCGCTGGACGAGACCGCGACCACGGCATTCAATTGTGCGACATCGAGGCTTGGGCCGGAAACGACCGTCCACGAAGTTCCATCCCAATGTTCGGTGAGTGTCGCCACATTGGAAGGAAACGAATGGCCGACGGCCCAGACATCGTTCGGGGAAATGGCAGCGATGCCTTCCAGTTCGCTGCTGTCTCCGTTGTCCGGGCTCGGGCTGATGGACCAGGCTTGACCGTTCCAGTGCAGGATTTGGGTGTGGGTTCTGAATTGTCCATCGAGGAAGGAGCCTACGGCCCAGACGTCCGTTGATGAAGTGCCGCCCACGGCAGTGAGGTCGCCACCCTGCTTCTGGTTCGGCGTCGGTACCACCGACCAACTTTGGCCGTCCCAGTGTTCGGCAAGCGTGCCGGACCCGTCTTGCCCCACGGCCCAGACATCGCTTGGCGAAATCACGGTGACCGCCTGGAAAGTAGATCCGCCTAAATCAGGCGTATCGGCGATCTGCCACATGGATCCGTCCCAATGGAGGATGAGTCCCCTGTTCGACAAAGTGGCTGGATCGGCCCACCGGCCCACCGCCCATACATCGTCTGATGCCGCCGCTGCAACGCCCAAAAGATTCACGGCCACCGCGCCCGATGGGCTGGGATTGGGAATGCTTTGCCAGGTGCGTCCGTTCCAGTGCAAGGTCACGCCCAGGCTGTTGAAGTCCGGCAACCCCGTCGTGCCCACCGCCCACGCATCGGAACCGGAAATGGCGGTGGCGGCATTGAGCTGGTTGATGGTGCCGGTGCTGGGCGAGGGGATGATTTTCCAACCGCTCGCGGCGGCGGCGCTGCACGCTGCGGAAAGAAAGACGCCGGCCAAAGCAATCGCCGTCATTCCCTTCCATGACCGGGATCGCGGCGAAACCATCTGTTCCGCTTTGCCTTGGCGTCTGCCGATCGAAGTGCGCTCGCGGCACGCGGATTTCGCGGAAGATGGAGCAGCGGCGAATAAAACAGGTGCGTGCGAATGCTTGCCGGCTTTCATGAAGTGCTCCGCTTGAGTCGAAGCCGCGAGAAGGGAATGGACCGCACCGAGCATCAGCCTTTCGAACCAACTGTCTGCGGGCGCATCGGCTCGGGTACTTGGGTGCGAGCGGCTTCGTGAGTGCCCTTGACCGGCCAAAGGGTTCAAAGATGATGCGAATGGCTCAAAGCTCTGACATGGCCTTTTCCACCGCTGCGGCGTATCCGGCGGGATCCTGGATCGGTGCGAAATGGCTGACATCTTTCAGTACGACGACACGGGCATTCGGGATCGACCGGGCGATCAGTTCGGAGTGTGAACGCTTGATGCCTTCGTCGTGATCCGCAATGGCTACCGTGGTGGGTATCCGGATCGTGGCCAGCTGATCGACGGTGTAGTCCGGTTGCGGCATGGCGTTGTAGGCGGCACGAAACCGGGCGTAGGCATCCGGCGTGGCGGACAAGCGCATGTATTCGGACTTCGAACGCAGCAATGCCAACCGGACGGCCGTGAGATCGGGCGGCGAAGTCTGGATGCCGTCCTTGTTGATGTTCGCACCTTGAATGAACATGCCGCTCAGCAGCTCCGGATGATGGAGCGCGATATCGATGCCGATGATGCCGCCGTCGCTCGTGCCGACGAGATAAACCGGATGCATGTGCAAGGTTTTCAGCAGCGCCACGTAATCACCGGCAAGAAGGTGATATGTCAGCGGTTCGTTGCCGAGGGTGCTGCGTCCGAAACCACGGGTGTCGGCGACGATGATGGTGTGTTCCTTCGCGAGGATCGGCACCTCTCCGCCCCAATCGTCCCCGCTGCCCAGCCCGTTGTGAATGAGAAGCACGGGCGACCCGTGCCCGAACATTGCGTAATACATCCGGATGCCGTTGACGTCGGCATGTCCGGAACGCTCGGGCGCGGGCAGTGCCGGGACCGGCGGCAGGGTTTTCCACCGCGGCAGAGCATTTCCCGCGAGTGCGTTGCTGCAAGCAAGGATCGACAGGGCGGCTGCCGCGCCGAAGATGCTTGCGCACACGGATCGAAAAACGTTTCGAGCGAACATTTCCGGCTCCGGCTATGAGCTGGCGCGATGATGTGCAGGCATTTCGGGTGCAAACAGACCCGGAAGTCATGTCGCTTCGCCTGTGAGATCGCGAGCTTCGATCGGTCGACCGGGCGGGTACCCGGTCCCTTACAGGAAAGAGGATGTGACCAGAAGCACGTGCAGCTCCGCTGGCCGAGGTGCAGGCTCACGACCCGAAAGTTGGCCGCGCCGTCCGATATTCGCGCCCATTTCGCACATCACAGGTTCGATCATGAAAAGTCTGGCACCGATTTTCGCCGCTGCCGCGCTATCAATTGCGGCGCAAGGCGCTCTGGCCGAGCCCGTCATCATCAAGGTCGGCGACCGCCTGCCGCGTGCCGATCTGCTGAAACCCGGCGTGCACCGGTACGTCCGCTACACCATCACGCCGGATGGTCATCGCAATGCCATCGACATCTGGAGCCGGGAAATCAGTTTCGAAAATAAGGATGGACAACGCCTGATGCACATCCATCAGCAATGGGATGAAATTTCCCATCCTGGGGTTCTGATCCAGGATGCCTGGTTCGAGCCGGACACGCTGCGGCCTTTGACTCAGGTGAAGGTGCTCACGCGGGACGGCAAGACCACGATCGGCGGCTATCGCTTCCTTCCGGACAAGATCGTCGGCATGGACGACCTTCCCGGCAACTCGCGCAAGGGTTTCGTGCAGGCTTCGCCGGAACCCACGAACAACTGGGAAACCGACATGGAATATCTGCAGGCGCTTCCGCTGGCGCAAGGTTATGCCGCGAGCATCAATTTTTATGATCCGGGCCTCGATCCGCCGGCCCGCTACATCTACACCGTAACCGGGTCGGAGAAGATTTCCGCGCCCGACGGCCACGACATCGATTGCTGGGAAGTGACCATTCCCTTCAAGGACCCGAAGGGAACAATCACCACGCACTTCTGGTTCGCGAAGAAAACCCAGGTGTTGGTGCGAGAAGAAACGAAAATGCCCGACGGCAGCACTCTGGTCAAATCGTTGCTTACAGCGGAAGCGTGAGAACCCGGTAGCAAATCAAGGTGTGGCTTCAGTGATAACGCCTCGCCTGAAGCGCAATTCGGAGAAGGAGACGAACGTGAGGTTCATTTTACTTTCGCGACATACCGGTGGCAGCTCAGTTCCGGAAAACGAAATCGAGCAGAATCTGAAAGACATGGGGGACTGGGTTTCGATGTTGAAGGCCACGATTGCCATGCCGATCAGAGGCGGGAAAACCGTATCTGCAGATGATGTCCAGGACTATGTCGGAGATCTCGGAGGGCTGCTGATTTTCGAAGCCGACGATCTCGATCAGGCCGTGGCGCTGGCAAAAAGATCACCAGGCCTGAAATATGGCTTTACACACGAAGTTTTCCCGGAAATCTCCCTGGAGGAAGCGGCGAAAACAAAGTGAAAAGTAATCCTCATCTCTCTCCAGACTCCATGCGGGCAGGTATTTCGGCTCGTCGGCATCGGCGGGCAAATTGAGATCGTGTAGATGGCTATCATTCCGTTTCAGATCGCGATTCGCTCCGAAGCCCTGGACGATCTGCGGCGGCGACTGACGCGGACTCGTTGGCCCAATGCTGTTGCCGGTACCGGCTGGGCTTGTGGAGTCGATCTGTCCTATCTGCGCGAACTCTGCGCGTACTGGCAGACCCATTTCGACTGGCGCGCGCAGGAGCACGCGCTCAATAAATTCCCGCAATACCGGGTGAACGTGCAGGGATACGACATTCATTTCGTGCATGTGCGCGGCAAGGGACCCAATCCTCTGCCATTGGTGATCACGCACGGATGGCCGAGCAGCTTCGCCGAATTCGCCAAATTGATCCCGCTGCTTGCGGATCCTGCGGCTCATGGCGGTGCAGCGGAAGATTCGTTCGACGTCATTGCGCCTTCGTTGCCCGGCTACGGATTTTCCGGACGTCCTGCATCAACCGACACAACCTCGGAGCGAACGGCCGACCTGTGGTTGGCGCTGATGCGGACCATCGGGTACGAGCGCTTCGTCGCCCATGGTGGAGACATCGGAGCCCGAGTAACGCATCATTTAGGCCGCATCGGCAACGGTCGCGTTCTGGCGATTCATCTGATGTGGCCGCCGTATGAAATAGACACCGCACAACGGCCTTTGTCGGAAGCCGAGCGCGAATACGTGCACGTTCTGGAAGAGTGGGAAAGGGAGGAAGGCGCCTACGAGCACGAGCATCGCACCCGGCCGCAAACACTCGCCTGTGCGTTGAACGACTCGCCGAGTGGACTGGCGGCCTGGATCGTGGAGAAGTGGCGGGCCTGGAGCGATTGCGGCGGCGACATCGAATCCAGATTCAGCAAGGACGAGCTGCTCACGCAAGTTTCGATCTATTGGCTGACGGAAACCATTGGTTCCTCGATTCAGATGTACTACGACTCTGCGCATGCGCCGAAGCTGCCTTCGCCGCGCATCGGGATTCCGTCACGTCTGTTCCTGACGCGCGAAAAGGTAAATCTTTGTCCCCGGGAATGGGCGGCACGTTCTTATGCCGACCTGTCGTATGGACTTGCGCCTCGCGGTGGTCATTTTCTGGCGGCGGAAGAGCCGGAGCTTTTGGCAGCGGATTTGCGCGAGTGGTTCCGGCGCTTCCGTCAATCCCCTGAGAGCATCTGATTGCGAGGAAACGGCCATGCAAATAGGCGAACTGGCCAAGCGCGCGGGCATCGGCGTGCAGGCGATCCGGTACTACGAGCGGATGCGCCTGCTGAAGGCGCCGAAACGGACGTTCTCGGGATATCGATCTTACGAGTTCGCGGATCTCGAACGCGTCTTCTTCATCCGGAAGACGCAGGAGCTGGGGTTCTCGCTCGCGCAGATCCGCCAGCTCGCAGCCGCGCATTCCGACTTCTTGAATCGCCGGGGGGATGAGAAGGCGAGCGCAGCATCGCTGAAGCTGATCCTCGAAATCTTCGAGAACAAACGGCACGAAGTCGTGGACAGGATCGGCGAATTGCAGCGGCTGGAGGAGCAATTGCGTGCGGGGGTGGACAAACTGATGAGCCAGGTCCCGCAGTGTCCCGTCGATCCGAAGAAACCACCCGCCGCCTGCCCGCACATGAAGAGTGCATTCGGCGCTTGAATCCGTGGCTGACCACATCGATGGCTTGAGGTGACGCGGGCCGCCTGCAGCGCCTCGCAACAACCGGCCAGGCGCAAAGGAGTTCACATGTTTGCTCGAGCGATGTTGGGCTTGACCGTTCTTGCAATGGTGTCGACGGACACGTGGGCGCCTCGGGTACACGCTGCTTCGGTTGCAACCGAAAGGGCGGGAATCGAGGATCTTCATCGGCGTGATCAGGCCGCTACTCTCTCGGGTGATCCGCGCGCGCTCGCCGATCTCTGGACAAGGGATGCAGTGCGGATGGAGCCTGGCGGCCCGGCGGAGGTCTCGCGTGCGGCGATCTTTGCCGAAGACAGCCGCGAGTGGAAACTGCTCCCCAAAGGCGCGGGCACGCTGACCTACCGGCCGGACATCCGCGATGTGCAAATTCATGGCGACTGGGCGGTGGAATGGGGTTATTTCGATTCCACCTATCGCGTTTCGGCCAACTCGAAGCCCGTCGCACTCCACGGAAAGCTGCTGCGCGTTCTGCACAAGGATGCCGACGGCAAATGGCGCTTCAGTCACGTCATGTGGAACGACGCATCTCCAAAGCGATCGTGACCGGATGAGTTCCGGAAGATGAGTGCAAGGCGATCCTTGACTCTATACCGGACTGCAAGGTTTATCGTGTGCGGCGATTCAAGCATCGGATCCGGTTTCGATGAGCAAGCGCACGATTGCGGCAATGGTGTTGATTGGCGGCCTTTGCATTTTCCCTTCGGCGCAGTCCGATCAGGGAGACCGGATCGTGAAATTCCGGCAAGCGACGATGACGGTGCAGGCCGAAACTTTCGCCGCGCTCAGTGCGATGGTGACGGGAAAGGTGCCGTATGATCCGAATCGTGCACGCGTGCTGTCGGACCGTGCGTTGATGCTGGCGCAAATCACCAGCGAGACCTTTCCGCTATCGTCCAGGAACGCATCGGATTCGCGTACCCGGTCCGAGGTGTGGTCGGAGCCGCAGGATTTCTCGCGCATGATGACCGAGTATCTCGACAAGACCGCCGCAGTCGCGGCCGCCGCGAAGACCGGCTCACCCGACACAGTGCGTGCCGCCGTGATCGAAGTGGGAAGGGTCTGCCGAAGTTGCCACGAGCGCTACGAATCGCCTCTTTAGATGTGAAAGTCAAAAACCCGGAGCCGCCGGCGGCGCGGTATAAAGCAGCACGAGCAGTGCGCAGGTCAGCAACGTTGCGACGACGATTGCAAGGCCGGTGCGGGAACTCCGGATCGCAAGGTGTTGCGGCACCTCCGCCGCCGGCTTCCTGCCGGTCAGCATGGGCGCGATGAGATTCTTGCGCTTGATGATCAGGTAGGCGAAGACCGCCGTCATATGTGCGCAGATGGCAACGAGAATGACGTTCCAGAGCAGCCGGTGGATACCGGCGAGCTTGTCGCTGGCCGCGGCGGAAACGTATCCGGACAATGGACCCGTGTTGAAAATCTGGTCGCTCGCGAACAAGCCTGTCAGCGCTTGCGCGAGGAGCGCGGCGAGCAACAGCAAAACCATCCAGGCGCCGAGCGGGTTATGCCCAGCGAAACCATCCGGATTTCCGATGCGGCGTATGTAATGGATCGTGGAAACAGGTCCGCGTACGAAGTTGACGAAACGTGCGTGGTAGGTGCCGGCGAAGCCCCACACGATTCGCGTCGCCACGACGATCAAGACCGTGCAGCCGCACGCTACGTGTATGGCGAACCATCGATCCATGTCGTAGTGCGACAGCCACGCCCCCGCCGTGGCGAACACCAGCAGCCAGTGCATCGCGCGTACCGGCAAATCCCACACCAGGCGATACGCCGGGTCCGCCGGGATCGGGGATTTCTGCGCGGCGAAGCCGCCGAAAGGAAAAGTTGAGCGCCGACTTGCCGAATTCCGCACGTGCCGCTCCCGGACATCGATTCCGTTGCGACGATACGCGCTCGCGGCCGCCACAAAAAATCCCGCTTCGGCGACTTGACTCTATACGCGGGTACAAGGTCTAGAGTCCCTGCGCGCGGCCCGCTGTGGCCGTTTGGCGCACCGCTCAGGAGCGAAACGATGAGAAAGTTTGTCTTGGCTGCGGGGATGTCGATCTTGTCGGCGGCCGCCGCGGCGGCGACACCGGACTTCTCCGGAAACTGGGTGCTGGATGCCGGGAAGAGCAAGAACCTGGGAATGATGTCCACGATGGATTATCAGTCCCGGATCAAACAGACCGCCGACGCCTTGATCGTGCGCGACGACACGCAAATGATGGGACAGATGCAGAGCCGCGAAACCCGTTATCTGTTGAACGGCACGCCGGCTTCCAACGTCTCCTACATGGGCGATCCGGCGAAGACGGCGACGCATTGGGACGGATCGAAACTCGTGACGACGTGGACGTCCGCTGGCGCCGTGGCGGGAACGGCGATGGTTCGCACCGAAACGCGTTCGCTGTCGGCGGATGGCAAGACCATGACGGTGGAGTCGACCAACGGCAGCAAACCGCCGATCGTGTTCGTCTTCGATCGCCAGTGACATGCTCGAGATCGGTACGCCGGTATTGGAACCGGCCCTTCAAACCACGGAACGGAAATCCCGGTTGACGAAGACCCGGCTGTTTCTCGTGTTGATCGTTCTGGGGGTGATCGGCGCGGGCGGGTACGCGATCTGGCAGCGATGGATTTCCGACAGGCCGTCGGCGGAACGCATCAGCACGGTTCGCCCGATCCGGAAACTGCTGGACAGCACGGTCACCACCAGCGGCACGGTGCGGCTGGTCAGCGGCGCCGAGGTGCGGGTCGGCTCGCAGGTCTCGGGCATCGTGCGGCGGCTCAACGTCACGGTGGGCTCGCGCATCGAGAAAGGCCGGGTGATCGCGGAGATCGACCCGGCGCAACTGCAGGCAAGGGTGGATCAGGCGCGCGCGCAGCTCGCGATCGACCGCGTCGCCGCGGCAAAGGCCGAGCGCGACGTGATGCGCGTGAAGAGCATCGCCGACACCGGAGCGCTGTCGCGTCAGCAGCTCGAAGATCTCGACTGGCAATACGAAAGCGCCAAGGCACGCGTCGCCAAATCCGAATCGGATCTGAAAGCCGCGCTGGTCGATCTGTCGTACACGACCATCCGCGCGCCGATCTCCGGCGTGGTTTCATCCGTCACGACCCAGCAGGGGGAAACGGTCGCCGCGTCCTTCGCCGCACCGACTTTCGTCACCATCGTCCGGGACAAGTCGCTGGAACTCGTCGCGATGGTGGACGAGACGGATATCGCGGGCGTGAAACCCGGAGACGCGTTGAGCTTCACGGTCGAGGCGTATCCCGCCGCGGAATTTTCCGGCACGGTGAAGCGCATCGATCCGACCGCCACCATCGTTTCCGGTGTCGTCAATTATCCGGTGATTTCGGAAATCAATGGCGACACCGGCCTGCTGAAGCCGGACATGACGGCCAATGTCGTCATCGAGACCGGCCGGCGTGCCGTGATGGAAGTTCCCACCGAAGCCGTCCGGCGTTCCGGCAACCAACGCTACGTCTACGTTCGACAAGGCCGGGATTTCGCGCGCAAGGCCGTCACCGTCGAGGCCAGAGACGGCGAAAACTCGGAAGTGACCGGCCTCTCAGGCAATGAAGATGTCGTGACGCACGGATTTCCAACGGCGGACGGCGACACGAGCTCTCCATGATCAGCCTGAAGAACATCGGCAAGGTTTATCAACGCAACGACGGCGCGTCGGTGGTGGCATTGCGCGACGTCTCGTTCGAAGTGCAGCGCGGCGAATTCGTGACCTTGAGAGGGCCTTCCGGTTCCGGCAAATCGTCCCTGCTGAATATCATCGGATGCCTGGATCGCCCGACGTCCGGCACTTTCGAACTGGAAGGCATCGCTCTCGCCGGATTGGCCGATCGCGAGCTGTCGCAAATCCGCAGCCGCCGCATCGGCTTCGTGTTCCAGGCGTTCCACCTGCTGCCGCGGTCGACCGCGCTGGAAAACGTCGAACTGCCGATGATCTATTCCGGGCGGCCGGTCAATCGCACCAAGGCACTGCAAGCGCTGGCGCGGGTCGGCCTGCGCGATCGCGCGGATCACTATTCCGCTGAACTTTCGGGCGGCCAGCAACAGAGGGTTGCGCTCGCCCGTGCGTTGAGCAACGACCCGGCGCTGATCCTCGCAGACGAGCCCACGGGCAATCTCGATTCCGCAGCGGGACACGAGGTGATGTCGCTGCTCGTTTCCTTGAACGAAGAGGGCCGGACGATCGTGCTCGTGACGCACGACGATGCGGTGGCGGCTTATGCGAGGCGCGAGATCCGTTTGTGCGACGGCCGGGTGATCGAAGACCGCAGCGTGCGAGCGGAATCGATTTCCGGGGAAGCCGCGCAATGAACGGATCTGCGATCAACGAATTGGCCTGGCGAGCGCTCTCGCGGGGACCGCTCCGCACCACGCTGATGATGCTCGGCATCGTCGTGGGTATCGGTGCGCTCACGGTCTTGAACGTGATGGGCGAAGCGACCCGCGCCGACACCATGAAGCGCTTCAGGAACATGCTAGGCACGTTCGACACCGTCATGGTGCGCCCGGGCGCGGGCAAGACGCGCGGCATGGTTTCGCTGACCAACGTGCCGCCGACGCTGAAGTTCGAAGACGCGGACGCCATCGCGCAAAGCCCGGAGATCAGGGAGGTGGCACTGCTGCAGAATGCCTTCGGCGTGGACGTCAAGTATCGCGACCGCTCGGATACGCCCGCGATTTTCGGCGTGTCCGCCAACTGGGAGCAATTGCGCGGAGACGACGTGGCGGAAGGCCGGTTCATCAGCGACGAGGACATCCGCACGAAATCCCGGGTTGCAGTCCTGGGCGCCGGCGTCGTCTCGCTGCTGTTTCCGGGCGAAAGCGCGGTGGACAAGACGATCCGCATCGGCGGGGTTCCATTCCAAGTCATCGGCACCTTGCCTTCGCGCGGCGCAGGTCCCACGGGAGCAAGCCTCGATGATCTGATCGCCATTCCGGTGACGACGGCCTCCACCCGTCTGTTCAACCGCGACTATCTGACCATGATCGTGGCGCAGCTGCGGAATCCGGAGCGCGCCGACGAAGCCGTCGAAAGCGTGCGTACGCTCCTCCGGGCGCGCCATCACATCGCCGCGGCAGCGCTCGATGATTTCACGTTGACCAATCCCGCGGCGATGCTGAAGAACGTCAATCGCATGAACTCGATCCTTGCGGCGCTGCTGCAGGGAGTTGCCATTCTGGCGACGGGCATCGGCGGATTGGTGATACTGGGCCTGATGCTCGCCGGCGTGACGCAACGGCGGGGAGCGATCGGGGTGGCGCGCGCGGTCGGCGCAACCCGGTCAGCCATACTCGCTCAATTCGTGCTCGAAGCCGGCTGGGCTTCCCTTGCCGGCGGCGTGACGGGAATCGTCATCGGTGCAGCCATCGCCTGGCTGGCCGTGCGAGCACAGAACCTGCCCATGGCGCTGCCGCTGGCCAGCCTCTCCGAAAACCTGCTGTTTGCGATCCTGATGGGTTTTCTGGGCGGGTTGTATCCCGCCTGGAGAGCCGCGCGCGTGGACCCTGTTACGGCGCTCCGCGCCTGACGCGCGAGTCGCACAGATGCGCGACGCCTGGGTGTGGCGGGTCGGGGGTATCATGCAAAGCGTCGTGCGGGTGCTCTGGCGATCCCGCCTGCGTTCTTCGTTGATCCTGCTGGCCGCGGCGCTCGGTGTCGCAGGCGTCACGCTCGCGCTGGCGTATTCCCAGGCGGGCAGACAAAAAGTTCTGACCCAGTTGCGCCGGCTGGGTTCGAACGTGATCACCATCAGCCCGCGTCCTGCCCGTTCCGGCGGAACGCGCGCCCGCACCGGCTCGCTCGCCACCACCCTGGTGCGGCGCGACTATGTCGCGATTCGGCGCGGCGTCCACGGCATCAGCGCGATGTCCGCGACTTCAGCCGGAACCTATTTGATCAAGGCGGGAGATCTGTCGAAGAACAATGCCGCAGTGCTTGGCACCGAAGCATCGTACTTGCGCATCCGCAATTGGACACTGCGCGACGGCGCCTATTTCGATGCCGCGCAGGATCGCCGGCTGGCCCGCGTTGCGGTGCTGGGTGCAACCGTGGCGCGCGATCTTTTCGGAGACCAGACGCCCGTGGGCGAACGGCTCTTCATCAACCGCGTGCCGTTCCGGATCATCGGCGTGTTGACGGAGTTCGGCCAGGATCTGGATGGCGGCAGCGCTGACGACACGGTGTACGTTCCGCTGTCCACGCAGATGCACCGGCTTTCGAACGTGGATTACTACAGCGGAATCACCCTCAGCGTCACCAACTGGCAGGACATGAACGATGTGGCCGCCGACGTCGATGCCGTCCTGGCCAGAACGCACCGGCCGGTCGGGAACGACCCGGTCGACTACCAGATTCTCAACCAGCGAACGCTGGTGGACGATCAGATCAGTGCTTCGCGCCGGCTTGGACGCTATGTGGTCAGCGTGGGCGCGAGTGCCTTGATCGTAGCGGGGCTCGGCATCCTCGCGATCTGCTGGATCAGCGTTTCCGAGCGCGCCGGCGAAATCGGATTGCGCCGCGCGCTGGGCGCCACGCGGCGCGACATCTTTGCACAATTCGTTCTGGAAGCCGCGATCTTGAGCCTCATCGGCGGAGCGGTCGGGGCGCTGTGCAGCGTCAGCGGCATTGCCGTGTTTTTTCCGTCGCAGGGAGATCTCGCACGCGCAAGCGTGCTGCTGGCGGGATATGTCTGGGCCGGCGCCCTGGCGCTCAATCTGGTGTTCGCTTCTCTACCCGCCTGGCGCGCCGCGGAGCTGGATCCCATTCGCTGTCTTCGATCGGATTGACGGCCGTGAACGAGAATCTGTCTGCATCACGGCCGAGCGGCGAACCACACCGCTTGTGCTTCGGCGAGTGAGCATTTCGTGCCGAACCGGCGTTCGTGCGTACCCTGCTGGACGTCGCCTGCGGGGATCAGGCACCCGGTCCGGACGGACCGGATCAATGCCATAGACCGCAGACCGTTTGAGCATTGCGCTGGGCATGGGGGCATGAGGAAATATTTCCAATCCGGGAGAAACTCCTCGTCGAAATGCATTCGGGTGGCGCGACATGAGGCTGAGCGAACACGATCCGCTCGCCATCCCAAGGAGAACGTCATGAAATACTCGATCCTGATTTACGACAGTCCGGAATCCATCGCAAAGTTCCAGAGCCCGGAGGGCGCGAAGTACATGTCGCAATGGCCGCCGTTCCTGAAAGCGCTCACGGACGCCGGCGCCTACTTGGCCGGTGCGGGACTGCAGCCGCCGGATACCGCGACCACGCTGCGCTTCAACCACGACAAGCGGCTGGTGCAGGACGGCCCCTACGCCGACACCAAGGAGCAGCTCGGCGGCTTCTACATGATCGATGTGCCCGATCTCGACGCCGCGCTGGACTGGGCTGCGCGCACGCCGCGCCTACCCGGCCAGGTTTTCGAAATCCGACCCAATCTGGTGGTGCCGGGGAACTGAAGTGCACATGCATGCGCGGCACTCGCGCCGCGCATGCATTCCGAAATATGCTTCGAAGCGGAACCATGCATCGCGATCGTGCCGTCGAATTGTTCCATGCCGTCGCCGCGCATCACGGCGAGGCCTGGGCGCCCAGCGGCTCACCAAAGTTCGGGGCCAACGCGCTGCGGGTGAGCGGCAAGATCTACGCCGCGCTGACGCGCAAGCATCACTTGCTGCTGAAATTGCCGCCCGTCCGCATCAAGGAACTGCTCGCGGCAAAACGCGCCACGCGCTTCGAAAGCGGCGGCCGGGTGATGAACGGCTGGATCACGCTCGCGTGCGATGACGAAGCGGAGTGGGTCACGCTGTCGGACGAGGCACGGACTTTCGTCGCGGCTGAAACGAAACGCAAAAAGAGATGAACGAGGCCGCCTCGGCGATCGCGCGCGTCGCGCGCGATTCACGTGCCCGCTTGCTGGCCTTTCTCGCCGCACGTGCGCACAACATCGCCGCGGCCGAGGACGCGCTTTCCGATGCTTTCCGTTCCGCGCTGGAGCGCTGGCCGCAAGACGGCGTGCCCGACGTTCCGGAAGCCTGGTTGTTGACCGTGGCGCGCCGCCGCCTGATCGACGCCGCGCGGCATTCGCAGGTACATGTAGAGTCCGCGCCCGAATTGATCGCGGCGGTGGAAGACGCGCAGTCGCTGCTGGAGGAAGAGCAGGCGTTTCCCGATGAACGTCTGAAACTCATGTTCGTGTGCGCGCATCCGGCCATCGACGCCGCTGCGCGCACACCGCTGATGCTGCAAACGGTGCTGGGCCTCGACGCGGCGCGGATCGCTTCCGCATTTCTGGTGAAACCTGCGGCGATGGGTCAGCGGTTGTCGCGGGTCAAGACCAAGATCCGCGGCGCCGGCATCGCGTTCGAGATCCCGCGCGCGCAGGATTTGCCGGAACGCCTCGATGCCGTGCTGCAGGCGGTTTACGCGGCCTACGGAAGCGGCTGGGACGATGTCGCCGGAGCGGATCCGCGCCGCAAAGGCCTGGCTGCGGAAGCCCTGGAACTCGGGGCACTGCTGGTGCAGTTGATGCCGCGCGAACCCGAAACGTTGGGTCTGTCGGCATTGATGCTGTACTGCGAATCGCGCCGTGACGCGCGACGCAACGAGGCCGGCCAATACGTGCCGCTCAGCGAACAGGACGTCCGTCGCTGGTCGCTGCCGATGATCGCGCAGGCGGATCGCCTGCTGCGCGAAGCCGGACACATGCAGCGGCCCGGCCGTTTCCAACTGGAGGCTGCCATCCAGTGCGCGCACGCACAGCGAGCACACGGCGGCGAGATCGACTGGAACGCGATCGCGACGCTATACGAAGCACTGGTGCAAATCAGCCCGACCATCGGCGCGCAGATCGGCCGCGCCGCGGCGTTAGCGCAGGCGCGCGATGCGCACTCGGCTTGGAAGCTGCTGCAGGAGATTCCTGCAGACGCGATCGCGACTTATCAGCCGTACTGGGCGCTGGCCGCGCATTTGCTCACGCGAATGCAGCGCGACGAAGAAGCTCGCCATGCGCGGGAACGCGCGATCGGCCTTTGCGATGATGAAGCGATGCGTACGTTTCTGATGACAAGGCGCGATATTGGCGGGCCACGTTGAATCAATCGCCGAGAATGCTCGAAGCGACCATTGGACAATTGGCTGAAACACGGATTCAAACAGTCTGTGGCTACTTGTAATCGTCATTCTCATCGATCTGCTCGTGCAGTCGGTCACCTCGCGGTGGCATCGAGGCTGCGACGTATCATTGGCTCGTCTGCGAGAATGCGGGTTGCGAACCGCATGAGCGCGGGCCCGATGATGGCACTGGCGGGTGTGTTGGCTGCGCGCGCGACTGACGGACAGACCTGCCGGAGCAGGTGAGCGCAGCGTGGGCGCAACCGCTGCCGCGTGCCGGGAATTTCCGCTATACCAAACTCACCTTGGTGCAAAGCTGGCACACCGAACCCGGGGTTCCGTGGAAAAATGCTGGATTGCGCCGGATTGCGAAATGGCTTCAGAAAGCCAAAACACGAGTACCAATGCGGGTTCGAGTGCGTGGAAGCTCTGCGTCGCGCCCATGATGGACTGGACCGACCGGCATTGCCGTTATTTCCATCGTCTGTTGTCGCCGCACGCGCGGCTTTACACGGAAATGGTCACCGCGGCGGCGTTGATCCACGGCAACCGGCTGCATCTGCTGGAACATGACCAGCAAGAGCATCCGGTCGCCTTGCAACTGGGCGGCGCGGAACCCGGCGAACTGGCGCGGGCCGCAGGGTATGGCGAACAAGCCGGTTACGACGAGATCAATTTCAACGTCGGGTGTCCTTCCGACCGCGTGCAATCGGGCCGCTTCGGTGCATGCCTGATGCGCGAGCCGGAGCTGGTCGCCGATTGCGTGCGTGCGATGAGAGAGGCCGTGGACATCGAGGTGACGGTAAAGTGCCGCATCGGCGTGGACGAGCAGGACGAATACGCCGATCTGCAGCGCTTCGCCGAAATGATGATCGAGGCCGGCGTGCACACGCTGATCGTGCACGCGCGCAAGGCCTGGCTGCAGGGGTTGTCGCCGAAGGAGAACCGCGAAATCCCGCCGTTGAATTACGAGCGCGTCCATCGGTTGAAGCGCGAATTGCCGCAACTCACCGTGGTGATCAACGGCGGGATTGTGCTGGACGATGCGGTGCGCGCGCATCTGCAACAGGTGGACGGCGTGATGCTGGGGCGGCTGGCCTACCACGACCCTTACGCGCTGGCACGCATCGAAGCCATGCTGTTCGGCGGCGCCCCCATCACACGGGAACAGGCGCTGTGCGCGATGCGCCCTTACGTCGAAGCCGAGCTGGCACGCGGCACGAAGTTGCAGCACATTGCCCGGCATTTGCTGGGCCTCTACCATGGCCAGCCCGGCGGCCGTGCATTCCGGCGGGCATTGAGCGAGCGCGCGCACCGCAGTGACGCCGGCTGGAACACGCTGGAAGCGGCATTGCAGGCCGCGATGGCCCGGCCGGTCCGGGCGGCGTAGCCGGTTCAGCACGAATTCAATGGCCGGCGGCATGATCGTGACATCCGAGGATGCGCATCATTGCGGCAGCGGTGGCGCATCCGCACCGCTTTCGCGTCCCGTTGTTCCATCTACCGCGACCCGCTCATGTCTGCTCGCTTCGCCACTGCCATCCTCGCTCTCGTTCTGGGGGCTGCCGCGCTCGCGGCGCCGCCCTCCAAATCGCCGTCGCAGAGCCATCAGCAGATGAGCCTGGAAAACGCGGTCCAGCACGTGCAGCAGCAGACCAATGGGCGCATCCTGGCCGCCGACAGCATCCAGAACGGGCGCAACAAGCTTTATCGCATCAAGGTGCTCACGCCGGATGGACATGTGCGCGTGATGCAATTGCATTCCAACGACACACCTTCCAGCAGCAAGCCATCGAAAGACAGGAAGCGCGATGGCTCAAGCGGTCATTGAGTCTCGGCGCGCACTTCGCGATCGGACGATCGCAACAGGAGAAAAACAATGCGCATTCTTTTGGTCGAAGACGAGGCTCCGCTGCGGGAGACTCTGGCGGCGCGGCTGAAGCGCGACGGCTTTGCGGTGGACGCCGCGCAGGACGGCGAGGAGGGGCTGTATCTCGGACGCGAAGTGCCGTTCGATCTGGCGATCGTGGATCTCGGCCTGCCCAAAATGTCCGGCATGGATCTGGTGCGCCAGTTGCGCGAACAGGGCCGCAGTTTCCCGATCCTGATCCTCACCGCGCGCTCGTCGTGGCAGGACAAGGTGGAAGGCCTGAAATACGGCGCTGACGATTACCTGGTGAAACCCTTCCATGTCGAGGAATTGCTGGCGCGCATCAACGCGCTGGTGCGGCGCGCCTCGGGCTGGTCCAAGCCGGTGCTGACCTGCGGCCCGATCAAGCTCGACACCACCGCGCAGACGGTCACCGTCAACGGCAAGAACGCCGACCTTACCTCGTACGAGTACAAGGTGCTCGAATATCTGATGCTGCACGCGGGCGAACTGGTGTCGAAAGCCGATCTCACCGAACACATTTACCAGCAGGATTTCGACCGCGATTCCAACGTGCTGGAAGTCTTCATCGGCCGGTTGCGGCGCAAGCTCGATCCGGATGGAATACTGAAACCGATCGAAACGGTGCGCGGCCGCGGCTACCGCTTCGCCATTCCGCGCGAAGAGAACGAGGAAAGCACCGCCGGTTGACGAAGACCTGTTGACATCAGCACGCGCGTCCGCCTTGCTATGCGGATGGTCGCAGAGAATCCCGAAACGCAAGCGGCACGAGCGGGCAGTGAAACGAAGGCGCGGCCGCTTTCACTGGCGGCGCGCTCGACCATCGCCACCGGTCTGGTGCTGGCAGGCTTTCTGGGGCTGGCAGGCTTCGCGCTGGACCGCGCCTATTCGCAGGCCGCACTCTCGGCGCTGCGCGACCGGCTGCAGAGCTACGCCTATGCATATCTGGCGGGCACGGATGTCAGCAGCCGGTCCAACCGGGTTTTCCTGCCTGAAGTGCCGCCGCATCCGGATTTTTCGCGGCCGGGTTCCGGCCTGTATGCCGTGGTGATCGGAGCGGGTGGTTACCGCTGGGAATCGCCATCGGCACTCGGCCGCGAGCTGCCGTTCGATACCCTGCTCGCGCCGGGGCAGACGGAGTTCACCGGTCCGCTGCCGACCAGCGCCGGAAACGTCTACGTGTTGAGCCAGGGGATCGCCTGGGGCGACAGCAATTACCGCATGACGGTGAACATCGCCGAAAGCGAATCGCAATTCGACGAACAGCTCGCGGCGTATCGGCGCACGCTGTTCGGCTGGCTGGCCGCGCTCGGCTTGGTATTCCTGGTGGTGCAGCAGATCCTGCTGCGCTGGAGCCTGTGGCCGTTGCGGCGCGTCGCGGCGGACCTCGCCCGCATCGAGCGCGGCGAGGCCGAACATCTTTCCGGCGCATATCCGCAGGAGCTGAGCGGCCTCACCGGCAACCTCAACGATTTCATCGACAGCGAGCGCGAAACTCTGACGCGCAATCGCAACCTGCTCTCGAATC
>DAIOUL010000030.1:0-27986 GCA_036759545.1 Rhodanobacteraceae bacterium
GAACATCGGCGAAGCCGATGGCCCGAAGGGCGAGCCGCAGGATGCGGCGAGTAATCCAGTGACTTTGATCTCTTCCGCGGCAAAGACTCTGGATTCCCGCTTTCGCGGGAATGACAACATTGTTGTTGCGCTTCCAGTTTCAATTCACTCATGCACGCATTCCATCCCGCCGTCTCCGCCTGGTTCGAATCCGCGTTCGATGCGCCGACGCCCGCGCAATCTCGGGCGTGGCCGGCGATCCAGTCGCATCAGGATGTTCTGATCGCCGCGCCGACCGGTTCGGGCAAGACGCTGGCCGCGTTTCTCGCGGCGATCGACGATCTGGTGCGCCGCGGCGTGGCAGGAAACCTGAGCGACGAAACGCACGTCGTGTACGTCTCGCCCTTGAAGGCGTTGTCCAACGACGTACGGATCAATCTGGAAGCACCGATCGAAGGCATTCGCTCGCGACTGCAACGGATGGACCTGCCGGACGTGGAAATCCGCACCGCGGTGCGCACCGGCGATACGCCGCAGGTGGAACGCGCCGCGATGCGCAAGCGCCCGCCGCACATCGTGGTGACCACGCCGGAATCGCTGTACATCCTGCTCGGTTCGGAATCGGGCCGCGCGATGTTGGCGACGACGCGCACAGTGATCGTAGATGAAATCCACGCGCTGACGCCCAGCAAGCGCGGCAGCCATTTATCGCTGTCGCTGGCGCGACTGGATGCGCTGTGCGGCACGCGACCGGTGCGCATCGGCCTGTCGGCGACGCAGAAGCCCATCGAGGAAGTGGCGCGGTTCCTCTGCGCCACCCGCGAGTGCACCATCATCGACACCGGCCATCAGCGCGCGCGAGATCTCGGCGTCGAAGTCACCAGCGTGCCGCTGCAGCCGGTGATGAGCAACGATGCGTGGGGCTTGGTGTACGACCGCATCGCGGAGTTGATCCAGCAACACCGCACCACGCTGATCTTCGCCAACACGCGCCGCACGGTGGAACGCGCGACGCGCCATCTCGCCGAGCGGCTGGGCAAGGAAGCCGTCGCCGCGCACCACGGCAGCCTGTCGAAAGAAAAGCGCCTCGACGCCGAGCAGCGTCTGAAGGCCGGCAGGTTGCGCGCGCTGGTCGCGACCGCATCGCTGGAGCTGGGCATCGACGTCGGCGATGTCGATCTGGTCTGTCAGCTCGGCTCACCGCGTTCGATCGCCGCGTTCCTGCAGCGCGCCGGCCGTGCCGGACACGCGGTCGGCGGAATTTCGAAAGCACGATTGTTTCCGACCACGCGCGACGACCTGGCCGAATGCGCGGCGCTGCTGGACAGCGTCCGCCGCGGCGAACTGGACACGCTGACCATCCCGCACGCGCCGCTGGACGTGCTGGCGCAGCAGGTCGTGGCGGAAGTGGCCTGCGGCGAACGCGACGAGAACGAACTGTTCGAGATGTTCCGCGGTGCGTATCCGTATCGCGAACTTTCGCGTGAGACATTCACGGAAGTCGTGCGCATGCTGGCCGAAGGCTACAGCACGCGCCGCGGCACGCGTTCGGCGTATCTGCATCGCGATGCGGTGCACGGCAAGTTGCGTGCACGCCGTGGCGCGCGGCTGACCGCGATCACTTCCGGCGGCGCGATCCCCGACACCGCCGATTACGACGTGGTGCTGGAGCCGCAAAGCTTGCGCGTGGGCAGCATCAACGAGGACTTCGCGGTCGAGAGCCTGGTCGGCGACATCTTCCAGCTCGGCAACCAGTCGTATCGCATTCTCAAAGTGGAGCGCGGCCGTGTGCGCGTGGAAGACGCGCAAGGCGCGCCGCCTTCGATTCCGTTCTGGCTGGGCGAAGCGCCGGGGCGCAGCAACGAGTTGTCGTTGGCGGTGTCGAGGTTGCGCGAAGAAATCGCACAGCGGCTTGCAACACCATCCCCACCCAACCCTCCCCTTGAAGGGGAGGGCTGTGACGCGCTCGCATGGCTGCGTGACGAAGTCGGGGTGGTCGAACCCGCTGCGAAGCAACTGATCGAGTATTACCAAATCGCGCGCACGGAACTGGGCTTGCTGCCGACGCACTCGGTGCTGGCGATGGAGCGTTTCTTCGACGAATCCGGCGGCACGCAATTGGTGATCCATTCGCCTTACGGCAGCCGCTTGAACCGTGCCTGGGGCCTGGCGCTGCGCAAGCGGTTCTGCCGCAAGTTCAATTTCGAATTGCAGGCCGCGGCGACGGAAGACGCGATCGTGCTGTCGCTTTCGACCAGCCATAGCTTTCCGCTGGAGGAAGTCGCGCGCTATCTGCATTCCAACTCCGTGCGCGACGTGCTGACGCAGGCGCTGCTGGACGCGCCGATGTTCGCCACGCGCTGGCGCTGGAATGCGGGCGCCGCGCTGGCGCTGCCGCGGTTCGCTGGCGGCGTGAAGGTGCCGCCGCAAATCCAGCGCATGAAGTCCGAAGACCTGCTGGCGACGGTGTTTCCGGATCAGGTCGCCTGCGCGGAAAATCTGGTCGGCGAGCGGCAGATTCCCGATCATCCGCTGGTCGAGCAGACGCTGCGCGATTGTCTGTACGACGCAATGGATCTGGAAGGTCTGACCGCGCTGCTGAAGAAACTGGAAAGCGGCGAGGTGCGCGTGGTGGCGCGCGATCTCACCGCACCGTCTTCGTTGAGCGCGGAGGTGCTGGGCGCGCAGCCGTATGCGTATCTGGACGACGCGCCGCTGGAGGAACGCCGCACGCAGGCGGTGTCCACGCGCGGTTTCAACGATCTGCAACGCGCGGAAGATCTGGGCAAGCTGGACGCGGACGCGATTGCCGCGGTGCGCGAAGAAGCGTGGCCCAACCCACGCGATGCCGACGAAATGCACGAAGCCTTGCTGGCGCTGGGCGCGATCACGGTCGACGAAGCGCGGCGCAACACGGACTGGGAAGTGCGGCTCGCCGAGCTGGTGGACGCACGCCGCGCGACGTGTCTGCAATCGCGAATGTGGATCGCCGCCGAATCGCTGCCGATGTGGCGTGCGGTGCACGCGGATGCGCGGATCGATCCCGCGATCGAAGCTCCGCCCGAGTTCGCGAAGAAAGAATGGACGCGCGAAGAAGCGCTGATCGAAATCCTGCGCGCACGCTTGTGCTGTGTCGGCCCGGTGCGGGCGCGTGAACTCGCGGAGACGCTGCGGGTTCCCGAATCCGATATCGACATTGCGCTGGCCGTGTTGGAGCACGAAGGCTACGCGATGCGCGGCCGCTTCACGCCGGATGCGGTGGACGAAGAATGGTGCGAGCGGCATCTGCTGGCGCGCATCCATCGCCGCACCGTGCAACGTTTGCGGCGCGAGATCGAACCGGTCGAGCCGCGCGAGTTCATGCGTTTTCTTTTTCACTGGCAGCACCTCGCGCCCGATTCGCGACTGCGCGGTGCGGAAGCCCTCCCGGCGGTGCTGGCGCAACTGGAAGGATTCGAAGCGCCGGCGGGTGCGTGGGAATCGCAACTGCTGCCCGCACGCTTGCGCGACTACGACATCGGCTGGCTGGACGCGCTGTGCGCGGCGGGACGCATAGCGTGGACACGATTGCGCATATCCAACGGTGCGTCGCCGGTGCGCGCATCGCCCATCGTGCTGCTGCCGCGAAAACAGCTCGCGGTGTGGAGTGTGCTCGCCACGCAGGCGGAAGACGCACCGAAGCTGTCTTCGCGCGCGCAGGCGGTCGCGGAATATCTGTCGCGACACGGCGCCTCGTTCTTCGACGAAATCGTGAGCGGCGCGCGCCTGCTGCACGCGGAAGCCGAAGACGCGTTGGCGGAATTGGTCGGTGCGGGCCTGATCAGCGCTGACAGTTTTTCCGGCCTACGCGCAATGCTGCTGCCCGCTTCCAAGCGCAACCGTCCGCGCCATCGTCGGCTGCGCCGGCACATGCTGAGCGGCATCGAGGATGCAGGGCGCTGGAGCTCGATCAAACGCGGCGGCTCGCCGACGCATGAAAGCGAAACGCTCGAACACATCGCGCGCGTGCTGCTGCGCCGCTGGGGCGTGGTGTTCTGGACGCTGATCCAGCGCGAAGCCGCATGGCTGCCGCCATGGCGCGAACTGCGGCGCGTCTATCAACGTCTGGAGGCGCGCGGCGAGATCCGCGGCGGCCGTTTCGTGGCCGGCATGGCCGGCGAGCAGTTCGCGTTGCTCGAAGCGATCGGCGCGCTCCGCAACGCGCGCAAGACACACGACGAACATCTGATCGCGATCAGCGGCGCCGATCCGTTGAATCTGCTCGGCAGCATCCTGCCGGGCGACAAGATTCCCGCGGTCGCGAATTCGCGCGTGGTGTTCCGCGACGGGGTACCGCTGGCGAAACGCGTGGCCGGCGAAGTGACGCTGTTGCAATCGTTGACGCCGGAAGAAGAGCGCGCAATACGCGTTTGCCTGCGCTCGGCGCAGCCCGCGCCGATCAGTGCGTGATGACCTGCTCGCCGCGATCAGCCGTGTCATGCCGCATCGGCGGACGTGCCTGCGGCCCCGGCGCGATTCTGCCGGCGACGCTCGCGCAGGTCGGACCACCATCGGCGCAGATCGATCAGCGAACCGATCGCGTAGATCAGCTTGAATGCGGTCAGGCGTCGCAGCACTTGGGCATCGTCGAACACGTCGCCGGCGAGCATCGAGACCACGCCTTCCTCCACGCGCCAGACGTTGCGCGGATTGGCGAACAGCCGCTTCATCACCGGCGAATTGAATCGGTAGATGAACCAGGCGAAGCGTTCGTATCCATCGCATAACCGCTTCGACCAGGCGCGTTGCAGTGTGCTCTCCGCCCGCGGATTGCGCAGCGCACCGTCCACAACCTCGGCCGCGCGGCAGGCGCTTTCCATGGCCAGATAGACGCCGGAGGAAAAGATCGGATCGAGGAACGACCACGCATCACCGACCATGATCCAGCCGCGGCCGCACATCTGTTTGCAGGCGTAGGAATAATTGCCGGTGAAGCGCGCCGGCGAAACGAGCTTCGCATGCTTGAGCCGTGATTGCGCCGGCGCGATCAAGGCCAGCGTGCGCATCAGGAATTCCGCGTTGTCCGCGCCGCGGCGCGTCTTCAGATAATCGGGTTTGCACACGCAGCCGACGCTGGTGGTACCGTCCGGCAACGGTATGAACCACGACCATCCATGTTCGAAGCGGTACACGGTGATGATATTGCCGCCAGGATCATCGGGACTGGTGGCCACATCGGCGAAATGGCCGAACACCGCCGCGCTCTGGTGCTTCTCGCTGCGCCCGACCAGTTTCATCTGTTTGCCGAGCAGGGTGTCGCGGCCGGACGCGTCCACGATGTAGCGCGCACGTACCGTGAAGGAGCCATTGGCATCTTTCGCGCGCGCGACCGCTCCATTCGCCTCGAATTTGACGCGTTCGACTTTGACGTTCTCGCGCGCGTCCACACCGCGCTCGCGCGCATGCTCGAACAGCATTTGATCCATCTGCTCGCGCACCACGTGAAAGGAATAGTCCGGCGTGCCGCCCAGCGCGCGATCGAACTTGAAGGTGTAGTAGCTGCCGTCGTCGCGGGGAAAATCCGCGCCCAGTTTCAATCGTCCGATCGCGCGCAGCTTCTCCAGCGCACCCAGTTCCTCGAAGATCGGCATGTTGGCCGGCAGCAGCGATTCGCCGATGTGGAAGCGCGGATGGCGGTCGCGTTCCAGCATCGTTACGCGCCAGCCGCGTTTTGCCAGCAGCGTGGAAATGGTGGAACCGGCGGGCCCGCCGCCGATCACCAGCACGTCGCATTGTTCCGCGCGAAGCGCGCGTGACTCGGTGCCATCGCCCGCCACCGCTTCCTTCAACAAAGCCGACATCCGCCTGCCCCTCGCCACCGGAAGCTTATGATATACATCCGCGCCCCCGCATGATTGCATCGAGATGCTTTCTTCCGCCGCCAACACACCGACCGCGCGCTCCTCGATGCGCTGGCTGCTGCCATTGCTGATCGCGTACGCTTTGCTGGCGCTGCTGGGTGGAGTCTTGCACCGGCCGGAATTGAGCGTGGTCGCCGCGGCATTGTTGCTGATCGCGCTGGCGATACCCGTGCTGCGAAGGCCCAGCCTCACAAGTGTCCTGCTCTGGCTGGCGCTGGCGGCGCTGCTGCTGATTCCCGCGGCCCTCGGCCGCGTGCAACTGGCACTGGCCGGTTTGCCGATCGCCATTCTGGGTGCGCTGTCCTGGGTATTCGCGCGCAGCCTCGCGCGCGAGCCTCTGATCGCGCGCTGCATCCGGGTGATCGAAGGCGAACAGCGCCTCGCGTTGCCCGGTGTGGCGCGCTACGCGCGTCGCGTCACCGCTTACTGGGCGATCGTGCTGGGCGCACAGGCGCTGATCCTTGCGGCATTGTGGCTGCTGGCGAAACCCGGCGGCGTGCTGGACGTCTTCGGCATCGCCGCTCCGTTTGCCCCGTCGCGTAACGCGCTGGCGTGGTATCCCGAAATCGGTTGCTGGGCGGTGTTGATCGCGGCGTTTGCCGCCGAATACGCGTATCGGCGCTGGCGCATGCGGCGCATCCCGCATCCACCGTTGAAGCGGTTCTTGACGCGATTGATACAGCGCTGGCCGCAACTGCTGCGCGAGGAAGTCGCGCCATGAGTGATGCCACATTCACCGCGCCGTTGCGCATCGGCGCCGCGCATCCAGCGATGCCCGGACACTTCCCGGGCAATCCGGTGGTTCCAGGCGTGGTGCTGCTGCGCTGTGTGGCCGATGCGCTCGAGCAATGGCGCGGCGTGCGGTTGCATCGCTTCGACGCGAAATTTCTCGCGCCGTTGCTGCCGGAGCAGGACGCACTGATCGAGCTGCAGGAAGAGGGCGCGCGCGTACGTTTCGCCGTGATGCGCGGCGACACGGTCTTGGCACGCGGTGTGCTGGAACCCGTTGCATGAGCGTGACCACCGAACATTGGCAGCAGCGACCGGAAGGTGGCGGCTGGTTCGCGATCTGGCTGATCCGCACCATCGGCCTGTATTGCGGCCGGCGTTTCGCGCGTGTGTGGCTGTATCCGACCACGCTGTATTTCTTTTTCCGGCGCGGCCCCGAACGGCGCGCATCCTACGATTACCTGCAACGCGTGTTCGGCAAACCGGCCACCGCGTGGCAGGTGATGAAACTGATCCACGCCTTCGCCTGCACGATCCTGGATCGCGTGTTCCTGCTGGCGCGCGGATTGAAAGGTTTCGAAATCAAGACGCACGGGCTGGAGCATCTGCACGCGCAGCTCGACGCCGGCCGCAGCGTGATGCTGCTGGGCGCGCACTACGGCAGTTTCGAAGCCGCGCGCGTGCTCGCCACGCACCGGCCGCAATACAAACTCCGGCTCGTGATGGACAAATCCAAGATGCCGGCGTTGACCGAGGTGCTCGGCGCGCTCGCACCCGATCTCGCCGCCGACATCATCGATGCCGCGCGCGGCGGCACCGAAGTGGTGCTGGCGGTATCCGAAGCGGTGCGCGAAGGTTCCTCGATGGTGGCGCTGCTGGGCGACCGCGGCCGCGCGCATGAGCAGATGCGGCAGGCGATGTTCCTCGGCGAGTCCGCGCCGTTTCCGGTCGCGCCGTGGCTGATCGCCGCCGCGCTGGAATTGCCGGTGATCCTCAGCTTGGGGACTTATCGCGGCGGCAACCGTTACGATCTGATTTTCGAGCCGCTGGCCGACCGCATCGAGCTGCCGCGCGGTCAACGCGACACCGCGCTGGACGCGTACATCCGCCATTACGCTGCGCGCCTGGAACATTACGTGCGCGAGGCGCCCTACAACTGGTTCAACTTCTATGATTTCTGGCATTCGCTGCCGCCGGATGAAGCGGATCGTGAACAATCTGCGGTCGCCGGTCAGGCCCAGTGAGCACACGATGAAGCTCCTCGCATTCGTGTTGCTGCTGCCGTGCGCGGCCACAATTGCCGCTGCGCCCGATCTGACGACGACGATCCTTTCGCACCTCGCCAAACCCGGTTCCGCGCAGACCGACTTCATCGAGGTCAGTTATCGCGGCATGCTGGATCGTCCGCTGATCACCTCCGGCACGATGAAGTGGCTGGGCGGTGACAAACTGGAACGCGATGTCGAAAAGCCATATCAGGCCGTCGCGAAGATCGGCGACGGCCAGATGAGCGTGCAGCGCGCCGGACATCCGGCGCAGAGCATGCCGATCTCGCGCGCGCCGCAGATGGCGGCGATCCTTTCCGGTTTCCGTGCGCTGCTGGGCGGCGACATCGCACAGTTGTCGCGGGACTTCGACGTGAAAGCGGCGGGCAACGAAGCGCGCTGGGTGCTGACGCTGACGCCACGCTCGGGCGAACTGAAATCGCGCGTGTCATCGATCGTGATCGACGGCCGCAACGATGCGCCGCATTGCATGACGCTCACCGAGTCCGACGGCGATACCACCATCACGCTGGTGGGCGACATGGCGCGCGCGGGTCTGCAAAGTACCGCGCCGTTGCAATCGGCATTGGCGGCGCGCTGCCGCAATGATTGATACACGGCGCGCGTGAGCCGCGGCGCGAAAATCGCGCTGTACTTCGCTTGGTTGATCGCGATCGCCGCGATCGGCGTGGGCGTGGCGCGGCACCTGAAGATCAGTTCCGATTTGCGCAGCTTCATGCCGCCGCCGCAGACGGCGGATCAGAAGCTGTTGCTGGACGAGATCGGCGAAGGCCCGGGTTCCCGCCTGTTGCTGCTGGCCATAAGCGGCGCGCCCAACGATCAACTTGTGCAGCTTTCGCAGGGACTGAAGACCGCGTTGCAGAACGATCCGCGTTTTCTGCGCACCGCCAACGGCAATACGGATTTGAATGCGCTGGCGTCGGACTTGCTGCCGTATCGTTATCTGCTTTCGCCGACGCTGGACACCCATCGTCTCGATGCAGTCTATCTGCGCGAGCAGTTGACGCAGCGGCTGGACGACTTGTCTTCGCCTGCCGCTTCGATGCTGAAGCCGGTACTGCCGCGCGACCCGACACTGGAGATCCTGAAACTGGCGCAACGCTGGGCACCGGCGAGGCAACCGCAATTGCGCGATGGCGTGTGGTTTTCTTCACAAGGCGAAGCGCTGCTTGCGACCGAAACGCGCGCGCCGGGGTTCGATCCCGGCGCGCAACGCGAGGCGATCGCAGCGTTGCAAAAACATTTTGCCTCGCTGCCGAACTCGAATCGCGCCCGGCTGACCATCAGCGGACCGGGCTATTTTTCGCTGGAAGTGAGTCGACGCACCAAGGCCGAAGCCGATCGCTTCGGTTTCATCACCACAGCCGGCTTCGTCATTCTCTTGTTGCTGGCTTATCGCAGCGCGGTGCCGTTGCTGGTGACCGCGCTGCCGCTGCTTTCCGGCGGGGTCTGCGGCTTCGCGGCGCTCGCATCGATCTTCGGTGAAGCGCACGGCATCACCATTGCCTTCGGCTTCACCTTGCTTGGCGTGGCGCAGGAATATCCGATCCGCGTGTTCAGCCATCGCCGCGCGGGACAGAGTGCCTTGCAGAGCGTGCGCGGCTTGTGGCCGCTGCTGGCCACCGCGATCGTCTCGACCTGCATCGCTTATCTTGCCTTCTTCGCCTCCGGCGTCGCCGGGCTGCAGCAACTCGCGGTATTCACCATCACCGGTCTGATCGTCGCCGGCGCTTGTACGCGCTGGCTGCTGCCGCGCGTGCTGCCGGAACATTTTCGCGATGCGGCGGACACGCCGGGTCTGGAAAGCGCCTGGAATTTCCTCGCACGCTTGCCGCGGCCGCGCTGGTTGCCCTGGTTTGTTCTGGTTGCGGGGATGCTGGTCGTCGCCTTTGCACCGGCAAAGTTCTGGGAGAACGATCTTTCCGCGCTGGCGCCGGTGCCAAAATCTCTGCTGCTGACGCAGGCGAGATTGGGTTCCGAGTTGGGCGCGCCCGATGTGCGCTATCTTTTGGTGCTGCGGGCGTCGACTGCGGACGACGTATTGAAGTTGTCGGAGCGTATTGCGCCGCAAGTCGATGCGTTGGTCGCGCGACACGCGGTGGACGCGGTGGAATTGCCGTCGCGTTATCTGCCCAGCATCGAAACGCAGCGCGCGCGGCGGGCGAAATTGCCGGATGCGAAAACCTTGCAGGCCGCGCTGGCGCAGGCCGAGCAGGGTCTGCCGTTCCGCCAAGGCTTGTTCGCACCGTTCGTGGCCGATGTCGAAACCGCGCGCACCCTGCCGCCGCTGACGCCAGAGCGGTTCGAAAGATCTCCGCTGGGCGCGCGGCTGCAGGCGATGCTGCTGCATCATGATGGCGAGTGGATCGGCTTGGGTACCTTGATCGGCGTGCGCGATCCGGATGCGATCGCTGCGCTTTCGCAATCGACCCATGGTGCCGTGCACCTGCTGGATCTGAAAGCCTCGTCCGAATCGCTGCTGATCGCTTATCGTCAACGGATCCTGATCGCGCTGGGTATCGCTGCGCTGCTGCTGTGTGCGACCGTGACGATCGCATTGCGCGGTCCGCGACGCGCGCTGCACGTGCTGGCGCCGATGACCTTGGCGACGCTGATGGTGCTGGTGGTGCTGCGCGCGGCCGGCATTCCGCTGTCGCTGTTTCATCTGGTTTCGCTGACGCTGGCGGCGGGGCTGGGTCTGCACTATGCGCTCTTCTTCGAACGCCGCACCGACGATCCGGCCGAGGAGCGCCGCACGCTCCACGCCACGCTGGTGTGCGTGATCTCGGCGCTGCTGGTGTTCGGCGTGCTGGCGTTGTCGAGTGTGCCCGTGCTCCGCGCGATCGGATTGACGGTGGCGTTGGGTGTTGCCTTTCACTTCACGTTATCGGTGCTGATGGCGCCGGCCGCCCACTTGCGTCACGAGGATTGAGCGCGTGCTGCCGAAGAGCGATTGGGCGCATTTGATTCCGCACGCAGGCGCGATGTGTCTGCTGGATACGGTCATCGAATACAGCCCCAAACACATCCACGCGGTCAGCGCCACGCATCGCGATCCACACAATCCGCTGCGCGCTGACGGTCGGCTGCATGCGGTGGCGCTGTGCGAATGCGGCGCGCAGGCGATGGCGGTGCACGGCGCGCTGCTGGCGCGCGCGGGGGGCGATCGTGCGCAGCCCGGCTACCTGGTCTCGCTGCGCGAAGTCGAATTGCACGTCGAGTACGTCCATGACCTGCCCGGCGCGCTGGACGTGTACGCCGAGCAGTTGCTGGACGCGGGCGGCAGCCTGCACTATGCGTTCCGTGTGGAGCACGGCGGCAACGTGCTCGCAACGGGGCGCGCGGCCGTGCTGGTAAAGCCGCGGGACGGGAGAGGGGAGACGGCAGACGCATGAACGCAACCATCCGGCGAGCACTGGTCACCGGCGGCAGCGGCGATATCGGTGGTGCGATCTGCCGCACGCTGGCGCGCGAAGGCTGGCACGCGATCGTGCACGCCAATGCCAATCTGCAACGCGCTCAGGACATCGTGCATGCGATCATCGAAGCCGGCGGCAGCGCGGAGGCGGTCGCGTTCGATCTCGCGGATGGCATGGCCACGCGGAGCGCGCTAGAAAAATTGCTGGAGGCCGGTCCGATCGCCGCGCTGGTGCACAACGCCGGCATCCACGACGACGCGCCGCTGGCCGGCATGCGCGAGGAGCAGTGGTCGCGCGTGATCGATGTTTCGCTCAACGGCTTTTTCCACGTCACGCAGCCGTTGCTGCTGCCGATGTCGCGCGCGCGCTTCGGGCGCATCGTCTGCATCTCGTCGGTCGCCGCGGTGACCGGCAACCGCGGTCAGGTGAACTACGCGGCGGCGAAGTCAGCACTGCACGGCGCGGCCAAATCACTGGCGCGCGAAATGGCCGCGCGCGGGATCACCGCCAATGCGATCGCGCCGGGCCTGATCGAAGGCAGCATGACGCACGAGCTCTTTCCGCCCGACCAGGTCAAGCGGATGATTCCCGCCGGCCGCATGGGCACGCCGCAGGAAGTGGCCAACGTGGTCGCGTTCCTTTGCTCCGATGGGGCTTCATACATCAATGGTCAAATCCTGGGCGTGAACGGCGGCATGGCTTGAGCGGAAGCTGCTGGCCGCGTACTGCCGATCGAACAGCGGCAATCGCTCGCGCATTCCCACCGCGGCGCACAGCGCGGAGACATCGAGCGAAGAACACTGCGTCGCGGCAAGTTCGGCAATGCTCCCCGCCAGCGCATGCAGCAGTTCGACGTACTCGCGCAGCCGCGCACGCGTTTGCGTGTCGTCCAGTTCATCGTGCAGATGCGAATTCAACCGAGCGAACCAGTGCAGGTCGTGTTGATCCAGCCAAGCACGTGGATTGTGCGGTTCGCGCGCGCGGTGCCATTGGCGGAAAAAGGCCTGCATCTCCGCGTTCATCGCCGCCGCGTCTTCCAATTGCGGGCGCAACTCCGAGAGTAAGTTCAAATCGGTGAGCCGCCCGCCGATCACCAGCGGACACAGCACGCCCCAGTAGTAGGTGTAATCCCAGATCACCTTCACCGGCAGCACCTGCGCGTCGCCGAACAGCACGTACTGATCCTGATAGAGGCTCAGCATGTTGCGGTAGAAGGAGAAATACAGATCTTGGTAAATGGCAGCGTGCGCCGCCAGCGGTTCGCCGCACAGATCGCGCGCGATCATTTGCGTAATGTAGGTGTTGGAGATCGCGATGAAATCCGATCCCGGCGAATAGAACGGATCGAGAAACAGCCCGGCTTCGCCGGTCAGCGCCCAGCGATCGGCGCTGAAAACCTGCTTGCAACCGTAGGACACGCGGCGCTGATAAGCGAAATCCATCGGCGCGGCACCGAGCTTGTCCAGTTCGCGTGCGACGATCGGCTGGTGCACCCGCAACCACGCCAGCGCGCGTTCGTAGGTGTTGAAGGATTCCAGCGGATGCATCTTCGATTCGGCGACGATGCCGACCGAATGCGCGCCGCTGCTGAGCGGAATCAGCCAGACCCAGTAACCCGGTCCGCAAAGATGATTGGTGGAACGCCAGCGCTGCGGTGGCATGCAGCGCGCGCGCCACGTTGCGTCGTCGCACCAGGTGTCCAGCTCCAGCCGAGCATCGACGCGAAACCAGGCCGCGCAAATTCTGTGCCCGTTTTCTTGGGCCAGACCGAAATGTTTCTTCAGCAATCCCGCACGGCCGGAAGCATCGATCAGCCAGCGCGTCTGCAGGGTTTCCGTTTCGCCGTTGCGCTCGCAGCGCACTTCGTGCAGAGCGCCGTCGCGTCCGGGTTGCAGCGCGCGGACGGTGCAGCCGTTGTCGAACACGATATCGCGGGCGCAGGCTTCCGCGATCAGGAAATTCTCGAATACGCCGCGGTCGAGCTGCCAAGTCGGCGTGTCCAGCACCCGGCTGACGCCGAGTTCGGTCACGTTGTCCAGGTCTTCGCGTCCTTCCGAAAAGAAAAATCGAAAACCGAACTTGCGGATCTGCTGCGCATCCAGATGCGCGCGCAGGCCGAGCACGTTGGAAAAATAATCCGCGGCGATTTCGACGGTGGACTCGCCGACCTTGTGCGCGGCCGCGCGCGGCGGTTCCGCGCGGCGTTCCAGCACGCGAATTGACAAATCGGGGAAACGCGCGTGCAGTTGCAGCGCCAGCGTCAACCCGGCCAGCCCGCCACCCAGGATCAATACGTCGTTATGCGCTTCGCGCGCGCTCATGGCGGTCTTGGCCGTGGGCGGCAACTCATCGTGCCTATCCGTGATTGTGCCATGCGGCCAACGCTAGAATAGGTGAATGACCGAAAAGATCGTTCTGGTAACAGGCGCTTCATCCGGCTTCGGTGCCGCGATCGCGGCGCATTTTGCCGAACACGGCTGGCGCGTGATCGCCTGCGCGCGGCGTGCGGAGCGTCTGCAGGAATTGGCAAAACGTTTCGGCGATCGCGTTCACGCGGCCGCCTTCGACATCCGCGACGAGAACGCGATGCGTGCCGCACTGGACGCGCTGCCCGACGAATTCCGGAATATCGACCTGCTGGTCAACAACGCCGGCCTGGCGCTCGGCACCGAACCCGCGCAGCACTGCGATCTTTCGCAGTGGCGGCAGATGATCGACACCAACATCACCGCGTTGGTCACGCTGACGCGCCTGCTGCTGCCGAAACTGATCGTTTGCCGCGGCGCGATCGTCAATATCAGCTCGATCTCCGGCACCTATCCGTACAAGGGCGGCAACGTGTATGGCGGCACCAAGGCCTTCGTGACGCAGTTTTCGCTCGGCTTGCGCACCGATCTGCACGGCAGCGGCGTGCGCGTGACGAATATCGAGCCCGGCATGGCCGAAACCGAATTCACCCTTGTGCGCACCGGGGGAGATCGAGACGCGTCGGACACCATGTACCGCGGCGCGCATCCGATCACATCCGAAGACATCGCGCAGACGGTGTGGTGGATCGCCAACCTTCCCGCTCACCTCAACATCAACCGCATCGAGATCATGCCGGTCAGCCAGTCGGCGGCGGGGTTGCAGGTGGCGAGGGATTGACGCTCAGGCTTCCTGCAAATACGTATAACCCGTCAATCCCGCGTCCAGCGCGGCCTGCAGGCGTTGCGCTTCATCGGACGGCAATTGCGCCGCGGCGATCTTGTTTCGATACGCTGCACGCAGGTCGTCGAGTTTGTAGCCGACGTAGTCGAGCAGCATGTCCGAGCTGTCGCCGCGGCGCAGGCCGTCTAGTTCGAAACCGTTGCCGGAGATTCGCACATTCACGGCGTCGGTATCGCCGAACAGGTTGTGGATATCGCCCAGCGTTTCCTGGTACGCGCCGACCAGAAAGATACCGAGGCGATACGGCTCGCCTTCGCGCAGCTCATGCATCGGCAGGCTGACGTCCAGCCCTTCCGAATCGACGTATTGATCCACGCGGCCATCCGAGTCGCAGGTGAGGTCGGCCAGTGTGCCGCGGCGCGTGGGTTTCTCGTCGAGCCTCGTGAGCGGAACAATGGGGAACACTTGATCGATGCCCCACACGTCGGGAATCGATTCGAACACGGAGAAGTTGCAGAACACCTTGTCCACCAGTTTCGCGTCGAGCTGATCCAGCACTTCGCGGTGCGGACGTTCTTCCGGCTTCAGTCGCGCGCGCACGCCGTGCGCGATCGCGTAATAGAAGTCGTCCAGCTTCGCGCGCTGGGCCAGATCCAGCGTGCCTTGCGCATATTGCGCCTGACCTTCGGCCAGCCAATGCTGCGCTTCGTGCCAGACTTCCAGCACCGGGCGCGAATCCAGTGCACCAAACGTCGCGCGCAATGCGCGCAGCACCTGCGGCTCGTCGTTCGATGCCGAAGTCACTTCGCCCAACGGCGCGCGCTCCACTTCGCTGACGTTCACCACCAGCACCGCGTGATGCGCGGTCATGGCGCGGCCGGATTCGGTGAGCACATGCGGATGTTCCAGGCCCATCTCCGCGCACGCAGCCGCCAGTGGTTCGACGATTGTGCGCGCGTATTGATCGAGGTCGTAATTGATCGAGCAATCGCTGCGCGAGCGCGTGCCTTCGTAGTCCACGCCCAGTCCGCCGCCGACGTCCACGTGATCCAGCGGAAGCCCGAGCGCCAGCAACTCTGCGAAGTGCCGCACCGCTTCGCGCATGCCGTTGGCGATGTCGCGCAGGTTGGAAATCTGCGAGCCCATGTGGAAATGCAGCAGACGCAGCGTGTGCGCGAGGTTTAACGCCTTCAGTTTTTCCGCGAGGGCGAGCAATTGCTTCGGCGTCAGTCCGAACTTACCCTTGTCGCCGCCGGTATTCTGCCACTTGCCCGCGCCGATGGACGCCAGCCGCACGCGCACGCCGAGCTTGGGTTCGATGTTCAACGCGCGCGATTGTTCGATCACGTGTTCGAGTTCCGACGGCTTTTCGATCACGATCACGACATCCAGGCCGAGCTTGCGGCCGATCAGCGCGAGCTTGATGTATTCGGCGTCCTTGTAGCCGTTGCACACCACCATCGAACCGGGTTGTGCGAGGCCCAGCACCGCCAGCAGTTCCGGTTTGGACCCGGCTTCCAGGCCGAAACCTTCGCCGCCGGCCAGCGTGCCCGCAACCGCACGCTGCTGGTTGACCTTGATCGGGTACAGCGCGGTGTAGCCGCCGCGGTAGTCGCGTTCCCGCATCGCGTTCGCAAATGCTTCACGCAATTTCGCGCGGCGATCCAGCAGGATGTCCGGAAAGCGCAGCAGCAGCGGCAGGCGCGCGCCGAGTTTCTCCGCGCGTTCGACCGCATTGTCCAGTGCGATTACCGGCCCTTGCACGCCGTGCGGCTGCACCTGCGCGCGGCCTTGCGCGTCGATGTCCACGTAGCCGTCGCTCCAGTGCGCGATCGAATACATGCAGCGGGCTTGATCGAGGCTCCAGTCGGACATCGAGGGTTCCAGCTCGGATGGAAAGGTCCGCGCGACGCCGTTTAATGCGCGGTCCAGGACGGCTTGCTATCGTACCCTGATGGCGGCGCGCAAGGACCAGCTCGCGACCTACCGGCGGAAACGGGATTTCCGGCATACGCCCGAGCCCGCGCGCACGCCGCGCAAACGCAAGGCTGCCGCCGCGGGCGAACGCCACTTCGTGATCCATCTGCACCACGCGCGGCGCCGGCATTTCGATCTGCGCCTGCAGGTCGGCGGCGTATTGCGCAGTTGGGCGGTGCCGAAAGGCCCATCGTGCGATCCCTCTATCAAGCATCTTGCAGTGCAGGTAGAAGACCATCCGCTGAGCTACGGCAGCTTCGAAGGGGTGATCCCGAAAGGCCACTACGGCGCGGGCACGGTCGCGATCTGGGACGAGGGCACCTGGAGCACCGACGAATCCGCGACGCAGCAATTGGAAGACGGACACCTGCGCTTCGAACTGCACGGCTCACGCCTGCACGGCGGCTGGTCGCTGATCCGCACCAGCATGAAAGGCGACAAACCGCAGTGGCTGCTGATCAAATCCGACGACGCGTTCGTGGTGCCGGACGACGTCGCCGACGACACGCCGTTGTCGCAATGGAAAGCCGAGCACGGCGGCGAAGCCGCGCGCTCACTGCGCGCAAGGGGCGCATCGCGAACCGAAAAGACCGTGATGCTACCGGGAGCCGACCGCTTCGAATTCCAGCTCGCGCGTCTGCATCACAGCGCACCGGCCGGCGACGACTGGTTGCACGAAGTCAAATACGACGGCTATCGCATGCTGGCGTGGCGCAACGGCAGCGAGTTGCAACTGCTTTCGCGCAACAGGCTGGACTGGACGGAAAAATTGCCCGGCATCGCGCGCGCGATCCGCTCGTTGAAGTGCCGCGCCTGCGTGCTCGATGGGGAACTGGTGGTGTTCGATGGGCAAGGCCGCTCGCGTTTTCACCTGCTGCAACAGGAGTTCAATCGCGCGCAATCGCAAGCCGTGCACTATGCGATTTTCGATTTGCTGTGGCTGGACGGCGACGACTTGCGCGGGTTGCCGCTGTTCGAACGCAAGGCCGCGTTGTCGAATTTGCTGGAACATGCCGACGATGCGCTGGTGATTTCCGGCTTCATCCGCGGCGAAGGCGCGCTGGCCTACAAACGCGCGTGCGAAGCAGGCCTGGAGGGCGTGATCGCCAAAGCGGTGGACGCGCCGTATCGCGGCGGACGTTCCGACGCGTGGCAGAAGCTGAAATGCATCGATTCGGACGAATTCGTGATCGTCGGCTATACGCCCGGCAAGGGTTCGCGCGGCGACCTGGGCGCGCTGTTGCTGGCCGAGCCGAAAGGCAAGGAGTGGCGTTACGTCGGCCGCGTCGGCACGGGCTTCGACGAAGCGATGTTGAAGCAAGTCTTTTCGATGTTGAAGCCATCGCGCGAGAAACCGCACCTGATCGATCCGCCGAATGCGAAACAATTGCGCGGCGCCAAACCGGTGTGGGTGAAGCCGGATCACGTCGTCGAAATCGCGTTCCGCGGCCGCACCGGCGACGGCTTGCTGCGGCAGGGCAGCTTCAAGGGCCTGCGGCCGGACAAGGGTTCGCAAGACCTGCGTGATCGCGATCGCGACGAAGGAGAACCGGTCGTGCAACGACGCGCAGCGAAGTCCACGAAAAAATCGGTGGCGAAATCTCCATCGAAACGCGCGGGCAAATCGTCGTCGAAGTCGACCTCGAATGAAATCGCGCTCACGCATCCCGACCGCGTGCTGATTCCAAAACCGCGCGTGACGAAACTCGCACTCGCAGAGTTCTATCAAGGCACCGCCGAACATCTGTTGCCCGGCATCATCGGCCGGCCGCTGTCGCTGGTGCGCTGTCCCGACGGCGTCGGCAAACCGTGTTTCTTCCAGAAACACTCGATGCGGGGCATGCCGGAAAGCATCCGCGTCGGTTTGCAAACGAATTCCAAGGACGAAGAAGAGGAATACCTCTACATCGACGGCATCGAAGGCGTGATGGGCCTGGTGCAGATGAACGTGATCGAGATCCACCCCTGGGGCTCGACGATCGCCGATCTGGAGCATCCGGATCGTCTGGTGTTCGATCTCGATCCCGACATCGGCATCGAGTGGTCGCGCGTGAAAGACGCGGCGAAATTGTTGCGCGAGCGTTTGCAGGCGGTGGGACTGGAAAGTTTTCTGCGCACCACCGGCGGCAAGGGCCTGCACGTGGTGGTGCCGTTGAACCCGCGTCCAGATTGGGAAACCGCCAAGGCGTTTTCGCACGCGCTGGCGCGCACGCTGGAGCAAGAGTCGCCGAAAGAATACGTTTCAGTCGCGACGAAGTCCAAACGCAAGGGCCGCATCTTCGTGGACTACCTGCGCAACGCGCGCGGTTCCACCGCCGTGTCTTCGTATTGCGTGCGTGCGCGCGAAGGTGCGGGTGTGGCCACGCCGCTGCATTGGGAAGAACTTTCGCGCCTGCGTTCCGGTGCGCAGTTCACCATCGAAAACATTGCGCGCCGCCTGAAGACGATGAAGGAAGACCCCTGGGCGCGCATCGAGGAAGTGCGGCAGGCGCTGCCGACCTGAGCATAAAGGAGACGAACCATGCCCCGGCCCATCTGGAGCGGCACCATCACTTTCGGTTTGCTCAATATTCCCGTGCAGTTGATGACGGCGGAACGGCACACCGACCTGCACTTTCGCATGCTGGATTCGCGCAACAACGCGCCGATCCGCTACGAGCGCGTCAACGAGGAAACCGGCGAGGAAGTGCCGTGGAAGGACATCGTCAAGGCTTTCGAATACGACAAGGGCAGCTACGTCGTGATCGAGAAGGAGGATTTCGCCAAGGCCGCGCCGGAATCCACCGAGTCGGTGGACATCGAGGCATTCGTCGATCCGGACGACATCGGCGTGGAATATTTCGAGAAGCCTTATTACCTCGTGCCGGCAAAAAAAGCCGAGAAGGGCTACGTGCTGTTGCGCGAAACGCTGAAACGGTTGAAGACGGCGGGGCTCGCGCGCGTGGTGATCCGCACGCGCGAATATCTCGCGCTGGTGATGCCGCGCGACGAAGCGCTGTTGCTGATGCTGCTGCGCTATCCGCAGGAGCTGGTCAGCGCGGACGAATACGCGTTCCCGGACAAGAAGCTCTCGGCCTATCGCGTCTCTCCGAAGGAACTGGAAATGGCCGAAACGCTGGTGAAATCCATGGTCGGCGAATGGCAGCCCGATGAATATCGCGACGACTTCCGCATGCGGCTGCGCAAGGTGATCGAAGAACGCGTCAAGGCGCAGGAGGGCACGGTGCGCGCGCCGGCCGCCGAGGAAACGGAAATTCCGAAGAACGCGGCCACCAACGTGGTCGATTTCATGTCGCTGCTGAAGAAGAGCATCGACAGCAACAAGCGCACGCCGGCGGCCGAGCGCGCGCCGGCGAAAGCGGCGAAGAAGGCCACGAAGAAATCCGCCAAGTCCGCGCGCAAAGGATCGGCAAAAAAGCGCAAGGCGTCCTGATCAGGGGGAATGGCGGCGCTTTTGCCGCGGCCCGCAGCCCGGCTATACTTCAACGCTTTGGGCGTGCCGCGCAGGGTTGGTGCGGGCGCTCCCAGCCAGAACTACACGCCAGAACTACCGGGAGTTCATCCGTGAGCGATCATCTGACGCCCTCCGATCGCACCTTCATGCGCCACTTCGCGATCATGATCGCGGCGCTGGCCGCCGTTGCGGTCGGCCTGATCGTGATCGGCGCGCTCGTGCACGCCGCGATGCCCAAGCAATCCGACACCGCGCAACTTCGCGAAGCCGGCGAGCGCATCATGCCGATCGGCGCGAATTTCGCGGGCAGCACCGGGCGTGCGGCGATGCTTGCGCAGCAGACGGCGGCCGCAAAAGCGGCGGCATCGCAGGTCGCCTATGGCGGCACCACCGACGGCAAGACCATCTACGGGAATCTGTGTCATAGCTGCCACGATGCCGGTGTGACCGGCGCACCCAAGCTCGGCAACAAGGCCGACTGGGCGCCGCGGATCGCCGAGGGCATCAACACGCTGGTCAAGCATGCGATCGACGGCTATACAGGGCCCGACGGCAATCACATGCCGGCCAAGGGCGGCAATCCCGCGCTTACCGATGCGCAGGTCGAAGCGACGGTGAAATGGATGGTGAGCCAGGTGCACTGACGCAGCGCACGGCCGCGCATCGCTCCATCGGGAATGGTTCGGCTATTGCGAGACGCCTTCCTTGAGCAGCATCAGCTCCCAACCGCCAACGGGCGAAAGATTGAATCCGTCCGAGGTTCCGACGATCAAGCCACTGCCGTCGTTGAGGGCGTGCAGGGCGCGGATGCCTGAATTCAGGTTGTTGCCGAGCCCGGTGTAGTTCTCGTTCACCGCGGGCGAATTCGAGTCGTCGAAGCGCCACAGGTCGGCACCGGCATCGGCCTGGCCCTGAACTTGCGGGTTGGAGGTGTCGTAGGTGCCGATGAACAGATGACCGTCGAAAACCTCCATTTGCCAGGTGTATTCGTTGTTCGGGTTGCCGAATCCAGACGGCCCGTACAACGGTGTCCAGCCCGTCGGAGTCATGGCGAAGGTCTTGGGCGCAGAGCAACACGCGGGTAACTCCGATTCGCCGTACAACAACTGGATTTCCCGCGTCTTCGGGTTTTCGAGATTTCGGCCACGCCACACCGACGTGCTGCGATAGACGCCGTCCTGCAGTTCCTGCATTTCCTGCTTGTTGGCGGGTTTGCCGAAGCAGTACGAGCTGGTGCAACTCTCGTGCACCTGCATCGCCTGGTCGCCGTTGAGATGGATCGTGCCCCAGTACAGCCAACCGTCGTATTGCACGACCGCACCGCCGGAATAACCATAGCGCGCAGTGATCGTGTCGGGATCGTATTGCGTCGGACTCCAGATCTGCCTCCAGGTCGCGGGGGTGACGAAGCCGCCGTCGGGAATCGGCGGGCTGATCCAGACGCCTACGCCATTGGCCACCGCGGCGGTAATGGCGCTGATGTCTGCATTTTTGAGCGCGACCGTGGTTGCGGCGAGGCGATCCTTTCCGTCGGCGCCGACATACAAGGTCAGATTGGCAACGGCCGCGGGCAGGTCGGCGACTTTCGTGAACTGGGTGCAGAAATTGCCCGGGAAGTTGTCGCGGTTGCCGGTCCAGCGCAGCACCGCGCCGTTTGTCGTGGAGCCCACACCCACATACAGCGCGCCGTCCACGAGCGCCCAGTCGCGGATGTAGTTGTAGCCGTCGATCGAACACGAGCCCAGGTATTGGCCGGTATCGGCCTGGAAAGCGAAGATGTTGACGGCGGCTTTTCCGGCGAAGAGGGTTTCCCCGCCCAGGAAAGCGATGTTGTCGATGGCGCCGGCGCCGCGAAGGCCGAGCGTCTGCTTGATCAGCGGGTCGGTGATGTTCTGCTTGGTCAGGGTATGGGTCGCCAGATCGTAGGAATAGATGCTGGGCTGGCGCCAATCCCCGAGGTTCGGTGGCACCTTGGGGTGTTCGCGGGCACCCTCGCTCTGGCCGAATTCGCACACGAGCAAATCGTTGGAAAATGGATTGGCGCCGGCGCCCTTCACCTGGCCGGTCAAGATGCACTGGTAGTTGGCCAAGGTTCCGAACCAGAGCTTGCCGCTCTCTTCGGTGAGCGCCCAGATGCGCGACTCGTTGATCTTGGGTTGCCCCACCGAACAGGTGCCGTCAGGGTTAATCGGCGGATAATCCACGCCGATGCCGTTGAAGCATTCATCCGGAACGGCCGCGGCCAGCAGTGTGTTGCTGGTGAGGATCGGATCGGGAACGGGTGTGTCGATTGCCTTGCCCGCGTGGGCTGCAATCGGCACGCTCGCACCGATGATGCAGGCGATCGCTCCGATCGCGGCGAGCACCGGCGAACCTGTGAGCCGGCGATACCCGAGTCCAGTCGACATGACGTTCCCCTCGTGGATGATCCTTACCATGGCCGCTGCGCCACGCAGCCGGTCCGTAGCCCAATGGCAAGAGGCCAAGTATAGGGTAGCCGGAGTCGGGTATCCCGGGTAGGCGAACCGGGCTTGGGTATGATGTTCCGATGAACGAGCCGCGGCCGGTACCGTCCCACCACGCGCCAGCGGAGTTTCCGCAGGGTGCTCATGAGTTCATGCTGCCGGGTCCGGCCGGGCGGCTGGAGGTCGCGACCGCCACGGCCAAGCCCGAAGAAGCCCGCGCAGGCACCGCGATCATCTGTCATCCGCACCCGCAGCACGGCGGCAGCCTGCGCAACAAGGTCGTGACGATGATGGAGCGCAGCTTGCGCGAATCCGGGCTGGACACCGTGCGCTTCAACTTCCGCGGCGTCGGCGATTCGGAAGGCGAATACGACGAGGGCGACGGCGAGAGCGGCGATCTCGTCGCGATGGCTCAGTGGGTTCGGCGCGTGCATCCGCACGATGCGCTGTGGCTGGCCGGGTTCTCGTTCGGCTCCTACGTCGCGCTGCGGACCGCGCGTTCGCTGGCTGCAGATGCGCTGATCACGGTCGCGCCGCCGGTCGGGCGCTGGGATTTCGCCGGTGTGGCGATGCCCGAATGCCCCTGGCTGGTGGTACAGGGCGAGGACGACGAGATCGTCGAACCGCAAGGCGTGTTCGACTGGATCGCGACACTGCAGCCGCAACCCACGCTGGTGCGCATGCCGGAAACCGGTCACTTCTTCCACCGCCGCCTCATGGATCTGCGCGGCGCGGTGAAGAATGCGATACGCGCGTGGCTTCCTCCGATGCGTACGGAGGTGTGATCCGGTCGCGTGGATTCCGCCGCAATCGAAAATCCTTCGACGGTCTCCCAACGCTATGCGCAAGGCGTCGGCTTGCGCGAATGGCAGGACGATCCCGCGCAACGCGCGGTGCTAGGCGAGTTCGATCGCCTGCGGAAAGAGGTGCTGGCGCCGCAATCGTGGCTGGCGCGCTTGCGCGGCGATACCGCGCCGCAGGGCATCTACCTCTGGGGTGCGGTGGGACGCGGCAAGACCCTGCTGATGGACCTGTTCGCGCATTCGCTGCCGCAGGAAATGGTGCAGCGCGCACATTTTCATGCCTTCATGCTGGACGTGCACGCGCGGCTGCGTTCTCTGGGCGAGCGCCGCGATCCGCTGCGTGAAGTCGCCGCGCAACTCGCGCGCCGCGCGCGCGTGCTGTGCCTGGACGAATTCGTGGTGCAGGACATCGGCGACGCGATGATCCTGGCCAATCTGCTGCGTGCGTTGTTCAAGCAGAGCGTCGCGCTGGTGGCTACGTCCAATACGGCGCCACCCGATCTCTATCGCGACGGCTTGCAGCGCGCGCGCTTTCTGCCGGCGATCGCGTTGATCGAACGGCATTGTCACGTGCTGGAACTGGCCTCCCCGCACGACTGGCGCCTGCGGGCGCTGACGCACGCACCGGTCTATCTGACGCCGCCCGACGCGGAGGCCGAGCGTGCCTTGTCCGCGCTGTTCGACAGTCTGGCGCGCGGGCCCTCGCGGCAGGGTGGCTCGCTGCGCGTCAATGAACGCGAAATCCCGGTGCGGCGTGCCGCGCGTGCCGCGGTGTGGTTCGATTTTGCCGCGCTGTGCGAAGGCCCGCGCGGTTCGGCCGACTATATCGAACTGGCGCGCGAGTTTCCGGCGATCCTGCTTTCCGATGTGCCGCAATTCACGCCACTAAACGAGGACGCCGCTCGCCGCTTCGTGCAGTTGGTCGACGAGCTGTACGACCGGCGCGTCAAGCTTGCGCTCTCCGTCGCGGCGCCTGCCACCGAGCTCTATGACGGCAAACGGCTGCGCGCCGAATTCGCGCGCACCTCGAGCCGCCTGATCGAGATGCAGAGCGCCGAATATCTGGCGCAACCGCACCGGTGAATCTCGCCGGCGGTCAACATGGCATTGGTCATGCCTTGAAAACCTTCATCGCGCATCGATGTCGAAACGCGCCGGTCACGTTCGTCATCGAGCATGCGTCATTGATTGCCCTGCCTCCATGGCAGACACCATCACGGCACTGCGGTACTTATGGCCCTAGCCAGGACAACATTTGCATTTGAAAATATTTTCCAATATCTTTACCGGCCGGTTCAGTTTATCGGCCGGTTCCCCTGACCCCTTCGCGCGATCCCGGTTCCCGATGAGCCCCCGAAAAGAGTTCTCCGCGGCCACGCCACGCGCGCTGGCCTGTGCTTTGACACTGGTGCTCGCCGGCTGCGCGGTGGGGCCGAACTATCACCGGCCCAATGCGCCGGCGGTGGACCGCTACACCGCGGAGCCGTTGCCGGCGCAGAGCGTTTCCACGGACGCGGCGGGTGGCGACGCGCAACGCTTCCTTGAAGGACGGGACGTGCCACAGCGCTGGTGGACGACGTTCGGCAACGAAGAACTCGATCGGCGCGTGCAGCAGGCTCTGGCGCATTCGCCGACGATTGCTTCGGCGCAGGCCGCCTTGCGCGAGGCGGAGGAGAACGCCAAGGCCGCGGGCGGCGCATTGTTTCCTTCCGTGGACGCCAGTGCGGGCGCGACGCGTCAGAAGGCATCCGCCACCCAATTCGGCGTTGCAGCCGCTGGCGCAGGCAGCAGCCCGTTCACGGTTTACAACGCGGGCGTCAGCGTCGGCTACGTGTTCGACATCTTCGGCGGCGTGCACCGTGGCATCGAGGCGCAATCGGCGCTGGCCGATGCGCAGCGCGCGCAACTCGATGCGACGTACCTGATCCTCGCCACCAACGTCGTGACCGCGTCGTTGCAGGAAGCGTCCCTCCGCGAGCAGGTGCGCGCGACGGAAGAGATCGCAGGTTCGCTGCGCAAGGAACTGGACATCGCGCAGAAGCAGCAGCAGATCGGTGCGAAATCGCTCTCCGACACGCTGGCGGTGAGTTCGCAATTGGCAGCCACGGAAGCCACGCTGCCGCCGCTGCGCAAACAGCTTTCCGCCACGCAGAACCAGTTGGCGACCTACCTCGGCATCGCGCCCGCGCAATTGCAGTTGCAGCCGATCGAACTGGCGAATGTCACGCTGCCCAAAGAGGTGCCGGTCAGTCTTCCGTCGAAGATCGTCGAGCAGCGGCCAGACATCCGCGCATCGAGCGCTCAACTGCACGCGGCGACGGCGAATGTCGGCGTGTCGATCGCCAACATGCTGCCGCAGATAACGCTGTCGGGCAGCGGCGGTTCGCAGGCGCTGCATTCGAGCGAGCTGTTTTCCGCCGGTACCGGTGCATGGTCGATCGGTTTGAGCCTGTTGCAGCCGATCTTCCACGGCGGCGAATTGCTGCACAAGAAACGCGCGGCTCAGGCGGCGATGGACGCAGCGGTAGCCGACTGGCAGCAGACCGTGCTGACCGCGTTCCAGAACGTCGCCGACTCGTTGCAGGCGCTGGATTTCGATGCACAAGGGCTGGCCGCACAGAACACCGCCGAGCAATCGGCATCCAGGCAACTCGATCTGGTGCGCAGTCAGTACCAGGTCGGCGCGGTGGATTATTTGCGGTTGCTGGATGCCGAACGCCAGTATCAGCAGTCGCGCATCGCGCTGATCCAGGCTCGCGCCGCGCGCCTGTCCGACACCGCCGCGCTGTATGCCGCGCTGGGCGGCGGATGGAACGGCGCGGAGACCAACGTGGCTTCGACAGACAACGCTGCAACGAAGAAATAGCTCTTTTGTTTTTTGAAAGTGCAGACACGGATGTCTGCTTTTTGATCTTCGCGATCAGGGACGATCGCAAAAAATTACGCGGCCAGGGACGGCCGCTTTTGGACTTCCATTTTGCGATAAGCGAACCAGAGCATCAGTCGTTCCCGATGGCAACAATCAGGGACGATTGCAAAAAATAGGAAAACCAGAACATGGCCACACGCGCCGAGTACCTCAAGCAACCCAGCACGAAGAAGCGCATGATCCTGATGATCATCGGCGTGGTGGTGTTGATCGCCATCATCGCCGGGATCAAGGTGCTGCTGGTGATGCGCATGATCGCCAGCTTCCCCAAGCCGCCGCCGGCGGTCGTCACCACCGCTACCGCGCAGTACCAGCCGTGGCAACCGGCGCTGTCCGCGGTCGGCACACTGCGTGCCGTGCGCGGCGCCGATCTCGCCCTGGATGTCTCCGGGCTGGTCACCGCCGTGAACCTGAAATCCGGCGACGACGTGAAGCAGGGCCAGGTGCTGCTGCAATTGCGCGACAGCGAAGACGTGGCGCAGTTGCATCAATTGCAGGCCGCAGCCGCGCTGGCGAAGGTGACTTTCGAACGCGCCAAACAGCAGCTCGCCGTGCAGGCGATCAGCAAGGCCGATTACGACAATGCCGCGGCCGATTACAAGGCCAAGCAGGCGGCGGTGGCGCAGCAGGAAGTGAATGTCGACAAGAAGCAGTTGCGCGCGCCGTTCGCCGGCCGCGCCGGCATCATCACCGTCAATCCCGGCGCGTATCTCAACGCCGGCACCACGATCGTGACCGTGCAGCAGATGGACCCGCTGTACGTGGACTTCTACGTGCCGCAGCGCGAGCTTTCGCGTCTGCATCCCGATCAGAAAGTCGCGTTGAGTCTGGATGCGTTCGGCAAGCGCCAATTCGACGGCGAAGTGACCGCCATCAACCCGAAGGTCGACAACGACACCCGCAACGTGCTGGTGGAAGCCACCGTGCCCAACAAGGACGGAACGCTGACGCCTGGCATGTTCGCCAACGTCAGCGTCGATGTGGGCGGACAGACGCGTTATCTCACCCTGCCGCAGACCGCGATCGTCTACAACCCGTACGGAGAAACGGTGTACGTGGTGATGACCGAGCGCGAGTTCGAGAAGGTGCAGGCCGAGGAAGCGGCCAAGAACGGTAACAGTACCGACGCGGGCGCATCCAAGGACGACGGCAAGAAGCAGGACAAGAACACGCCGCCGCCGGATACGTTGGTGGTGCGCCAGACCTTCGTCACCACCGGCCAGACCCGCGGCGACCAGGTTGCAATCCTGAGCGGCATCCAGGAAGGCACGCAGGTCGTGACCAGCGGACAGTTGAAGCTGAAGAACGGCGCGCCGATCAAGGTGGACAACAAGTTCAAGCCGTCCGACAACCCGAATCCGACGCCGCAGGAAGACTGATCTCCGTGACGACCCGCAGTGCCCGGCTTTTCAGCCCCCTTGAGTCAAGGGGGCGCCGAGCCGGGCAGCGGGTCGAATGGGGCTTGTGGAGATGCGTGGCGCATTCGAAGCCGAAGCAATAGGGCTCTTTTCCCCGTATGAAATTTACAGACCTTTTCATCAAGAAACCCGTGATCGCCATCGTGGTCAGCCTGCTGATCCTGGTGCTCGGTCTGCGCGCGGTCACCAGCCTGACCGTGCGGCAATATCCGAAAACCGAGAACGCCACGGTGACGATCACGACCGCCTACTACGGCGCCGACGCGCAGACGGTAGCGGGCTTCATCACCCAGCCGCTGGAGCAGGCGATCGCGCAGGCGCAGGGCATCGATTACCTGACTTCGTCCAGCACCAGCGGCGTTTCCACCATCGTCGCCACGCTGCGGCTGAACTACGACGCCAACAAGGCGCTGACGGAAATCCAGACGCAGGTCAGTTCGGTGCGCAACCAGTTGCCGCCGCAGGCGCAGCAGCCGG
>DAIOUL010000031.1:0-27310 GCA_036759545.1 Rhodanobacteraceae bacterium
TCTTCTCGAACGCGTTTTCCAGCACGTCCCACACCAGCGCGCGCTTGGCCTTCTCACGCGAGAGCTTGGTTTCGCCGAAGCCGTCCTCGATCGCATCCAGCGCGACCTTCACCTCGTCGCCGATGTGGATCTCCAGCGTGCCGTCGTCGTCGCGGAACTGCTCGATCGGCACGATGCCCTCCGATTTCAGACCCGCGTTGATCACTACGACGTCGGAACGGATGTCCACGACAATGCCGGATACGATCGATCCGGGTTTCAATTTATTGAGCGACTGGCTCTGTTCAAACAGCTCGGCAAAACTTTCGTTCATGGGATTTCCAGTGGAGGAATGGACCGCGTCGACTTCGAAGTTCATGCAGTTTTCTCTGAAGCGGCGGTCCGCCGGTTGGGGGCGCTTGCGCGCCATTGGTGTGGACCCACGTTTGTGGGACGTTGGTTTACGAAACTACTTCTGCAAGAGATCGAGCACCTTCGCGACGACCTGCTCGATCGATATTCCCGTCGTGTCCACCACGACCGCATCCGCGGCGGGCTTCAACGGCGCAACGGCACGTGACGCATCACGTGCGTCGCGCGCCTCGATCTCGTGCAAAAGGCTGGCTAGTGTAACGTCCAGCCCCTTTTCCTTCAACTGTTTATAGCGTCTTTTCGCTCGCTCACTGGCGGAAGCGGTGAGAAACACCTTGTAAGGTGCGTCCGGGAAAATCACCGTGCCCATATCGCGTCCGTCGGCCACCAGGCCGGGTGGCCTGCGGAACGACAACTGCAAATCGACCAGCGCCTGCCGTACCGAGGGAATCGCCGCGATCGCGGATGCCGCCGCACCGGCGGTTTCGGTGCGCAGCTCGTCGGTGGCATCGTGGCCGTTGACGATCGCCCGGGTTTCGCCACCGTCCTTGGGATCGCGGAAGCGAATCTTCATGGTTTGCGCGCAGCGAGTGACCGCTTCGGCATCCGACAAATCCAGTCCGGCCATGCCCGCCGCGTAACCCACCGCGCGATACAACGCGCCGGAATCCAGCAGATGCCAGCCCAGCTTGTCGGCCACCGCGCGGGCGATAGTGCCCTTGCCGGAGCCGGACGGGCCGTCGATGGTCAGGATGGGGGCGGCGGATGACATTGCAAGTTCCGCAAGAGGTTGGGAGCGATTTCGCAGGTTCTTTCAAGCTATGTGACCGAGTCGGCCCGGCATTCTAACCGCGCCCCGCGGCGATGCTCACGCCAGCGCGATGCTCAAGCCGCAGGCGCGGGCGGTCTCACCGAATGCAGGAAAAGAAGTGGCGACATTGGCGCAATCGCGGATGCGCACGGGTGCGCGCGCAACCGCGCCGGTCACCGCGAAGGCCATCGCGCAGCGGTGATCGCCCTGCGCATCGACTTCCCTGCCTTGCAACACCCCGCCTTCGATGACTGCGCCGTCCGGCGTCTCCTGAACTCCGATGCCCAGCGCACGCAAGCCCTTTGTCATTACCGCGATGCGGTCAGACTCCTTGACCCGCAGTTCGGCCGCGCCACGAATCGTCGTGATTCCCTTCGCGCATGCCGCTGCAACGAACAGGATGGGGAATTCGTCGATCATGTCGGCGACGTGCTGGATCGGCACTTTGATGCCGCGCAGCGGCGCGTGATGCACGATCAAGTCGGCGATGCGCTCTCCGCCGGACTCATGTGAATTTTGTTCGGTGATATTCGCGCCCATCGCGCGCAGCACATGCAGCAAGCCGATGCGGCGCGGGTTCAAGCCGACGTTCGTCAATCGCAATTCGCTGCCGGGAACCAGCGTTGCAGCAACGATGAAAAAAGCGGCGGAGGAAAAATCCGCGGGAACGATTACGTCTGTCGCCCGCAATTCCTGTCCGCCTGTCAACCTCGCCTTGCCCGGCTCGAACTCGATGGCTGCGCCGAACGCGGCCAGCATGCGTTCGGTGTAGTCACGCGTCGGCTGCGGTTCTTGCACGAATGTCTGGCCTTGCGCGTACAAGCCGGCCAGAAGAATTGCGGATTTCACTTGGGCGCTGGCGATCGGCGAGCGGTAATCGATCCCGCGCAGCGCCTGCCCGCCGCGAATGCGCAGCGGCGGCCGCTCGCCGTCATCCGCATCGATGCGCGCGCCCATCGCGCCCAACGGTTCGATCACGCGGCGCATCGGCCGGCGTGAGAGCGAAGCATCGCCGATCAGCACGGCATCGAAAGACTGCCCGGCCAGCAGCCCGGCCAGCAGACGCATCGCGGTGCCGGAATTGCCGCAATCGAGTTCTCCGTCCGGCGCGTGCAGGCCGTGCAGGTCGGCTCCATGCACGATGCGCTCGTTCGCTTCCGGCGCATCGATGCGCACCCCCAACGCGCGCAGGATGTTTTCGGTCGCGTGCGTGTCGGCGCTTCCCAGAAAGCCGCTGACGTGCGTCGTGCCCTTCGCGATAGCGCCTAACATCAATGCGCGATGGGAAATAGATTTGTCACCTGGGACCGTGATTTCGCCGCGCAGCGCGTTCGCGGGCGAGCTGATCCAGTCCAGTCGCGCGGTCACGGCAGCGCTTGCAGCAAACGTTGGTTCTCGGCGCGACTGCCGACGCTGATCCGCAAGGTGTGCGGCAAGCCGTAACCACCCATCGGCCGCACGATCACGCCACGCTCGAACAGATGCTTTTCAAGCGCCGAAGCATCGCAGCCCAGGTCGATCATCAGAAAATTGGTTTGCGACGGCAGGCAGCGGTAGCCGCGCAATTGCAATTCATTGCGCAGCCATTCGCGTTCGCCATTGTTGAATTCGCGCGAGCGTTGCAGATGCTCGTGGTCGGCCAACGCGGCGGCGGCGCCGGCCAATGCGACGTTGTTGACGTTGAACGATTCGCGCAGGCGCTCGATCATCGCGATCACGCTGGGATGCGCGACCAGATAGCCGACACGCAACCCGGCCAGTCCGTAGGCCTTGGAAAACGTGCGCGTGACAAGTAGGTTCGGGTATTGCCCAGCAAAGTTCAACGCGGTGCTCAGCCCCGGCGTGTCCACATATTCGTGATAGGCCTCGTCCACCACCACCAGCGCGTCGCGCGGAACGCGTGCAAGAAACTCCGACAGCGCGGCATCATCGAACCAGGTGCCGGTCGGATTGTTGGGATTGGCCAGGTATACGATGCGCGTGTCGGGGCGAATCGCGTTCGCCATCGCTTGCAGATCATGCCCACAAGGCGCAGCAGCGTGATCGGCCGCCAGCGCCGGCACGCGAATGTGCTGTGCACCAGTCGCGGCAGTGGCGATCGGAAACACCGCGAAGCCGAACTGCGAATACACGACCGAATGCGAAGAATCGGCAAAGCACTGCGCCAGCAGCATCAGAAGTTCGTGCGAGCCGTTGCCCAGCGCGATTTGATCGACATTGACGCGCAGATGCTCAGCCAGGGCGAATTTCAATGCCAGCCCGCGTGGATCGGGATAGCGAAAGCTCTCATCCAATGCGCCGCGCATCGCTTCCAGTGCACGCGGGCTCGGACCCAGCGGATTCTCGTTTGAACCGAGTTCCGCGATCTGCGCGCCGAAGCGTTTGCGCAAGACCGGCAGATCGTGACCGGGATCGTAAGCGCGCAAAGCACTCGTCGCCGTGTTGACCAATCGCGTCGCGTCGAATCCGGTGCTCATCGCCGCATCAAGCGCCGATCACGCGTACCGACAGAATGCCGTCGATGGCAGTAATCGCCTGCACCAGAGAACCCGGCACTGCTGCGTCCACGTCGATCAGGTTGTAGGCCAGATCGCCGCGCGAGGCGTTGTGCATCTGCGCGATGTTCAAGCCCGCTTGGCCCAGCACGTGCGAGAGCTGGCCGATCATGTTAGGCCGATTGGCGTTGGCGATGCACAGGCGCGCCGCGCCCGCGCGCGCCATACGCGTGTTGGGAAAATTCACCGAGTGCTGCACGTTGCCATTCTCGAGAAATTCGCGTAATTGATCAGCGACCATCACCGCGCAGTTTTCTTCGGCTTCGGCGGTGGACGCGCCCAAGTGCGGCAACGCGATCGCGCGCGGGTGATCTGCGAATTCCGCCACCGGAAAATCGCTGACGTAACGGCCGAGCTTGCCTTCGTCCAATCCCTTGCGCACCGCCGCAGCGTCGATCACGCCCTCGCGTGCGAAGTTCAGCAGCACCAATCGCGCTTTCGCGGCCGCGACCGCTTTCGCGCCGAACAAGCCACGGGTGCCGTCGGTGAGCGGCACGTGGATCGTGACGTAATCGGACGCGCCATACAGTTCTTCCAGCGAATTCGCGCGCTGCACGCTGGAAGACAACTGCCACGCGCCTTCCACCGTCATGTGCGGATCGAAACCGATCACGCGCATCCCCAAGCCGAAGGCCGCATTCGCCACGCGCACGCCGATGGCACCGAGCCCCACCACGCCCAGTGTCTTGCCGGTCAATTCCGAACCCGCGAAGCGTTTCTTCTCCGCTTCCATTTTTGCGTGCGCATCGGCTTCGGCCGCGATGGCCGACGCAAACGCCAGCGCGTCCGGCAGATTGCGCGCGGCCAGCAACATGCCGGCGATCACCAGTTCCTTCACCGCGTTGGCGTTGGCGCCGGGCGCGTTGAACACCGGCACGCCGCGCTTCGACATTTCCGCAACAGGAATGTTGTTGGTGCCCGCGCCCGCGCGCGCGATCGCCAGCACGCCCGGTGGAACCGGCCGCGCGTGCAGATCGGCGCTGCGCAGCAGGATCGCATCGGGCTCGGCGATGTCGTTGCCGCAGCGATAGTGTTCTTCCGGCAAACGCGCCAAACCGCTGGCGGCGATGTTGTTGAGCGTGAGGATGGTGAACATGCGCGCCCTCACGATCAATGCCGCCGAGCAAAATCGCGCATGAATTCGACCAGCGCCTGCACGCCTTCAATCGGCAGCGCGTTGTAGAGCGAAGCGCGCATGCCGCCAACCGCACGGTGGCCTTTCAGCGCCAGCAAGCCCGCGGCTTCGGATTCCTTCAGGAACACTGCGTCGAGCGCCGGGTCGTGCAGCGTGAACGGCACGTTCATGCGCGAGCGCGCGGCGGGATCGACAGGATTGCCGTAATAGCCGTTCGAATCATCGATGGCCTGATACAACAGCTCGGCCTTGCCGCGGTTGCGCTGCTCCATCGCCTTCAGGCCCCCCTGCTCCTTCAGCCACTGGAAGGTGAGCCCGGCGAGATACCAGCCCCAGGTGTTCGGGGTGTTGAGCATTGAATTCGCCGCGGCGTGTTCGGCGTAGTGGAAGATCTTCGGCAAAGGACGTGGATTACGTTGCAACAGGTCGTCACGAACGATCACGACCACGAGACCCGATGGCCCGATGTTCTTCTGCGCGCCGGCGTAGATCACGCCGAAGCGCGAAACATCCACCGGCCGCGACAGGATGTCAGATGACATGTCGGCGATCAGCGGCACGCCGCCGACATCGGGAATCTCATGAAACTCCACGCCGTGGATGGTTTCATTGGGCGTGTAGTGCACGTACGCGGCTTCGGAATCGAGATCCCATGAGGCGCGCGGCGGAATCGCAGTGAAATTCGAATCTGAGGAACTGGCAACGATATGTGGCTTCGAATACGGCGCGGCTTCCTTCACCGCCTTCTCGCCCCAGTGCCCGGTGACGATGTAATCCGCGCGTTGCCCGTCTGCGCAGAAGTTCATCGGGATCTGCGCGAAATGCTGGGTGGCCCCGCCTTGCAGGAACAACACCTTGTAGTTTTCGGGAACACCTAGCAATTCGCGCAAGTCGCGTTCTGCCTGGCTCGCCATCGATTCGAACGCCTTGCCGCGGTGACTGACTTCCATGATTGACGCGCGAGCACTATCCCATTCCAGCAGTTCTTGCTGTGCGCGCCGCAATACTTCGTCCGGCAGCGCCGCGGGACCGGCGCTGAAGTTCCAGCCTCTCGTCATTCAATGCCTCCACCAGAGCAGCAGAGCGATGATCGCCGCGAGCAGCGCGGCGGTGCCCAGCAGCCAGCCGTACTCGGCGCGTGAGGCGCGGGCTTCCGGCTGCGGAGCCGGCGGCGGTTCGAATGGCGCGTGTCGCGCCGTCGCGATTTCCCCCTGCAGACCCGGCGCTTCGACCACGAACCGATGCTCGCCCAGGGTCAGCTGATCGCCGCAGGCGAGCTTGGCCCGCCTGCGGGGCAAACCATTGACGAGAACGCCGGATTCTTCCGCATCCAGCAGCAGCTCCTCGCCGCGAATCTGCAGCGAGCATCCGCCGGTCATGCCCTGCAATACCGAACCGCGCCCACCCAGGATCAACGTGGTTTCGATCGGCAGCAGCCTGCCGGAAAGCGCGCCGGCCACTGCTCGCAGCGCGGCAAACCCGGAACGTGGAACACCGTCCGCCGGGTCCGATAAAGCCGATACATCGTCTTTCGTCTGATCGTCCGGCAACAACAACAGCTTGTTGCCGCCCACATTCAGGTGGTCGCCGAGCCGCAGCAGCGCGCGCTCGCGTACCGGACGTGCATTGACGTACACGTGCGGCGCGCCCGGCAGCACTTCCAGCACCAGGCCGCGGCGGTCCTCGACGATCGCGGCATGGCGCGCGGCCACGCCGTTGCCCGCCAGTACCAGATCGTTTTCGGAACCGCTGCCGATGCGCACGCGAGCGTCCGGGCTGCGGAACGTCTCGCGCGAGGAATGTACGAAGGCGATGCGCATGCGATTGGCGAACGGGCGAGCGCGCACTGTAGCATGGCGAATCCCCGCGATCGGCGCCCGCATGGCTAACATCGACATTACCCGCAGGCATCAGTTGGGCTGCGCGCGCGCCCGTTCCATGGTGGAAGAGATCGTGGAGGAGTTGTCGAAACGGTTCTCGCTGCATGGAACTTGGGAAGGCAACCGCTTCCTGATCCGGCGCGGCGGCGTGGATGGCGAGATCCGCGTGGAAGAAAACGAAGTGCGCGTGCGCGCCCGGCTCGGCCTGATGTACGGCGTGCTCAAAGGCGCGATCGAGGAGGAAATCCGCCGCCAGCTCGATCGCCATTTCGGGTGATCGGCGCTTTCGCGCAAGCGCCCGGCGTGGCACAATGCCGCGCTTGTGCGCCGCGGCGGCGCATCTTCATCCTGCCGGGAATATGGCCAAAGACGACGTCATCGAAATGGAAGGCACGGTGCTGGAGACGCTGCCCAACACCATGTTCCGCGTGCAACTGGAAAACGGCCACGTCGTCACCGCGCACATCTCCGGCCGCATGCGCAAGCACTACATCCGCATCATCACTGGCGACAAGGTCAAGGTGGAGCTGACGCCTTACGATCTGTCCAAAGGCCGCATCACTTTTCGCAGCCGCTGAGCGGCTGAACGCCGCAACGAAAAACGGCGGCCACAGGCCGCCGTTTTTCATTCGGCACTTTGCACTGCGTGGCTATTCGACGACTGCCGGCAGCCTCGTAGCCGCTTCGGTGTCGACCTGCAACTCGCCGTCCTTGACGCTCAGATTCACCTTGCCGCCTTCGGCGAGTTTGCCGAACAGCAGTTCGTCGGCCAATGCACGCTTCACTTTCTCCTGGATGACACGCGCCATCGGCCGCGCGCCCATCTGCGGGTCGAAGCCGTGCTCGGCCAGCCAGCGTCGCGCGTCGGCATCGACATTGAGCGAAACGTGCTTCTCCTGCAATTGCGTCTCCAGTTCGATCAGGAACTTGTCGACCACGCGCAGGATATGCTCGAAGTCCAGCGCCTTGAATTCCACGATCGCATCCAGCCGGTTGCGGAATTCCGGCGTGAACGCGCGCCGGATGGTCTCCATCGCGTCGGTCGCGTGGTTCTGTTCGACGAAACCGATCGTGCGCCGCGCCGCGGCCTGCGCGCCCGCGTTGGTGGTCATCACCAGGATCGCGTTCTTGAAGTTCGCCTCGCGGCCGTTGGTGTCGGTCAGCGCCCCGTGGTCCATCACCTGCAACAGCACGTTGAACACGTCCGGGTGCGCCTTTTCGATTTCGTCCAGCAGCAGCACACAGTGCGGATGTTTCACCACCGCATCGGTCAACAAACCGCCCTGATCGAAACCGACATAACCCGGAGGCGCGCCGATCAGGCGCGAGACCGAATGCGGCTCCATGTATTCGGACATGTCGAAGCGGATCAGCTCGATCCCGAGTTGCATCGCCAGTTGGCGCGTGACTTCGGTCTTGCCGACGCCGGTGGGGCCTGCGAACAGGAAGCAGCCGATCGGCTTGGCCGGATCGCCCAGACCCGAGCGCGCCATCTTGATCGCGCTGGAAAGCATGTCGATCGCCTGATCCTGGCCGAAGATCACCATCTTGAGATTGCGATCGATGTTCTTCAGCACGTCGCGGTCGGAAGCCGACACTTGCTTCTGCGGGATGCGCGCCATGCGCGCGACGATGAACTCGATTTCGCCGACGTCCACTGTCGTCTTGCGCTCTTCTTCCGGCAGCAGCCGCTGGCGCGCACCGGCCTCGTCGATCACGTCGATGGCCTTGTCCGGCAGCAGGCGATCGGGAATGTGTTTCACCGACAGATCAACCGCCGCCTTCAAGGCCGCATCGGTGTACGCGACCTTGTGGTGATCCTCGAAGCGAGACTTCAGGCCTTCCAGGATCGCCACGCTGTCGGCCACCGACGGTTCGACGATATCGATCTTCTGGAAGCGCCGCGCCAGGGCGCGGTCCTTCTCGAACACGCCGCGGAATTCCTGGAAGGTGGTCGAACCGATGCAGCGCAGCTCGCCCGAAGCCAGCATCGGCTTGATCAGGTTGCTCGCATCCATCGTGCCGCCCGAGGCGGAACCCGCGCCGATGATGGTGTGGATCTCGTCGATGAAGAGGATCGCGTGCGGATCTTTCTTCAACTGCGCGATCACGGCCTTCAGGCGCTTTTCGAAATCGCCACGGTACTTGGTGCCCGCCACCAGCGCGCCGAGATCCAGCGCCCATACGGTGCAGTCTTCCAGCACCGCCGGCACGTCGCCCTCGACGATGCGCTTGGCCAGACCTTCAGCGAGCGCGGTCTTGCCCACGCCGGCTTCGCCGACGTAGAGCGGATTGTTCTTGCGGCGGCGGCACAGCACCTGGATCGTGCGCTCGATTTCCTCGGTGCGTCCGATCAGCGGATCGATCTTGCCCTGCCTGGCCAGCTCGTTGAGGTTGTTGGCGTACTCGGTGAGCGCATTGCCCTTGCTGTCGCCGCCCTCTTCCTCCTTTTCGGCCGCGGCCGGCGCGGCGTCGGATTCGTGCCCGATCTTGGCGATGCCGTGCGAGACGTAATTGACCACGTCCAGTCGCGTCACCTCCTGCTGGTGCAGGAAGAACACCGCGTGCGAATCCTTCTCGCCGAAGATCGCCACCAGCACGTTGGCGCCGGTGACTTCCTTTCGCCCCGAAGACTGCACGTGATAGACGGCGCGTTGCAGCACGCGCTGGAAGCCGAGCGTCGGCTGAGTATCGCGCTCGTCGCCCGTGGGCAGCACCGGCACGGTTTCGGCAATGATGGAACGCAGGTCCTTGCCGAGCTTGTCCACGTCGGCGCCGCAGCCGCGCAGCACCGCGGCGGCGGTCGGGTTTTCGAGCAGAGCCAGCAGCAGGTGTTCCACCGTCATGAATTCATGACGCTGCTCGCGCGCTTCCTTGTAGCACTGGCCGATGGTGAACTCGAGATCTTTACTGAACATCTTGGTCTCTCGTTGGAACGGTTTTGCGGCCAATGCCGCCTGAGCCAGATATGGGGACCGGCTACAACTTTTCCATGGTGCACAACAACGGATGCTGATGGGCGCGCGAAAACTCGTTCACCTGGGTCACCTTGCTTTCTGCCACTTCGCGCGTGAACACACCGCACACGCCGCGGCCGCGGGTGTGCACGTGCAACATGATCTGGGTCGCTTTCTCGCGGTTCATGTTGAAGAAGGTTTCCAGCACCGCCACCACGAATTCCATCGGCGTGTAATCGTCATTGAGCAGCACGACTTGAAAAAGCGGCGGACGCGCGGTTTCCGGCTTGGCCGTTTCCACCGCCACGCCATGTTCGGGTTCGTTTTCGGGATCGCGTCTCTTGGTTGGGGCCATTTTTCAACGAAGTTCGTCCTCGGCCGCAGTATACGCCGCGCTTTTGTTGAAAGTGCGGCCACGGACGGCCGCTCTTTGATCTTCGCGATCAAGGATGATCGCAAAACCTGAAGGACGCGCGAGGTGAACTGCATCCGCTGTGTGATGGCACAATGACATGCTTTCAACTGCCGTCATCCGATGTCTCCCTCCAGCCTTGACACCGCCAACGAAACGATCTGGCGTCCGCACGTCACCGTCGCGTGTGTGGTACACCAGCACGGCCGCTTCCTGATGGTCGAAGAAGACGTGCGTGGACAGGTGCTGTTCAATCAGCCCGCCGGACACCTCGAACCTGGTGAAAGCCTGCTGCAAGCCGCGTGCCGCGAGACGCTCGAGGAAACCGGCTGGGAAGTCGAGCCGCAGGACTTCATCGGCGCGCGCCAGTACCTGAGCCCCGAGCACGATGCGCAGATCGTGCGCTTCGCCTTTGCCGCGAAGCCGTTGCGTCACCATGCCGAGCTTCCGCTCGACCACGGTGTATTGAAAGCGCACTGGCTGGAGTACGGCGAAATTGTGGAACTCGGCGAGCGTCTGCGCAGTCCGCTGGTCCTTACGACGCTGGACGACTGGCTGGCCGGCGCGCGCTGGCCGCTGTCGCTGGTGGGGGGGACCGTTTTGCACGGAGAGCGTTGACGTGCACGTGCTCGTGGGCCTTTCCGGCGGCGTGGATTCCGCGGCCGCCGCGTTGCTGCTGAAACGCGCCGGCGATGACATCGCCGGCATGTTCATGCAGAACTGGGAAGACGATGAACCCGATTCGGCCTGCCGCGCGGACGAGGACCGCAAGGATGCGCTCGCGGTGTGCGCGAAGTTGGGCATTCCGTTCCATGCGCGCAACTTCGCTGCCGAGTACCGCGAGCGCGTGTTCGCGCATTTCCTCTCCGAGTACCGCGCCGGCCGCACACCGAACCCGGACGTGCTGTGCAATCGCGAAATCAAGTTCCGTACCTTCCTCGATGCCGCGCGCGAACTTGGTGCTTCGATGATCGCGACCGGACACTATGCGCGGGTGGCGCATGAACACGGCCGATACAAATTGCTGCGTGCCCTCGATACGGACAAGGATCAGACCTACTTCCTGCATGCGCTGGATCAGGAGCAACTCGGTGCTGCGCAGTTTCCGCTGGGCGAGCTGCGCAAGCCCCAGGTGCGCGCGCTGGCGCGCGAGGCGGGTTTCGTCGTTCACGACAAGAAGGACTCCACCGGCATCTGCTTCATCGGTGAGCGCGATTTTCGCGCATTTCTTTCCAGATACCTGCCCGCGCAACCCGGCGAGCTGCGCACGCCGGAAGGAGAAGTGCTGGGGGAGCACCACGGCGCGATGTTTTACACGCCCGGCCAGCGCACGGGATTGCGCATCGGCGGCCGCGCGGGCAGAGCAGGCGAGCCGTGGTATGTGGCCGGCAAAGATGTCGAAAAGAACATCGTGTACGTGGCGCAAGGTGCGCAGAATCGATGGCTGATGTCCAGCGCCTTGTTTGCCGACAATATGCATTGGATTTCGGGCACCCCACCGGCATTGCCCCTGCGTTGCGAAGCCATGACGCGCTACCGCCAAGCACCACAGGCCTGCGAAGTAGTACAGGCGGATAAAGGTATAAACGTCTGTTTCGATTCCATGCAGCGCGCCGTGGCTCCGGGCCAGTCGGTGGTGTTCTATGCCGGCAATGAATGTCTGGGCGGGGGCGTTATCGTCTCCACCGACGCGCCCACGGACGGTTGGACGTCATGAACGAGGCGCGCGTGATCGCTCTCGGCGGTCTGTTCCAGGCGGTGTCGCTGGTGCGCTCGCTGGCAACGGAGGGCGATTGCGACAGCACCGCATTCGAGACTTGCATGTCCAGTGTGTTCAAGCTGGAAAGCCAGAGCGTGGCCGACGTGTATGGCGGTGTCGCCAACGTCTCCGACGGACTGCGCGCCATGGTGGCTCAGATCGACGGACACGGGCGCGATCCGGCACTGCTGCGGATCGTGTTCGCGATCCTGCGGCTGGAGCGCTCGCTGCGCCGGCATCCCGCCGTGGCGGACTCGCTGCAGCAGGGCCTGCAAGGCATGCAGCGGCAACTGCTGCATTTCGGCCCCACCCACCCGAACGTGGTCGCGCGCGCAGCCGATCTCTATTCGGAAAATCTTTCCGGCTTGCGGCCGCGCGTGATGGTCGTCGGCAACCCGCTGTACCTGCACCAGCCGGTACAGGTGCAGCGTATCCGCGCATTGCTGTTGGCCGCAGTACGCGCGGCGGTACTGTGGCGCCAGCTCGGCGGCCGCCGCTGGCACTTGCTGCTGCGGCCGCGCCGCGAGGCGATGCTGGCGCGCGGCATGCTGACGCGCTGCACGCTGAACGGCATCTAGTCAGATACTGCTGCGAAAGATCCGCTCGCGCACCTTCTCTTCGTGGTGGTAGTGCGTGTACGGCTTCAGCAGATCGTAACGCGTGACGATGCCGAGCAGCGCGCGCGTGTGCGTGTCCACCACCGGGATGCGCTCCAGTTTCTCCACCGCCGCGCGGATCGCCACGCTCTGGCAGCTTTCATCCGGAAATGCCACCACCGGCTCCTTGTGCATCACTTCCGCCAGCGTCTTTTCGCCGGAAGGATCCTCCTCGCGCAGGCGCAGCAGATCCTGGCGCGTGATCACGTTGATCAGCGCGCCGCCCTCGTCCAGCACCGGATAGGCGCGATATTTCTGGTCGACGCCGAAATAGCGCTCGGCGGTTTCGCGCAAGCTGGTGCTGCCCGGAATCGTCATGATCTGCGCAGCCGTCGTCATCACCTCTTTCACCGGGGTCAGTTCCAGCCGGTTGACCGAATATTCGCGGAAAATCTGGAAGCCACGCCGCGCAACCTTTTCGGTGAGGATCGAACGCTTCATCAGGAACACGCTGACGCAATACGCCGCGATGCAGGCGACCAGCAACGCGGGCAAGGCACTGGCGTTGCGCGTCAGTTCCAGCGCGAACAGGATCGCGGTGAACGGCATGCGCATCATGCCGGCCAGAATCGCGCACATGCCCAGCAGCGGCCACAGCAGCGGATCGTTGCCGGGAAAGATCATCGCTTCCAGGCCGCCCAATCCTGCGCCCAGCGCCAGCAACGGCGCCAGCACGCCGCCCGATGTGCCCGAGCCGAGATAGAGAATCCACATCAACGACTTCACGACCATGAAGACCAGGATTGCGAGTCCGACCAGTTTGCCGGTCAGCAACTGGTCGATCACGTCGTAGCCCACGCCGAGCGCCTGCGGTTCGATCAGGCCTCCGATCACGACCGCGATCGCGCCAAGCGCGGGCCACCACATCCAATGGATCGGCAGCTTATGGAAACTGTCCTCGACGAAATAAACGGCCGAAGTGATCAGCGTGGCGAATACGCCGGCGAAGACGCCGCACACCAGCGCGAGCGCCAGGATCAGCGGATGAATGTGGAACTGCACGTGCAGCGGAAACAAGGGGCCGGGGCCGATCAGATACGGCCGCAATGCATCGGCGACGAAACATGCGATCGCAACGGGAATCGTGCTGCGTGGGCGCCACTCGAACAACAAGAGTTCCACCGCGACCAGCGTTGCGGCGATCGGCGTGGCGAAGGTCGCCGCCATGCCGGCGCAGGCGCCCGCAACCAGCAATACGCGGCGTTCCATCGAGGTGAGATAGAACGCCTGCCCGATCAGCGAGCCGACCGCGCCGCCGGTCATGATGATCGGACCTTCCGCGCCGAACGGGCCACCGGTGCCGATGGCGATGGCGGCCGAGATCGGTTTCAGGATCGCCACCTTCGCCATCATCTTGCTCTGGCGGAACAGGATCGCTTCCAGCGCTTCGGGGATGCCGTGACCACGGATGCGGTCGGTGCCGTAGCGCGCCATCAAACCGATGATCAATGCCCCGACGATCGGCGCCGCAAGAATCGCCCACCACGGCGGGTGCAGCGACGCGGGCGACGCGAACGCGAACGACCACCGTCCGGCGAAGGCGATGTGCGTCACCAAGCCGATCGCGCGATACAACAGCCACGCCACAACCGCCGCCGCCGCGCCGATGAACACCGCGACGAAGGACAGTTTCAGAATGGAGACGCTGGGGCGGAAATCGCTCTCGGTGAGGCTTTCGATCTTCCATCGCTCGTAGCGGCGGCGGAAGAAAGGCGCGAGGGCAGACATGGGCATTCAATGTAGCGATTCGCTCGCGCGAATGCCATCCCGCAGAGTTGAAGCCGATCACAGGCAGCTTGCAAGCATTTGCGTCGCGAAGGCTACCCGTTTGCGCGATAATCGGCGGCTGACCACGCCGCGTTCGCGCGGTTGCACCAGGAGAAAACCGCGTGAAAGACACCTTCGGCGTTCGCGACACCCTAAACGTCAACGGCAAGGATTACCGCATCGCAAGCCTCGCCAAACTCGGCAAGCAATTCGATTTGGCGCGACTGCCCTATTCGATCAAGGTGCTGCTGGAAAACCTGCTGCGGCATGAAGACGGCTCTGAAGTCACCGCGAAGCAGATCGAAGCCGTCGCGAAGTGGGATCCCAAGGCCGAGTCGGATACCGAAATTTCGTTTCTGCCCGCGCGCGTGGTCCTGCAGGATTTCACGGGCGTGCCTTGCGTAGTCGATCTCGCCGCGATGCGCGATGCGATGGTGCGCCTGGGCGGCGACCCGAAAAAGATCAACCCGCTCTCGCCCGCCGAACTGGTGATCGATCATTCCGTGCAAGTAGACGTCTATGGCGAAGCCGACGCGCTGGAAGAAAACGCGCGCATCGAATTCGAACGCAATCGCGAACGCTATGCCTTCCTGCGCTGGGGCCAGAAGGCGCTGGACAATTTCGCGGTGGTGCCGCCGCGCACCGGCATCGTGCACCAGGTGAACCTGGAATATCTCGCGCGGGTGGTAATGGCCGCGCAACGCGACGGCGAACTGTGGGCGTATCCGGACACCGTGCTCGGCACCGATTCGCATACCACGATGGTTAACGGTCTGGGCGTGCTGGGCTGGGGCGTGGGCGGCATCGAAGCGGAAGCCGCGATGCTGGGCCAGCCTTCGTCGATGCTGATTCCGCAAGTGGTCGGTTTCAAGCTTTCCGGCAAGTTGCCCGAAGGCGCGACCGCTACCGATCTCGTGCTCACGGTGACGCAGATGCTGCGCAAGCTCGGCGTGGTCGGCAAGTTCGTGGAGTTCTTCGGCGACGGTTTGCAGCACTTGCCGCTGGCCGATCGCGCCACCATCGGCAACATGGCGCCCGAATACGGCGCGACCTGCGGCATTTTCCCGATCGACAAGGAAGTGCTGGATTACCTGAAACTCACGGGTCGCAGCGACGAGCAGATCGCATTGATCGAAGCCTATGCCAAACACCAGGGCATGTGGCACGAGCCCGGCCAGAAACATTCCGATTACAGCGCGGTGCTGGAGCTGGATCTGGCAGAGGTCAAACCGTCGATGGCCGGGCCGAAGCGGCCGCAGGATCGCGTGTTGCTGTCGGAAATGCGGAACAACTACCGCGAGAACGTCAAGACGCTGACGGCGAACCGCAAAACCGGCAACGGCGGTGTCGAGCGCTTCTTGAACGAAGGCGGTAGCACGGCGGTGGGCCGCGACGAAAGCGTGGCTGAAAACCCGCCCATCGAATACGGCAATGCGCGTTTCGACTTGAAGGATGGCGCAGTGGTGATCGCCGCGATCACTTCGTGCACCAACACGTCCAATCCGGCAGTCATGCTGGGTGCCGGACTTTTGGCGCGCAATGCGGTCGCAAAAGGATTGAAAGCCAAGCCGTGGGTGAAAACCTCGCTGGCGCCCGGTTCACAGGTCGTCACCGATTACCTGAAGAAAGCTGATCTGCTGGACGATCTGGAGAAGCTCGGCTTCTACCTGGTCGGCTACGGCTGCACCACCTGCATCGGCAATTCCGGTCCGCTGGCCGAGCCGATCAGCAAGGCCATCAACGACCGTGATCTGGCCGCCGCCGCCGTGCTTTCCGGCAACCGCAACTTCGAAGGCCGCATCCATCCCGACGTGAAGATGAACTATCTGGCCTCGCCGCCGCTGGTGGTCGCTTATGCGCTGGCAGGAACGCTCGACATCGATCTTGCGAAGGAACCGATCGGAAAGGATTCCAGCGGTAAAGACGTCTATCTCAAGGACATCTGGCCCAGCAACAAGGACATCAGCGACCTGATCGCCAAAGCCGTCGATGCGCAGATGTTCAAGTCGAGCTACGCCGATGTGTTCAAGGGCGATGCGCGCTGGAACACCGTGCAGGCGCCGGAAGGCGATCAGTACGCCTGGGACGAAGGATCCACTTACATCAAGAACCCGCCCTACTTCGAAGGCATGACGCGCGAGCCGCAGCCGACTTCGGACATTTCCGGCGCGCGCTGTCTCGCGCTGTTCGGAGATTCGATCACCACCGATCATATTTCGCCCGCCGGCTCGATAAAGAAGGATTCACCGGCCGGCAAATATCTGATGGCACGCGGCGTGGAGCCGAAGGATTTCAACTCCTATGGCTCGCGCCGCGGCAACGACGACGTGATGGTGCGCGGCACCTTCGCCAACATTCGCATCAAGAACCGGATGCTCGATGGCGTCGAAGGCGGTTACACGCTGTACGTGCCCAACGGCGAGCAAATGCCGATCTACGACGCGGCGATGAAGTACAAGCAGGAAAACACGCCGCTGGTGGTGATCGCCGGCAAGGAATACGGTACCGGCTCATCGCGCGACTGGGCAGCCAAGGGCACGCTGCTGCTGGGCGTGAAGGCCGTGATCGCCGAAAGCTTCGAGCGCATCCATCGCTCCAACCTCGTCGGCATGGGTGTGCTGCCGCTGATGTTCATGGAAGGCGAGAGCGCGCAGACGCTCGGCTTGACCGGCGAGGAAGAGTTTTCGATCACCGGACTGGATGGCGGCAACGCGCGCACGGCGCAGGTCGTCGCTCGCGATGGCGACGGCGTCGAGAAAACCTTCAAGGTGCACGTGATGCTGCTGACGCCGAAGGAACGCGAGTTCTACCGGCACGGCGGAATCCTGCAATACGTGCTGCGCGATCTCGCGAAGGCGCCATAGCGCTATAACGTCGTCATTCCGGGGCCGCCTTCGGTTTGTTGGGGGCGAACCCGGAATCTGCTCTTTCATCGTTCTTGGAAAAGAGCAGATTACAAAGTCCGTCCATGGACTTTGCCCTTCGGGCCAACCTTCGGTTGTTCAGTCGTTCCAGACTGAATTTGTCCGGATCGCCGCTGCGCGGGCGGAATGACAAGTTGTGGTCAGCGCACCGGCTTCCAAGTGGCGTTGTAACAACGCCACGTGCCCGAATCCTTTCGCCACGCGGTGCTCATCGCGAACGCGTCCGCCTGATCGGGCAGCAGGCTGTCGGATTTGCCGCCGGCAAGCGTCAAGGTGAAGCGGGCGATCAGCCGTTCGCCCTGCCGTTCCATCGAAACCGGCCCGACCAGCACGCCCGTGCTGTCTTTGCGGAACGCGCGCAGGACCAGCATCTGCTTGAGGCCGCGCCGATCCAGCTCACCTTCATTGCCGATGAATCATCGCTGACCACTGCCAGTACGCCGTCCGCATCATTGTTGCGCGCAGCCGCCGCGGCTGACGCGATCGCCTGGCGCACCTGCTCCTCGTCCGGCGCGCGATGGCACGCGCCGAGGGCGACGCATGCGAGCATGGCGAGCGCCACGATCGAGTGTTTGGTGAATGCGCGAACCATCCGCCTGTCCCAGGCCACGTTGCAATGCAGCTTGCCATTTTTCGCGTGCGTGCTCCAATCGCGCGAATGAGCATGACCGCTGATCCACGCGCGGGGGACACGATGGGCGACAGCAGCGAACGTCCGTGGCTGACACAGTACCCGCCGGGCGTGCCGGCTGAAATCGACGTCAATGCCTACGCTTCGGTCGTCTCGATTTTCGAGGAAGCTTGCACGCGCTACGCGAATAACACGGCGTTCACCAGTTTCGGAGCCACGCTGGACTACGCCGACCTCGACCGCCTCAGCGCCAACTTCGCCGCATTTCTCGCGAACAAATGGAAGCTGGGCAAAGGCGATCGCGTCGCGATCATGCTGCCGAACCTGCTGCAGTATCCGGTGGCGCTGTTCGGCGCCTTGCGCGCCGGCTGCACCGTGGTCAACGTCAATCCGCTTTACACCGCACGCGAACTGGAGCACCAGTTGCGCGATTCGGGCGCGAAAGCGATCGTGGTGCTGGAAAACTTCGCCTCCACATTGGCCAGCGTGCTGCACGAAACCCCGGTCGAACACGTGCTGGTGACGTCGATCGGAGACCTGCTGGGTTTTCCCAAAGGACCGCTGATGAGTTTCGCGGTTCGGCACGTGAAGAAGATGGTGCCGCGCTGGTCCCTCCCCGGACACGTTCCATTCCGCGATGCGCTGAAGGCCGGCGCGCGTGGCGCCGCGCCACGCGTAATGCTCGGCCATGACGATATCGCTTTCCTGCAGTACACCGGCGGCACGACGGGCGTTGCCAAGGGCGCGATGCTCACGCACGGCAACATGGTCGCGAACATGCTGCAGGTGCATGCCTGGATCGGCGGATCGCTGCAGGCCGGCAAGGAAGTCGCAATCGCGGCGCTGCCCATGTACCACATCTTCGCGCTGACCGCGTGCGTCATGGTCTTCATGCGGCTCGGCGCGAACAGCGTGTTGATCACCAACCCGCGCGACATGCGCGGCTTCGTCAGGACCCTGAAGTCGGTGCCGTTCTCGATCCTGCCCGGCGTCAACACGCTATTCAACGGCCTGCTCAACACGCCGGGTTTCGATCAGCTCGACTTCTCGCATCTGCGAATCTCGCTCGGCGGCGGCATGGCCGTGCAACGTGCGGTGGCCGAGAAATGGAAGCGCGTCACCGGCTGCACCTTGCTGGAAGCCTACGGCCTGACCGAAACTTCTCCGGGCGTCTGCATCAATCCGCCCGATCTGAAGGACTACAACGGCGCGATCGGGTTGCCCCTGCCTTCCACAGACGTGAAACTGATCGATGACAGCGGCAATTCCGCAGCGCCCGGCCAGCCCGGCGAATTGTGCGTGCGCGGCCCACAGGTGATGAAGGGCTACTGGAACCGCCCCGACGAAACCGCCAAGGTGCTGGATGCGGAAGGCTGGCTGCGCACCGGCGACATCGCGCGCATGGACGAGCGCGGTTTCCTCTACATCGTGGACCGCAAGAAGGACATGATCCTGGTGTCCGGTTTCAACGTGTATCCCAACGAGATCGAGGACGTGGTCGCGCACCATCCCGGCGTGCTGGAAGTCGCGGCGATCGGCGTGCCCGACGAGCACTCGGGCGAAGTGGTGAAACTGTTCGTGGTGAAGAAGGATCCGGGGCTCACCGTCGAAGCATTGAAGAAGTATTGCCACGACGAACTGACCGGCTACAAGCGGCCCAAGTACATCGAATTCCGCGACTCGCTGCCCAAGAGCAACGTCGGCAAGATATTGCGGCGCGAATTGCGCGATGCGGAGAAGAAAAGCCGGGACCCGGGACCGGGGACCGGGGACCGGGACCGGGAAAAAGCGAATTAGCCATGCCCAAGATCGATATCAAATCCGTCCGCCGCCGCGTGGGCGCGTCCTACCCTGTCCCGTTCGACCAGCCTTGCGCCTTGCGCGTTCGGCGCGCACTGGGCGATGCGGGCGGATTGCGCGACTTCGGCGTGAACCTGCTCGAGCTGCCGCCGGGCACATGGTCCAGCCAGCGGCACTGGCATTCGGACGAAGACGAATTCGTGTGGGTGCTGTCGGGCGAAGTCGTCCTGATCGACGACAGCGGCGAGACGACCCTGCACGCAGGCGATTGCGCGGCGTTCCCCAAAAACGACGGCAACGGCCACCAATTGATCAATCGTTCGAACCAGCCCGCGCTCTGCCTCGAAGCGGGCAGCCGCAGCGAAGCCGATGTCTGCACCTATTCCGACATCGACATGCGTATCGACGCACGTGATGACGTTTACACGCACAAGGACGGAGCGCCGTATCCGCGGCGAAGCTGACGCTCGCGGTTGAACCGTGGCTGAGCGCGTGGCGCAGGGGGTACTCCCCGTCATGTAGCGTTGTGACGGGCGGGTACACCATGCGCATGGGTTCGCCACAGGAGAAGCCCATGATCCGCCCCACCCTGTTCAGAAGCGCAATGCTTGCCGGCCTGCTGGGCGCGCCGATGCTGGCCGCGCCGCTTCCCGCCGCCGCCTACGTCAGCATCGGCATTTCGGTCGGCATCGCGCCACCGCAGTTGCCGGTTTACGAACAGCCGATCGCACCGGGTCCGGGCTACATCTGGACGCCGGGCTACTGGGCGTGGGATCCCGCCTACGGCTACTACTGGGTGCCAGGCTCCTGGGTGCTGCCGCCCCAAATCGGCGTGCTATGGACGCCGGGCTGGTGGGGATGGGATGCCGGCTACTATCGCTGGCACCCGGGTTACTGGGGCCCGCGCGTCGGATTCTACGGCGGCATCAACTACGGCTACGGCTACTTCGGCGTCGGCTACGTCGGCGGCCACTGGCGCGGCCGTGATTTCTACTACAACCGCGCGGTCAACAACATCAACGTGACCAACATCCGCAACGTGTACGTGGACAAGACCGTAGTCAACAACTATCGCAACGCCACCGTTACCCGCGTCAGCTACAACGGCGGCCGCGGCGGAGTGACCGCGCGCGCGACCCCGGCGCAGCTTGCCGCGGCGAAAGAGCGCCATTTCGATCCCACGCCGCTGCAACTGCGGCAACGCGATCTCGCCAAGACCACACCCGCGCAACGTTTCTCGGTAAACCACGGTCGACCGCAAGTCGTTGCCACGCCGCGTCCCGGCAACTTCGCTTCGGCGCATGCAGTTCGCAACGCGGCCATAGCACCACCGCACGCAGCCAATCCGACGGGTCCGCACGCCACGCCTTCGATGGCGCGGCCATCCGATGGTTTCGTGCACGCGCCGCACGCGTCCGCGAGAACGACGACGCAGTCGGCGCACATGACGCCCTCGCACGCCGCACCCGTGAAGCGGTCATCGGATAATTTCGTGCATGCGCCGCCGCACGCGAATTCGGCAACGGCGCCACGCAATGGAGCCCTGCCGCCGCACGACCGGTCCATGTCCACGCGCAACGAAGCCGTGCCGTCACGTAATCGTGAAATGTCCACGCGCAGCGAGGCCGTTCCGTCGCGCAATCGCGAAATGGCACCGCCACCGCCACGCTCGAGCTATCAACGGCATTCAGGCCCGCCGCAAATGCCCCAGCACCAGGCAAAACCTTACGCGGCGCCGCAACAGAATCATGCGCCGCCGGTGCATGAGCCCGACCGCAAGCCGCCGCCGAAGCACGACCACCAGAACGACGGCCATTGATCGATCGCGCGCTTCGCCGAATGTTCGCGTTCGGCGAAGCGCGGCTTCAGTCTTCGAGATCGCTCCAAGGCTCCAGCGTGTCGGCGTATCCGCCCAGCAGGTTCCACAGCGGCGCCTGCTTGTCCTCTGGAATGCGCGCGAACTCGAAGCCGATGCGGTCGCGCGACACGCGTGCGATGCGCGCTTCGAGATGGATATTGAGGTTGTCGTGGAACAGCATGTCCAGTACCCACAGATCACCTGGAGTGCCATCCCAATTGTCCGGGCGGGCAAGCAGCGCGCCGGTCGCCGAAATGTCGTCCAGCTCGGTCGCCCAGACGTCTCCGCGGCGGCTCATCAATACGGCGGTCTGCCGTTTCATGCGGGCATGGCGGAGCCTGCCGGCCTCGTCCAGCCGGTCTTCGCCGCTCTCGTCGCTCGCCATCATTTGCGTTTCCACACGATTCACCGCCTCGGTGCTCCCCTGATTGCGTTGTTAGCAAGTCGCGGGCCACGGTCCTCATCCGCCATGGAGGGCGTTCTTGACAGCCAGGCGCAGCCCCGAGGCCTCTGGACTTGCGAGCCGCAGCCCCGTACTCTAGCGGTGTCGCGTGACCGGGGTGGAGTTGTACCGCGACACCGTACGCTCCAGTCTGCCGCTCGCGCGGCCCGACATTTCGGAACGTTGAGGACGCTCGCTCGCGAGCGCCCGTGATCGCCAGCATCAAAGCAGCCGGTTGCCGCGCTTTGTGCCTGCGATCTCCCCGATCGCAACGTTGGCGGCCAAACCTCCGTTGTGTTCTTCACCGATCAAGATGATCAACGAGCGGTCGAGCGACCGCGGTGACAGATGCAATCGATTCGATTGCCAAGCAGATTGCCCGACATGAGTGCCGGATGAGCACCGAATCAGCGCAGGCCGGCGTGACGCCGGAGGCCGAAGGCATCGACGTGTCGATGCACGCACCGCAGCAGCAGGAAATGCCGCTGGCGGTGGTGCGCGGCGAACCGGTGCTGCAGATGCCGCAGGACCTGTATATCCCGCCGGATGCGCTCGAGGTGATCCTCGAGGCCTTCGAAGGACCGCTTGATCTGCTGCTGTACCTGATCCGCCGGCAGAACCTGGACATTCTGGACATTCCAGTCGCCGAGATCACGCGGCAGTACATGGAATACATCGAGGTGATGCGCGAGCTGCGGCTGGAGCTCGCCGCCGAATACCTGGTAATGGCCGCGATCTTGGCCGAGATCAAGTCGCGCCTGCTGCTGCCGCGGCCTCCGGCCGAGGAAGGCACCGAGGACGATCCGCGCGCTGAACTGGTGCGGCGCCTGCAGGAATACGAACGCTTCAAGAAGGCGGCCGAAGACATCGATGCGATGCCGCGCATGGAACGCGACATCGATGCGGCATTCGCGTTCGTACCGGATCGGCAGGTGGTGAAATTGCCGCCGCCGGTGGACTTGCGCGAGATGCTGCTGGCGCTGCGCGACGTGCTGAAGCGCGCCGAGCTGTACGGCCATCATGCGGTCGCGCGCGAGCCGCTGTCGGTACGGCAGCGCATGGGCGAAGTGCTGCGCGCGCTTGGCGACGACGTTTTCCACCGTTTCGAATCACTGTTCGATGCGACAGAAGGCCGGATGGGCGTGGTCGTCACGTTCCTGTCGCTGCTGGAACTGGCCAAGGACCGACTGATCGAGATCGTGCAGGAGCAGCCGCTGGCGGCGATCTATCTGAAAGCGCGCGCGACAGAAGCAACCGAGTGAGAAGTCCGTGGAACAGAACAAACTGAAGAATATCGTGGAAGCCGCCCTGCTTGCCGCACAACAGCCGCTGACGCTGCCGATGCTGGGCGCGTTGTTCGCGGAGGAAGAGGCGGTCGGTCACGCCGATCTGGCGCAGGCGCTCGCCGCTTTGCAATCCGGCTGCGAAGGCCGCGGCGTGGAACTGGTCGAAGTCGCTTCCGGTTTTCGTTATCAGGTGCGGCAGGAAGTGCATCCCTGGGTCGCGCGCTTGTGGAGCGAACGGCAGACCAAATATTCGCGCGCGCTGCTGGAGACGCTGGCGCTGATCGCCTATCGCCAGCCGATCACGCGCGGAGAGATCGAACAGATCCGCGGGGTATCGGTGGCTTCCAGCATCATGCGTACGCTGGAAGAACGCGAATGGATCCGGGTGGTCGGCTACCGCGACGTGCCGGGCAAGCCCGCGCTGTTCGGCACCACCCGCATGTTCCTCGATTACTTCAACCTGAAATCGCTGGATCAGTTGCCGACGCTGGCCGAGATCCGCGATCTGGAAGACCTGGAACCGCAACTGGCGCTGGTGGCCGGTGCGGACGTCGAAAGGATCGGGGTGTCCGCCGCAGCCGCCGAATCGAACGATCCACGAGGGGACGCGACCGTGCAAGAACCATCCGGACAAACCATCGAAGAGTCCACGGAGCATTCCGCATGAACTCGCCACGCGGCGTGCTGAGCCTGAAACGCAGCGACGCGCCCAACGGCGGCGCGCTGGAAGAACGGCTGCACAAGGTGCTGGCCAATGCGGGCCTGGGTTCGCGGCGGTTGCTGGAAGAGCGTATCGGCAAGGGCGAGGTGCTGGTCAACGGCACGCCCGCGCAGACCGGTTCCAGCGTGCGCGCCGGGGACCGCGTGGAACTGGATCGCAAGCAATTCGTGGTGGCCAGCGAACGCCGCGACGATTCGCAGGTGATGATCTACCACAAGCCGGAAGGCGAGCTGACCACGCGTGACGATCCGGAAGGCCGGCCGACCGTCTTTGAGAATCTCCCCGCGTTGCGCGGTGCGCGCTGGATTTCGGTCGGCCGCCTGGACACCAATACCACCGGCCTGCTGCTGCTGACCACCGACGGCGAATTGGCCAATGCGCTGATGCATCCATCCAATGAGCTGGCGCGCGAATACCTTTGCCGCGTGCACGGCGAAGTGCCGGACGAAACGCTGGAGAAATTAAAGACCGGCGTGCAACTCGAAGACGGTCCGGCGAAGTTCGACGAAATCCACGTGGTCAATCGCGGCGACGGCAGCCATCAATGGTTCCGCGTGGTGCTGCACGAGGGCCGCAACCGCGAAGTGCGGCGGCTATGGGACAGCCAGGGTTTTCCGGTCAGCCGCCTGAAGCGTATCCGTTACGGCAACGTGGAATTGCCGCGTCGGTTGCGTCCCGGCGAACATGAAATGCTTTCTGCCGAACACGTGCGCGGCTTGCGCGAACTCGCCGGTGCCGGCGAACCGCAACCGGTGTTGACCTTGAAGCCCGTATTGCACCAGCGCAGCCATCCGCGCCGCGCGGTCGAGGTGCGTCCGGCGGAAAATCCCAAGGCATGGACGGGCGTGCACCACCACGAAGCGCGCGAACTGACCGCGTTCGACCGCGTGCGTCCGGACGATTTTGCGCCGGGCCGCGGCAAGCGCCGGCGCGGTCCGCCCGGCCGCGAAGTCAACGGCAATGTCGCGCGTCCGGAAAATCCGCAGCGCCGCAAGCGCAAGAAGAAGGGCCGCGGCGTGGCGCCGGGTCAGGAATTGCCTTCCGTGCGCACCTGGTTCGCCGGTGAAAACCGCAATGACGCGCGTGGCCGCGGTCCACGCGCGCCTGGCCGGGGGCCGCGCCACGGCAAGCCGCCGCACCGGTGAGCGGCAACGTCGTCATCTGGCACAACCCGCGCTGTTCGAAATCGCGCGGCACGCTGGAGCTGCTGCGCCAACGCGGCATCGAGCCCGCCGTCATCGATTACCAGAAGAATCCGCCGGATGCGCGCGAACTTTCGCGTGCCCTCGATTTGCTCGACCTGCAACCGCGCGAGCTGATGCGCCGCGACGAACCCGAATACACGCAACTCGGGCTGGACGATCCGGAGCTTACGCGCGAGCAACTGATCGCCGCGATGGTCGCGCACCCCGTTCTGATCCAGCGGCCGATCGTTTTCGCCAACGGCAAGGCTGCGATCGGCCGGCCGCCGGAAGCGGCGCTGTCGATTCTGTAATCAATCGCGCAGCGTGAACGCGTCCGCATCCATCCATGCGGGAAAACGCTGGCGATGCGCGACAAGTTCCGACATCGACAACGTGGTCGTGGTCACCAGTTCCTGATCGCTGTCCTGAGAGAGCGGGCTCCCGAGGAAATCCAGCACGGCGCTGGCGCCCGAATATTCATGCCCGTTGCCATCCGTGCCGATGCGGTTGACGCCAGCGACGTAGCACAGATTCTCGATCGCGCGAGCGCGCAGCAGCGTGCTCCAGGCATAGGCGCGCGGCGAGGGCCAGTTTGCGACGTAAACCAGGAGGTCGTAGTCGAAGCCGCGCTGCGGATCGTGGCGGTTGCGCGAGTACACCGGAAAACGCAGGTCGTAACAGACCAGCGGACAAATCTTCCAGCCGCGCCATTCCACGACCAGCCGATCGCGGCCCGCCGCATAACGCTTGTGTTCGTCCGCATAGCGGAACAGGTGCCGCTTGTCGTAGTACCGCACTTCGCCATCAGGTGTGACGAACAGCAGACGATTGAAGACCTGATCGCCCATGCGCAACTGCACGCTGCCGGTGATCGCGGCATCCAGCGCCTTCGATTGCTCGCGCAGCCACGCGACGGTCGGGCCGTTCATCGTTTCCGCCTGCGCGATCGCCTCGTTGGAAAAGCCGCTGGTGAAAGTTTCCGGCAGCACGATCAGGTCGGTGCGGCCGTGCAGCGGAGCGGCCAGCGATCCGTAGTAATCGCGGTTGCCGGCCGGGTCGTGCCAGCGGGTATTGCCTTGCACCAGAGAAACGTTCAAAGCTTGCATAAGCGTTCGGCGGCTGCTTCCAGCGTATCGTCGTTCTTGGCGAAGCAGAAGCGGATCAGCCTGGCTTCCGGCGCGGTTTCGTAAAACGCGGAAACCGGGATCGCCGCCACGCCCGCTTCGCGTACCAGCCATTCGCAGAAATTCAAATCGTCGGTGTCGCGGATGGCCGAATAATCCGCAAGCTGGAAATAACTGCCGCGCACTTGCGGCAGTTTGAAGCGCGAACCGGAAAGCAGCTCGCGGAAGCGATCGCGCTTGGCTTGATAGAACGGCGCCAGATCGGCCACGTGCTGCGGATCGTTCTCCATCACCTCGGCGAAAGCCCATTGCGCCGGCTGGAAGGTGCAAAAGGTCAGATACTGGTGCACCTTGCGGAACTCCGCGGTCAGCAGTTTCGGGGCGACGCAGTAGCCGACTTTCCAGCCGGTGCAGTGCCAGGTTTTGCCGAAGGAACTCACCACCAGGCTACGCTCGGCCAGTTCCGGCTTGCGCAGCACGCTCAGGTGTTGCGCGCCGTCGTAGACGATGTGTTCGTACACCTCGTCGGACAGCACCAGCAATCCGTGTTGCGTGGCGATTTCCGCGAGCATGTCCAGATCGCGCTGTTCGAAAATCGCGCCAGAGGGATTATGCGGCGTGTTGACGATGATCAGCCGCGTCTTTGGCGTGATCTCGTCGCGCACGCGCTGCCAGTCCACGGAAAAATCCGGCAAGCGCAGCGGCACGTGTACGGCCTGAGCGCCGGCAAGCGCGATCGCCGGCTCGTAGCAGTCGTAGCAGGGATCGAGCACGATCACTTCGTCGCCCGCGTGCACCGTCGCAGCAATGGCAGCGAAAATCGCCTCGGTCGCTCCGGATGTCACAGTGACTTCGGTGTCGGCGCTGACACGGCGGCCGTAGTAGCGGTCGGTCGCAAGCGCGATCTGCTCGCGTAGCTTCGGAATGCCGCTCATCGGCGCGTATTGATTGCGGCCTTCGTTCATCGCACGCGTCAGCGCGTCGCGCAGGTTCTGTGGCGGATCGAAATCCGGAAAACCCTGACCCAGATTCACCGCCTTGTGCTCCAGCGCGAGCT
>DAIOUL010000032.1:0-26709 GCA_036759545.1 Rhodanobacteraceae bacterium
GTACGATCCCGTGGTGCGCAAGCACGTGATCTACAAGGAAGGCAAGATCAAGTGACGTTCTGACGCGTGCGCGAAGCGCACGCCTTTGTCAGAACGTCATCCCGGCGAAAGCCGGGATCCAGTGTCAAATGCAAGCCCGCCGCAGGCGGGCTTTCCTTTTTGGGCAGGATGTCGTCATCCCGTGCAGCACATGGATGTGCGCTGACACGGGATCCAGTGCCTTTACGCGTTCGCGTCTTTGCGGACGCCTTTGTCGATGCGTCATCCCCAGCCGTGCGTGGCGCGGAAACCGGGATCCAGCTCAACAAAAACCCGCCGGGTGGCGGGTTTTTTTGTTGCCGCAATTCAGACGAAGGAACTCACGCCCTCGCCACCGCATATCGCTTCAACCGCGCGGCGTATTCGGCCAGCAGGCGGTTGCCGCTCATCTCCGCTTCGTGAATCCACTGCTGCAACGAAGCCAGCGCGGATTCGGGTCTGCGTTGTTCGATCAAAGCGGCCAGCCGCGCGCGGTAGTCGATCACGGTGCGCAGACGCGGGCGCTTCTCGATCGCGGCATCCAGACGGCTGCGCGCTTCGGAGTCCAGCCAGCGGCCGCCGTCGGCCAGTGCGCGCCGCAGGCGCCGCGGCAGCTTCTTGCGCAGGTTCGCGCCGGCGCTCAGCGCTTCCTCGCGCAGGGTCGGCTTGATCACCAGCTTGTAGTAATCGGTCATCGCCTGGAAGCGGTGGGTCAACAATGCCTTCAGCGTTTCCGCGTCGGGCAGGTTGACGTTCGGGCGGACATCCAGCGACGGCGCCACGCGCAGCACTTTCGCCAGACCGATCTTCTGCAGGCCGCAGATTACCGCCCAGCCCATGTCGAATTCGAAACGGCGCAACGCGAAGCGCGCGGAACTCGGGAACGCATGGTGGTTGTTGTGCAGCTCCTCTCCGCCGACCCAGAAACCCCACGGCGTGAGATTGGTCGCGGTGTCGCTGGTTTCGAAATTGCGATAGCCCCACCAGTGGCCGATGCCGTTGACCACGCCGGCGGCCCAGAACGGGATCCACGCCATCTGCACGGCCCAGATCGCCGCACCCAGCGCGCCGAACAGCAGCAGATTGATCACCATCATCAGGCTGACGCCAAGATAGGGATGCCTGGAATAAAGGTGACGCTCGATCCAGTCGTCCGGCGTGCCGCGGCCGTATTTTTCCAGATCTTCCGCATTGGCGGCGGCGCTGCGGTATAGCTCCACGCCTTCGAAGAACACCTTCCTGATGCCCAGCACCTGCGGACTGTGCGGATCTTCTTCTGTTTCGCAATGGGCGTGGTGCTTGCGGTGCACGGCCACCCACTCCTTGGTGACCATTCCCGTGGACAACCAATTCCAGAACCGCAGCACGTGCGATACCACCGGGTGGAAATCCACGCCGCGATGTGCCTGGCTGCGATGCAGATAAAGGGTGACGGCGAAGATGGTGAGCTGGGTGGTGACCAGCACGTACAGCGCTATGCCGAGCCAGCCCGCGTGCGCGAGGCCGTGCCCGGCAAAGTTGAGAAGGAAATCGATCATGTGTTCAGGGGATGCTCTTGTGAAAAGTACGGCCGGGATGGCCGCTTTCTGATCCTGCCGACCAGGGATGGTTGCAAGATCAACCTGCAGGATTGATGCCGGGTTTCCGGCCAGTTTAAGGGAACGCCACCACAGCCGCCACCCGCTTGTTAGACCGATATGCGGCCCTTCACAATGCGTTGCAAGTTCGGGGAAAGTTTTTCGCATGCCCATCGCTTCGCCTTTGCTGCTGCTTGAGCACGTCGGACGGCGCCTCGCCGGGCGCGAAGTGGTCAGCGATGTGACCTTCAGCGTCGCCCGCGGCGAGGTGCTGGGGCTGCTGGGCGTCAACGGTGCCGGCAAATCCACGACGCTCGCGATGATCGCGGGCGTGCTGGCGCCGGATTCGGGCGTGGTGAAGCTGGATGGCTTCGATCTGCATGAACACAGCGCAACGGTCCGAACGCGCATCGGTTATCTGCCGGAAAACGTGCCGCTCTGGCCGGAACTGACGGTGCGCGAATATCTCGATGCCTGCGGCCGCTTGCGTGGCATGGATCGCGCCGCGCGCAACCGCGCGATCGACCGCGAACTGCTGCGGCTGGATCTGTCAGGTTTGGCGAACCGCCTGAGCGGACAATTGTCGCTGGGCCAGAAACGCCGCCTCGGCCTGGCGCAAGCGCTGCTGCACGACCCGGAACTGCTGGTGCTGGATGAGCCCGGCAACGGACTCGATCCGGTGCAGACGGCGCAATTGCGCGAGCTGGTCCGCACGCTGTCCGAATCGCGCGCGACGATCATCTCGACGCACGTGCTGGGCGAAGTGGAAGCGATGTGCGACCGCGTGGTGATCCTTCACGAAGGCCGCGTGCGCTACGACGCTGCGCTGGCCGCCGATCGCGGCGCGCTGGATCGCGCGTTCCTGGCGATCGCGCGTGGCAGCACGAAGGCCGCTGCATGAGCATGCTTTCGATCGCGCGTCTTGATCTGAAGCGGCTCGCGGTGCGCCCTTATCCCTGGACGCTGGGCGCGATCGCGCTGGCGATCATGGCCTGGCTGTTTTTGACCGATCTGAACGTTTTTTTGACTTTGCAGCCCAAACTCGCCGCGCAGGAAGGCAATCTCGGTTACACCGATCTCGTCGCCGCGCCGCACCTGCTTACCTTCATGCAATTGTCGCTGCTGATCGCGCCGCTAATCACCATGCACGCGATCGCGGGCGAACGCCGTGCGCACACGCTGCCGCTGCTGTTCGCGGCGGGAATGCCGCCCGCGCGGATCGTGCTGGGCAAATTTTTTGCGGCGCTGGTTTATCTGTGGCTGCTGCTGATCGTGATCGCGCTGATGCCGCTGACGCTGGCGCATTCCACTTCTCCGGATTGGGGCCAGTTCGGCGCGGCGCTGCTGGGCTGCGCGCTGTGCATCGCCGCGTTGATCGCGATCGGGGTCGCGTGTTCCGCGTTCGCTTCGCATCCGGCGTTGGCAGCCACGGCGGCGCTGTTGATCGCACTGATCCTGACGATGCTGGATCGCGGCGCGCAGATGAGCGGAGTGCAGAGCGGCTGGCTCGAGTATCTCGCGCTGCCCACGCATCTGACGCCATTCCTGCACGGCCTGGTGCGCAGCGTGGACGTGATTTACTTCGTGCTGATCATCGCGCTCTCACTGGCATTCGCTGCGCGGCGGCTCGCCGCCGAGAAGGTGCGCGGTTGATGCGGCGTCGTTTCAGTGAACACGCGGATGCGTGGCTGTACGCCGCGCTGCTGTTGATCGGCGCGGCCTGCATCGCGCTGCTGTCGGCGCGGTTCGATTTCGTCGCCGACTGGAGCAAGGGCGCACGCGCCAGCATTTCGCCGCAATCCCAGGCCATCCTGAAGCAACTGCCGGGTGAACTCGATGTAGTGAGTTATGCACGGCCCGGAGAATTGCGCGAGTTGACCCGCACCGTCATCGAGAAGTGGCAGCGTTTCAAACCGGATCTGAAACTCTCCTTCGTCGATCCCGATGCCGATCCCGCCGCGCTGCGCCAGGCCGGTATCGGTGTGGACGGTGAAATCGTGCTGAAGTGGCACGGCCGCGAGCAACACGTGGTGCAACTGGACGAACGCGATTTCGGCAATGCGCTGGCGCGTTTGACGCGCGGGCGCGATCGCTTGGTCGCGTTCATTACCGGCGACGGCGAACGCTCACCCGACGGCAAGGCGAATGCGGATGTCAGCCTGTTTGCCGAGCAACTGAAGCAACAAGGGATTCGCGCGCTTTCGTTGAACCTGGCGCAGAGTGCGTCGATACCGGGCAACACCGATCTGGTAGTGCTGGCCAGCCCGCAGGCGGAACTGTCGTCGCAATCGGTGAAGACGCTCACCGACTGGATCGCGCGCGGCGGCAACTTCCTGTGGCTGACCGAACCGGGAAACGACGATCTCGGTCTGTCGCCGCTCGGCCAAGTGCTGGATGTACGCATACTGCCGGGCATGCTGGTGGACGGCGCGGGCGCCAAGCTCGGCATCGGCGATCCTCGCATGGTGGTCGCCAACGATTACCCGCCGCAGGCGATCACAAGCGGCTTCCAGGTCAACACGCTGTTTCCGCAGGCCGCAGCGCTCGCCGCCGCCAGCGGCGCGCAATGGTCGATCCATCCGATCCTCGACAGCAGCGCGCAGAGCTGGAACCAGATCGCAGCCGTAGATCCGAGCCAGCCGTCGACGATCAAGTACGACGCGGGCACGGGCGAACTGCGCGGGCCGCTGGATTTCGGGTTCGCGCTGTCGCGCCTGTCGCCCAGTCCCGACAAGAGCGAGCAGCGCGCGGTGGTGATCGGCGATGGCGATTTTCTTTCCAACACCTATTTGAACAACGGCGGCAACCGCGCCTTCGGCCAGCGCGTGTTCGACTGGCTGCTGGGCGATGACGCACTGGTTTCCCTGCCGCCGCGCGGCGCACCCGATCGCGTGATCCATCTGACGCAGACAGATCTGGCGCTGGTGACCTGGGGCTGGCTGATCGCCGTGCCGGTCATCCTGCTCGCCATCGGTATCGTGATCGGCGTGCGCCGCCGGCGCCGATGAAACGCGCGGTTCGCAATCGCTTGCTGCTGTTGTGCGCCGTGATCGTACTGGTCGCGGTCGTGCTATGGCTCGGGCTGCGCGACGAACGGCGCGCGCCGCTGGCACTCACGGAGCTTGATCCAGATTCGGTCGCGCGTATCGAACTCACCATTGCGCAGGGCACGCCGCAAGTCTTCGAGAAACGCGATGGTCACTGGTGGCGCACCGCGCCGACCAAGACGCGCGGCAACGACGAGCGCGTGCAGCGGCTGGCGAATCTGGCTGCCACGCCGGTGGCGCGTTGGGTGAACGCAGATGATTTCGATCCGGCGAAAATCGGTTTGACGCAACCCGCCGCCACACTGGTGCTGGACAACGTCACCCTGCGTTACGGCGCGTTGAGCGCGCTGGACGAGCTGCGCTATGTGCAGATCAACGGGCGCGTCGCACTTGTGTCGCGACAGTACAGTCCCGAGATCACGCTGGCGATGAAATCGGTCCGCGACTGATGCCCGAACTCCCCGAAGTCGAAACCACGCGCCGCGGCATCGCGCCGCACGTGGAGGGCCGCGTGATCGAACGCGTGATCCTGCGCCGCAACGACCTGCGCTGGCCGATCCCGCGCGCGATCCGCACCAGGTTGCCGGGCCAGCGCGTCGAAGCCGTCACACGCCGCGCCAAATATCTGCTGCTGCACACGCAGGCCGGCGCGGCGCTGCTGCATCTGGGCATGTCGGGTTCTTTGCGCATCGTCGATGCAGATGCAAAACCGCGCACGCACGATCATTACGATCTGGTGCTGGATTCCGGCAACGCGCTGCGCTTCAACGATCCGCGCCGTTTCGGTTCGCTGCTGTGGCAGAAGCCCGGCGAAACGCATCCGCTGCTGCGCGATCTCGGTCCCGAGCCGTTATCCGCCGAGTTCGACAGCGAGTGGTTGTGGGCGCGCTCGCGCGGACGCAGCGCACCGGTGAAAAGTTTCCTGATGGATCAGCGCAATGTGGTTGGAGTCGGCAACATCTACGCGAACGAAGCGCTGTTCGCGGCCGGCATCCATCCCAGACGCGCGGCCGGATCGGTCGCGCGCGCGCGTTACGGAAAACTCGCGGACGAAATCCGCCGCGTGCTGCTGTACGCGATCACCCGCGGCGGTACCACGCTGCGCGACTTTCTCGCACCCGATGGCGAGCCGGGCTACTTCGAGCAGGAATTGTTCGTCTATGGCCGTGCCGGTGAACCGTGCAAGGTGTGCGGCACAAAGATCCGCTCGGCCGTGATCGGGCAGCGGATGACGTATTGGTGTCTGAAGTGTCAAAGGTAGGAGCGCGCCTGCGCGCGACTCCCGGAAAACCATCCCCACCCAACCTCCCCTTGAAGGGGAGGGCAAGCGATCGCGCGCAGGCGCGATCCTACATCGGCCAGACAAACTCCAGGTGCACATTGTTGAACTGCGGATCTTCCAGCGATCCGCCCAGATGCGCGACAAGACCCGGCGGCACGCCTTCGGCTTCCAATGCGGTGCCGTCGACGAAACGCATGCCCTGCGCCTGCAGTTCCGCCAGCCGTATCGCGATCGCGCCCGCGCGTTCGACTTCCGTTTGCGGCACACGGCGGACGCTGATATCCGGCCGCGCGAACTTGCGCATGCCGCGGGTGCGCACCCAAGCGCCATCGTCTTCGTCGTGCGCGAGGATCAGCAGGTGTGCGCGGATCGATGCGCCGCCATCGGCGTAGCGTTCGCGCCACGCATCGACCGGAAACAGCGCCAGGATCTGCGGGTCGATCACCACCCGGCCGCCGGCATCCAGCAACGCACCGACCACGCCGAGCGTGTCGCGCAGATAATCGAGCGATTCCGGATCGTCGATCTCGCCGCGCAGCATGATGCACTCGCTTGCTGCGCGCGCAACCCTGAAGGTTTCGGGATCATCGTTGCGCAGCAACTCGCCCAGCGCGCCTCGCAGCGGATGGCCTTCCCAGTGCGCCAGCGTGTTCTTGTCGAAACGGTGCATCGTGATGCCGGCGGGCAGGCCGGCGCTGCCATGACGGCCGATGTCGAGTTTCAGTTCTTTCGCAAACTCGCCGAACACGAAGTACAGCAGCATCGCGCGCGATGCGCTGCGCCAGAAATACGGTCGCGTCCACGGCGCGGCGTCGATCATCGCGTTTTCTCCTTTTCGGAAAGCGGCAGCGCGGGCTGCTGTATTTCGATATGGCTCTCGCCAGCCATCACGCGCTTGAACTCCGCGCGACTGACCGAGACGTAGCGTTCGTTGCCGCCGATTTCGACCTGCGGCCCGGATTTCACCGCGCGCCCGCACTCGTCCACGCGTACCACCATCGTCGCCTTCTTGCCGGTGTGGCAGATGGTCTTGATCTCTTGCAGCTCGTCGGCCCAGGCCAGCAGCCACTGACTGCCTTCGAACAGCTCGCCACGGAAATCCGTGCGCAATCCATACGTGAGCACGGGGATGTGCAGCGCATCCACCACGTCGGTGAGTTGCCACACCTGCGACTTGGTGAGGAATTGCGCCTCGTCCACCAGCACGCAGTGCAGCGCGCCCGCTGCCGCGATGTCGGCATCGATCAGCGCGCGCAGATCGTCGTCGCGGCGAAAACTCTGCGCTTGCGAGGCGAGGCCGATTCGCGACGCGATCGTGGTCACGTCGGCGCTGTCGCGCGTGTCGATCGCAGGTTTCAGGATCAACGTGCGCATGCCGCGCTCGCGATAGTTGTACGCGCTCTGCAAGAGCGTCGTGGTCTTGCCGGCGTTCATCGCCGAGAAGTAGAAGTAAAGCTTTGCCATAGGCCGGCGATGGTAGCGCGGCCACGGATTTCGCGTCCGCTAGAATGCGGCGATCGCTCTTCACCGTACCCTCAATGCTCAATCCGCAACAACGCGCCGCCGTCGAATACTGCGACGGCCCGCTGCTGGTGCTGGCCGGCGCCGGCTCCGGCAAGACCCGCGTGATCGCCGAGAAGATCGCCCACCTGATCGCACGCGGCGTGGCGCCCGCGCACAAGATCGCCGCGATCACCTTCACCAACAAGGCCGCGCGCGAAATGCGCGAGCGCGTGGCAAAGCGCATCAAGGGCGATGATGCCGAAGCTCTGAACGTCTGCACCTTTCACGCACTGGGTTTGAAATTCCTGCAAATCGAACACGCGCGCGCCGGCCTACGGCGCGGTTTTTCGGTGCTGGACGCCGACGACAGCGCGCAACTTGTGAAGGAACTCGCCGGCGCGTCGGTGAAACCGGAACAGTTGTTCCTGCTGCGCAATCTGTTGTCGCGCGCCAAGAACGACGGGCTGACGCCGGACCAAGCATTGGATCGCGCGCGCGCGCCGCGCGAACTGGAAACCGCGCAAATCTATGCGGCGTACCAGCAGCGGCTCGCCGCGTTCAACGCGGTGGATTTCGACGATCTGATTCGTTTGCCGCTGCAAGTGCTGGAGCGCGATGCGGAAGTGCGCGAAGCGTGGCGCGAGCGCATCCGGTATTTGCTGGTGGACGAATGCCAGGACACCAACGCCGCGCAATACGCTTTGCTGAAACTGCTGGCGGGCGAGCGCGGCGCGTTCACTTGCGTTGGCGACGACGATCAATCGATTTACGCCTGGCGCGGCGCCGATCCCGGCAACCTCGACAAGCTCAGCGTTGATTACCCCAACCTGCGCGTGATCAAGCTGGAACAGAACTACCGCTGCGGCCAACGCATCCTGCGCGCGGCCAACGCGCTGATCGGCAACAACCCGCATGCGCATCAAAAGAAACTTTGGAGCGCGCACGATGAAGGCGAGCGCATCCGCGTGTTCGAGTGCCGCGATGCCGAGCACGAGGCGGAACGCGTCGCCGCCAACCTGATCCATCTGCGCGAGAAACATGCGCTGGCATGGTCGGATTGCGCGGTGCTGTACCGCGGCAATCACCAGTCGCGCGTGCTGGAGAAGGCGCTGCGCCTCAATCGCATTCCGTATCACCTCACCGGCGCATTGAGTTTTCTCGATCGGCACGAAGTGAAGGACGTGCTGGCTTACCTGCGCCTGCTCGCCAATCCCGACGACGACGCGGCTTTCCTGCGCGTGGTCAACGTGCCACGACGCGAGATCGGCGCGACCACGCTGGAAAAGCTCGGTTTGCTTGCGCAGTCGAAACACCTGTCGCTACTGCGCGCCGCTCGCAACGATTCGGTATTGAAACTGTTGCCCGCGCGTGCGGCTTCATCTTTGGCGGGCTTCATCGCGTTGCTGGATGGCTTGGCAGCACACGCGAAGCACGCCCCCGCAGCAGAACTGGTGGAAGAACTCTTGCGGCGCAGCGGCTATGCGCAGCACCTGTCGGCTTCGTCGAAAGACGCGGCTTTGGCCGAACGCCGCTTGAACAACGTGCGGGAACTGATCGACTGGTTCCGCGCGATGCAGGGCTCGCGCGCACGCGCCGGCGATCTCGCCGCGCAACTCGCCTTGCTGACGCACGCCGATCGCGACGACGGCGGCGACGCGGTGCGGCTGATGACGCTGCACGCGGCGAAAGGTCTGGAGTTCCGCTGCGTCCACATCGTCGGGCTGGAAGACGGCACGCTGCCGCACGAAGGCGCGCTCGACGAAGGCCGGCTGGACGAGGAACGCCGCCTGCTCTACGTCGGCATCACCCGCGCGAAGGAGTTGCTGGTCCTGAGCCACAGCGCGCAAGTGCGCCGCTACGGACAAACTTTCGCTCAGAAGCCCAGCCGCTTCCTCGAAGAATTGCCTTCAACCGACCTGCACCGCGAAGGCCAAGATCCGGAAGCCGACGCGCAGGCGCGCCGCGAAGTCGCCGCCGCGCATCTGGAGCGGTTGGCGGCGATGCTGGGCTAAATCAGCTCCGCCACTTCCAGCTCGTTCTTCAGATACGCGTAGTAGATCGGTGCGGCGACGACACCCGGCAGGCCGAACGCGGCTTCCATCACCAGCATCGCCAGCAGGATTTCCCAGGCGCGCGCGCGGATCTGGCCGCCGACGATTTTCGCGTTGAGGAAATATTCGAACTTGTGGATCAGCACCAGGAAGATCAGCGCGCCCAGCGCCACCCACAGCGACACCGAGAGCGAGACGATCACGATCAGCGTATTGGAAATCAGATTGCCGACCACCGGCAGCAGGCCTACGACGAACGTGATCGCCACCAGCGTTTTCGCCAGCGGCAGGTGCACGCCGAGCAACGGCAGCACCACCAGCAGGAAGATCGCGGTGAAGATCGTGTTGATCGCGGCGATCTTCACTTGCGCGAAGACGATGTTGCGGAACGCCAGCGCCAGCCGCGCACAGCGTGCGGACAGGTCGCGCCGCAGCGGGCCGTGCCGCGGCGAAGGCCGCTCATGCGCCAGCGCGATCAGCGCGCCGAGAACCAAGCCGACCAGGATGCGTCCGAACACGTGCAACGTCTCTTTGCCTGCGAGTTGCAGTTGCGCGGAGTGTGTGCGCGCGAGATTGGTCGCGCTGGCGCGGATGCCTTCGGTGCTTTCGGGCAGGTGCGAGCTGATCCACAGCGGCAATTGCGCGCGCGCCTTGTCGATCAGCGGCATCATGCGGTCGAACACCGTTGCGGGATCGCCGATCTCGCTGCGGAAGAACGCGATCGCGCCGAAGATCAGTAGCGCGACCAACCCGACGATCACCGCCGCCAGCACGCCGACCAGGATCTGCCGCGCCAGCACGCCGGAAATGCGCCCTTCCAGCAGTGGCACCAGCGCGTCCACCAGCACATACACGATCAGGCCCGCGATAAGCGCGGGCAGCAGATGCAGAAACATCACCAGCAGCATCGCGGCGGTGGCGGCGGCGTAGCTGACGGCAGGCGTCCAGCGGGCGGTGTTGGCGTCCATGAACGTTGCGGATGTCGACGGGAAGCGCAGTGTGGCAGCGCGATCAGCCTGCGCCAAGTAAACTTGGCCGCCGCCATTCGGGAGCCATCATGCACAAGCCTCTGGTCTTCGCATGCGCCGCTGCGCTGTGTCTCGCCGGTTGCGCCGCACAGATGCCGAAAGCTCCGCCGCCTGCCGCGGCCGCGCCGCAATTCACCGCGGACGACAGCCTGTACGCGACGCTTTGGCAGCAAAGCGCGATCGAGCACGATCTGGTCTATGCGGAGGTTTATCGCGATGCCCAATCGAAACTGCTACGAGCACTGCATGATCCGCACTGGGATGCACTGCCTCGATCCGAACGCGCAGCGGTGCGGCACGGCTCGCTGCGGGGGCTGAAACCCGCCGTGGTGCTGGACATCGATGAAACCGTGCTGGACAACTCGCCATTCCAGGCGCGGCAGATCAAGAGCGGCAAACCCGATTTCGACAACGATGCATTCACCGCTTGGATCCGCGAAGCGGATGCACGGCCGCTGTCCGGTGCGCTGGAATTCACGCGCTACGCCGCGGCGCACGGCGTGCGGGTGATCTTCATCAGCAATCGCTCGCAGGATTTCACCGGCGCGACCATCGAGAATTTGAAGCGCGACGGCTTTCCGGTCGCGGACAACGATGTGGTGCTGAATCTCGGCACGCCCACGCCGGGCTGTGAAGCGAAAGGCAGCAACAAGGGCTGCCGGCGGCAACTGGTCGCGCGGAAATATCGCGTGCTGATGGAATTCGGCGACCAGCTCGGCGATTTTCTGGATATCGACGAAAACACGCCGCAGGGCCGCGAGCGCGCGATCGCGCCGTATCGAAACTGGATCGGCGAGCGCTGGTTCGCGCTGCCGAATCCCGTTTACGGCTCGTGGTTGAACGCGCTGGATGGCGGCGCGAAAACGCCGGCCGACCGACGCGCGGCCGAGCACGCCGCGCTGCGCACGCAATGACCGCGCCTGGCAAACACATTCCGTCGCGCGAGCGGCTGATCTTCGCGCTGGATGTTCCGAACCGCGCGCAGGCCGTGCAATGGATGGATCGTCTGGGCGATTCGGTCGCGTTCTACAAGATCGGCCTGGAGCTGCTTTCGGGCGGCGAATATTTCGACGTGCTGCGCGAATTGAAAAACCGCGGCAAGAAAATCTTCGCCGATCTCAAATTGCACGACATCCCGGCCACCGTCGCTGCCGCGGTGCGCGGATTGGCGGGACAAGGCGTCGATTTCTGCACCGTGCATTGCGATGCGGCCGCGATGTTGCGCGCGGCGGCGGAAGCGAAAGGTGCAATGCGCCTGCTGGCGGTCACCGTGCTGACCAGCAACGACCGGACCGACCTCGAAGCGCTGGGCGTGCACGGCAGCGTGACCGACACCGTGATCGCGCGCGCGAAACTGGCGCGGGCCTGCGGCATCGATGGCGTGGTGTGTTCGGGCGCCGATCTGCCCGCATTGCGCAAAGCCGCGCCGGATTTGTTGGCGGTGTGCCCGGGCATTCGTCCCTCCGGACCGGCGGACGATGATCAGAAACGCGTGGTGGACGTGCGCACTGCATTTTCGAACGGTGCCGGTTACATCGTGGTGGGAAGGCCAATCCGTCAGGCCGACGATCCGCGCGCACAAGCCGATCAAATCGTGACGCAGATCGAGAGCGCGCTCGGCTGAAACTTGCCTGATCCGGTTCCGCTCGCCACACTCGCGCGTTAACCGCAAACGAAGGAAGATCGCCATGCAGCATCGATCGCTCCGACTCGGTTTCGCATTCGCAGCGCTGCTGGCGCTCGCGGCGTGCAACGGCAGCCGCGAACCCGCCGCACCGCCCGCGACCACGCCCGAAGGCGCGGTGCGCGCGTCACTGGTGTTGACGCGCAACGGCGATTTCGACGGGCTGTTGCGCAGCACCCTGCCCGATGCCGACTACAAGACCTGGCGCGCCGAGTGGGAAAAGGCTCGCGCGAAGCAACCGCCGCCCACGCCGCAGCAGCGCGCGCAGTTCGCGCAGATGGTGCAGAAACTCACGGAATCCGGCGCCGAGGACAAGCTCTACAAACAACTGCAACCGCAACTCGCCGATCTGCGCGCGCATCGCGCGCAGAGCATGCCGATGATGATCGGCATCCTGCAGGCCGCTGGCAACAACGTGGTCGCCAATGCAGCCGGGTTGTCGTCCGCGCAGAAACAGCAAGCCACCGAAGCGATCCAGGCGCTGGCCGATTGGGCGCAGAGCGCGGATTTCACCGACGACAAAAAAGCGAAGCAGGCCATCGCCGTGATCTGCGATACGGCGCGCAAGCTCGACCTGAAAACGCTGGACCAGGCGCGCGCGCTCGGTTACGAGCAGACGATGGCGGACTATCGCGCCGGTTGGGATGGCTTGAAGAAGCTGCTGAAGATTTACGGGCTCGATCTCGACGCCAGTTTCGATCAGGCCAAAGTGGAAACGCTGAGCAACGATGGCACGCACGCGCGCGTGCGCGAAACCTTCACGCTGGCCGGCAAGCCGATCGTCAGCGAGATCAACCTGGTGATGCAGAACGGCCAGTGGTATGACGCCGACCGGCTGGCGGCCTGGCGCGCGAAACAGTCGTCGCAGGCTGCATCCGGTTTCAGCGCAGCGGTACCGCATGCCGCACCGGCTGCGCCGGCGAGCACCCTGCCGGCCCACGCGGGTTCCTCCGCGCATTGACCGGGTTGTTCGCGCGAAGTTCTACAATGACGACGATGGAATCGCCCCTGCCCGAAAGTGCGGCGCCGCACGCGCCGTGGGGCCGCGCGCTGCTGGGCCGGCTGCTGGCACCGTGGGTGCGGATCAAGAGAGATCCGGCCGAGCCGCTGAGCCTGCTCGCTCCGGATGCCGACGTGGTGTACGTGATCGAACGTGCGGGTCTGTCCGACAGCCTCATACTCGAACGTGCCTGCCGCGAAGCGGGCATGCCCGATCCGCTGAAACCGATGCCCGGCGGAGGCAAGCGCCGGCGCTCGATGTTCAGCCTGAGCCGGCGCGATGGTTCGTTGTACGGCCGCAAACGGCACAGCACTTCGCGCGAGGCGCTGCGCACGCTGCTGCTGGCGCAGGAAGTGGATCCGCAGTTCGAAATCCAGCTGGTGCCGGTGGCGATCTACGTCGGCCGCGCGCCCAACCGGCAATCCGGCTGGCTGCGCGCGCTGCTCTCGGAAAATTGGGTGGTGGTCGGGCGCTTCCGCAGATTGCTGGCGCTGCTGCTCAACGGCCGCGAAACCATCGTGCACTTCTCCAGGCCGGTTTCACTGCGCGAAATGCTGGCCGAGGGCGCGGGGCAACGGCCCGAGCGGGTGCAGCGCAAGATCGCGCGCGTGCTGCGGGTGCACTTCCGGCGCGTGCGCACCGCGGTGATCGGGCCGGATCTTTCGCACCGCCGCACGGTGGTGGATTCGGTGTTGAACGCCGAAAGCGTGCGCGCTGCGATCGACGCCGCCGCTTCGAAGGAAAACATCTCGCTGGCGAAGGCATGGCGGCGCGCGGAAAAGCTGGCCTACGAGATCGCCGCGGATTATTCGCCGCCGTTCGTGCGCGCGAGTTCGTTCCTGCTGTCGAACTTCTGGAACAAGTTGTACGACGGCATCGACATGCACCATTTCGACACGTTGCGCGCGGCCGCGCCGGGCCACGAGATCGTTTACGTGCCTTGCCACCGCAGCCACGCCGACTACGTGCTGATGTCCTATCAGCTCTACCAGTCCGGCGTGGTCGTGCCGCACATCGCCGCGGGGGTGAACCTGAATCTGCCGATGCTGGGGCGGTTCCTGCGCATGGGCGGCGCGTTCTTCATGCGCCGCAGCTTCAAGGGCAACGCGCTGTATTCGGTCATCTTCAACGAATACATGGCGCAGCTGATCGACCGCGGCGTGCCGCTGGAGTATTTCATCGAAGGCGGCCGCTCGCGCACCGGCCGGCTGCTGGAACCGCGCGCAGGCATGCTCGCGATGACCGTGCGCGCGTTCCTGCGCGCGCCGCGCCGGCCGGTGCTGTTCCAGCCGGTCTACATCGGCTACGAAAAACTGATGGAAGGCCGCTCTTACAGCGGCGAATTGTCGGGCCAGAAGAAGGAGAAGGAATCCTGGTTCGCCCTGCTGCGCGGGCTGCGCGCGCTGCGCCAGCACTACGGGCGCGTGGCGTTGAATTTCGGCGAACAGGTGCCGCTGACGCCGTTGCTGGACGCCGCGGCGCCGAACTGGCGCGAAGACACATTGAAGCCGGATGAACGTCCGGAGTGGCTGCCGCAACTGATCGACACGCTGGCGCGGCGGATCCAGGTGGAAGTCAATCGCGCGGCGGACGTCAATCCGATCAACCTGCTGAGCGTGGCGCTGCTGGCGGCGCCCAAGCACGCGATGGCCGAATCCGATCTGCTTTCGCAGATCGATCTGATGAAAGCGCTGCTGGAGACGCTGCCGTATTCGCCACGGATGACGCTGACGCCGCTGTCGGCCGCGGAAATCATCGGCTACGGCGAGCAGATGGGCTGGATCCGGCGCGTGCGGCATCCGCTGGGCGACGTTTTGACCGCCGAAGGCGAGCAGGCCGTCCTGCTTTCGTATTTCCGCAACAACGTGCTGCACCTGTTCGCGGCGTCCGCGTGGGTGGCGTGCTGCTTCGCCAACAACCGGCGCATCGCGCGCGCGTCGGTGCTGCGGCTGGCGCGGTTGATCCATCCCTTCATCCAGTCGGAACTGTTCCTGCCGTGGGACGAGGATGGTTTCGTGCAGCGCGTCGATGAAACCGCGGATTTCCTGATCGCGCGCGGCTTGCTCAACACGCGCGGCGATGGCCGCCTCCTGCAGCGCGCGTCCGGACAGGAAGACGACGGTTTCCAGTTGCGGCTGCTCGCGCACAGCCTGTTGCAGGCGTTCGAGCGCTACTACATCGCGATCGCCGCGCTGGTGAAGAACGGCCCACGTGCGCTCACCGCGGCGGAACTGGAGAACCTCTGCCATCTCACCGCGCAGCGGCTGTCGCTGCTGGTCGAGCCCAGCGCGCCGGAATTCTTCGACAAGAACCTGTTCCGCGGTTTCATCGCGCGGCTGCGCGAGCGGCGCGTGATCCGCACCGACGGCAACGGCAAGCTGGACTTCGATATCGAACTGGAAGAAGTCGCGCGCGACGCGCGCGTGATCCTGGCGCGCGAAGTGCGCGATTCGATCCTGAAGATCACGCCCGAAGTAGTCGCGGGCACTTCGGCCGGCGAGGACAAGGCCGCACGCGCGGCGTAGTGGATCGCCTTCGCGAGAGACCGAGATCGCCGATCAAAAAGGGCGGCCACGTTGGCCGCCCTTTTTTTCCCGCAGCCGCGGGAAGGAAGCTGCAGCGATCAGAAGTGGAACGTGCCCGACACGCTCAGCAGATTGCCGCTGTTGTCGAAGCTGCCGACCAGGTGATCGCCGGTGACGCTCAGGTCGTTGACGTCGCCGTTGTCCACGAACAGGTGCGCATAACCGAGATTGAATTCCACCGCGGGGCTGGGCGCGTAGCCCACGCCGACCGCCAGCCACTTGCGCTCTCCATCGGGGATGCGCGGCGTGCGGGTTTCGTCGCGGGTGGGTGTCTGGTCGAACGCGACACCGCCGCGCAAGGTCCACTGTTCGTTGACCTTGTAGTCCAGACCCAGCGAACCGAAGAAGGTGTTGCGCCAGTCTTCGGCCTCCACCGAAGGCGGCTGGTAAGGATTGGCGAAGTTGATCGCCAGCTGCTTGAACGAACTCCAGCCGGTCCAGCCCAGCGAGAGGCCCCAGCTCACCGGGCCGCTGCCGATGTGCCAGTAACTCAGGTTCGCGATCGCCGGCGTGGCGAAATCGCCGCTGGCCGAAGTGTTCTGGAATGCTCCGGTCGGCGCGATGATCGGCTGTATCGCGGTCGGGATCTGGAAGTACGCATTGCCGCTGATGGTGTGATCGATCTTGGCGCGGTAGGACAGGCCGATGCGGTCCTGATCGGTCGGCTTGAATTCGGCGCCGAGCTGCCAGCCGTAGCTCCAGTCGTCGCCCTTCACTTCCGCCTTGCCGTCCGCGGATTGCGGGAACACGCTGACGCTGGCCGCGCATGTGGCGGGATCGCCGCCCAGCGCGATGCACTGCTCGATCTGCGCATTGGCGACGATCGCGCCGAAATTCACCGCGTTGCTCAGGTCCACCTTGGTCTGCTGCGCGATGATCGATGCGCCGAGTGCGACCTGCGGATTGATCTGCCAGGAAATCGAACCGGTGAGATCCAGCGAAGTCACTTTCGACTTCAGCGCCTGGTAGCGGCCCATCCAGCCGTCGTCGTACTCGGTCTGCAAGCCGAACGGCGCATTCACGGCCAGGCCGATGCGCCAGGCATCATTGATCGGTGCGGAAAAATACAGCGCGGGGACCGGCACCACGTCGCCGCCGTTGCCGCCGTCGCCGCCGGACAGCGGAAAGCCGAACACATCGGTGCCGCTGCCGTGGAATTGCGTGTTGACGTCGATCGCGGTGACATCGGCCTGGAACACCATGCCGTTCAAATCCGACATCGCCGCGGGGTTGTTCACCACCACCGACGCGTCGTTGCCCGCGGTATCGACTCCGGCGAAAGCGCGGCCCAGCGCCTTCGCGCTGTTTTCCTTGATCTGGAAACCGGATGCCGCAGCATCGGTGCTCGCCAGCGCGCAAGCCACGGCCAGCGCCAGAACCGTGAGGACCAGCGCACCCCGGCGCGATCCGTGTTGAAGATGTGCGGTCGTGCTCATCGTCGTGCTCATGATCGTACTCATAGGAACAGAGTTCTCCCGTGGTGCCCTCGCGGTTCGCCGGATTTCATACGACTGTTTGAACCGCCCGGCGCAAACTTTGAAGGGAATGGGGCGTGGATGCAAGCATTCTTTAACATCCTGTTACCGCGCGACCGTGACCTGCTTCCGTATACTGCCGCGGTTGCGCCGCTGGCGGTCCATCCCGGTTTCTCATGTCCAACTCCAAGCTGCGCCGCCGGCCCTCGCTGCTGCGCTCGTTGCCCTACTTTCTGCCGTCGCTGATCGCGGTGGCGCTGTCCGCGTTCGGCGTCTCCTCGCTGGCGCTGTTGCCGCTGTTGGTCGCCAGTACGCTGTGCATGGCGGCGGTGTGCCACGCGATCGGTTTCGATCCCGAACCGTCCTTTCTGCGCACCGTGCTGAGGCGCGGGGCGATCCACCTGATCCTGTTCGCCGTCTACACCGCGATCGTGTTCGGTTTGATCGCCTGGCCGCTGCTGGCACTGTCGGTCGCGCCGTCGTTGCCCGCTACTCTGGGCCTGTGCGCTGCGCTGGTCGCGGCATTGGCGGTGTTGTGGCGGTTGTGGCCGGTGTTCGGGCTGGTGTTCCTGTGGGACGATGCGTTTCCGCGCGAGCAGGAACGTTCCTGGATTTCCACCGCCTTCGCGCGCAGCATCGCCTTCGCCTGGCACCTCACCGGTGCGCAGGAACATTTCTTCTCGCGCTTCCTGCCCGCGGGCCTGGCTTATCTGACGCTGGCGTTCGGCGCGCTGGCTTTCACGGGCATCGGCTCAGTATTGCCCGACGAATTGCGCACCGCTGCGCTGTTCCTTTACGCCATCGTGCTGCTGCCGCTGTGCACGTTGATCGCCGCCAACCGCACCCTGCGCGCGTTGCTGTGCGACACCTGGCGCGAGCGCAGGACCAGACACGCCGACGAGGCTCCGCCTGCTCCGATCACGCCGGCAGAGCCGTCGCAGACACCCATTCCGCAAACAACAGCGAACCCTGCCAGCGGCGCGAGCACTCCCGCTCTGCCGCCGGCCGTGCTGAACCAGGCGTTGCTGGACGCGGCGCGCGAGGGCGATGTCGAACACGCGCTGGAATTGCTGCAGGCCGGCGCCGATCCCGACGCGCTGCCCGCTTCCGGCGCGCGCGATCAGCGCAGCGCGCTGGTGCTCGCTGCGTTGCTGCCGGACACACGCCTGCTGCGCGCGTTGATCTCGCGCGGCGCGCAAGTCAATCGCGCGCATTGCGACGTCACTGCCTTGCTTGCCGCCACGCGCGACAGCTATCACGGGCGGACCGAGGCGGTGATGACCTTGCTGGCCAACGGCGCCGATCCGCGTCTGGCCGATCGTGACGGCAACACGCCGCTGCACTACGCCGCGTTGGCGGCCGAGCCTTCGATCGCGGCGATCCTGATCGATGCGCAGGCGCCGCTCGATGCGCTGAATCGCAACCGCCAGTCGCCGCTGGGCCTCGCCGCGGGCGCGGCCAACTGGGCGCTGGTGAAATTCCTGCTGGAACACGGCGCGAAGTGCGAGCCCGCGCAAGGCGTGCCGGCGCTGCTCTCTGCGGCGGCGATCGCCGATGACGATCTGCGCGGCGTGCAGTTGCTGTTGAAGCACAAGGCGCGCGTGGATGCCACCGATTCCCTCGGCCGCACCGCACTGATGAATGCCGCGCTCGAAGGACACGCGGCCATCGTGCGCGTGCTGCTGGGTGCAGGCGCCAACGCGGATCACGCCGACCGCCGCGGCGTTACCGCGTTAATGGAAGCCGCGCGCGCTGGTGCGCATGCGGTGCTCGATGAATTGATCGCCGCGCAGGCGAATGCGCGCGTCCGCGACGAACATGGACGCGACGCGTTGCTGTTGGCCTGCCAGTCGCCGCGCGCGAATGCGCAATGCGTGCGCGCGTTGCTGGCGCTGGCGCTCGATCCCAAGGCGAAGAGCCAGGACGGCCGCAGTGCTTTGGATCATGCCGCGACGGCGGGGCGGTGGGATCTGGTCGCGCTGCTCGATCCGTCCACGCCGCTGCCGTCTTCGCACGCGCTGGCCGCGCAACCGGAACCGGGCGCGGACACGCCTGCGCATCTGCTGGATGCGCTGCGTTTCGGGCATTGGGCCGTCGCATCGGGTTTCGGCGAACGCGCACGCGGCTGGCCGCCGAGCGAACTCGCCGCGTTGTATCTCGACCTGATCGAGGGCGATCACGCGCAGGCGCGCAACTGGCTGCTGGAGCATGGCCTGGATGCAGAGGCGAAACTCGATGACGGTACGCGGCTGTTCGATGCGCTGATCGACCGTCTGCCTGCGTCGACCGACGCGCTGCGGCAATTGCTGGATGCGGGCGCGACACCCGCGGGCACAGGCCTGTTCGCGCGCGCATTGCCGCGACTGGACCATGCGGATCATTCGGCCTTCGCGCTGTCGCTGCTGGAACGCGGCGCGGATGCGTTCGGTGCGGATGCGCAAGGCCGCACGCCGCTGCATCACGCCGCCTGCCCGAATCTCTCGCCGGTGTTGCACGCCGTGCTCTCGCGCGGCGCCGACCCCAACGCACGCGATCGCGGCGGCGCCACCCCGCTGCACGTCGCACTGGATGCGGGGCGCGACGCGCTGCCGCTGGTGCGCGCGCTGGTCGCGCACGGGGCCGACCCGGAGTGCGCCGCGGCCAACGGCGAAACACCGCTGGGCCTCGCTTTGGCACGCGGCGACTCGCAACTGGAACACTGGCTGCGCTGGCACGGCTGGCCATTGCCGCAGCGTCCGCTGCGCGCGGAAGATCTGCCCGCCGCCGCCGCGGCGGGCGATGCGGACGCGGTCAGCAAGCTGCTCACGCTCGGTTTCGACGTGAACACCCGCGACGAGCGCGGCGCCAGCGCGCTGCTGCGCGCCTGCGGCGCGGGTCACATCGACACCGCGCAACGGCTGATCGAAGCCGGCGCCGACATCGAACTCGCCGCCGAATCGGGCGCGACGCCGTTGTCGGCCGCGATCAGCGCGCGACGCGAAGCCGTAGTGAATCTGTTGCTGGAGCGCGGCGCGAAACCCAACCGCCGCCTGCCCAACGACGCGACCGCCTTGATGGTGGCGGCCGCGCTGGGTTTTCCGGAAATTGTTGAAGCGCTGCTCACGCATGGGGCGAACGCCAATCTTGCCGACGCGTCGGGCCACACCGCACTGCACGCCGCGGCGCGCTTCTGTTTCGACAGCCGCGACAGCCTGCGTTGCAGGCGCCTGCTGGATGCACTGCTGAAAGCACCGGACGTGCAAATCGATGCCGCGGATCAGCACGGCGCGAGCGCGCTGCTGCTGTTGCTCGGCTCGCAATCCAGGCCCGGTTCTGATGCCGACGGCACGCACCTCGGCGCGCTGCTGCCCGCATTGCTGGACAACGGCGCCGATCCCGACCATGCCGATGCACGCGGCGTGACCGCGCTGCATGCCTGCGCGATGCATGCGCTGTTCCAGCCGGCGCGCGTGCTGCTCTCGCGCGGCGCCAGCCGCGACAGCACCGATGCATTCGGCCGCACACCTGCGGATGTCGCGCGATTGCTCGGACTGGTCGACATGGCGCTGGAAATCGCGCCGCGGATCCTCCCTGCCACTAATCAGGTGTTGCGCCAGCCGGCGCCGTCGGCGGACTGACTTCCGCCTTCGCCGCAAGCGTGCGGTCGGCCTCGAACAACCGCTCCAGTTCCTCGCGCGCTTCCTGCGCGCCCTGCACCAGCGCCGACTCGTCGTCGTACACCAGGTGCTGCTCGCGCAGCAGGCGTTCGTCGAACTTGCGGAAGGTTTCCACCGAGGTCTGCGCGGCCTCCGGCGAAAACCCCAAACCCTGCAGCGCCATCTTCGCCATCTTCAAGCTCGAATAAAGCGTCTCGCGCACCACGTCGTCGGGCGAAGTCAGATCCATCAGGCGGAACGCGTGCTGGCGGTTGCGGGCACGCGCGACGATCTTCAGATGCGGAAACAGCCGCCGCACGATGCGCGCAGTGCGCACGTTGGCTTCCGGATCGTCGGTGGCCAGCACGAACACTTCGGCCTTGTCCGCCTGCGCGGCGCGCAGCAGTTCCACGCGCGTGGGATCGCCGTAGAACACCTTGTTGCCGAAGCGGCGCATGAAGTCCACCTGCTCGACCGAACTCTCCAGCGCAGTGAACGGAATGTGATGCGCGTACAGCAGGCGTCCGACGACTTGTCCGACGCGGCCGAAGCCCGCGATGATCACACGCGGTGCTTCACCGTCGATACGGTCGAACTCGCGCTTGGGTTTGCGGAGCTTCGGCAGCCGCGCCACGCCCAGCACCAGCAGCGGCACCGCAGCCATGCTGAGCGTGATCACCAGCACCAGCAAGCGATGGCTGTCCGCATCCAGCAGGTCATGTTGATCGGCGAGGTTAAACACCACGAAGGCGAATTCGCCGCCGCCCGCAAGCAGCGCCGCCAATCGCAATGAACTGGAAAAATCCAGGCGCGCGACGCGTCCGAGCAGCGCCAGCACCGGCGCCTTGCAAACCAAAAGCAACGCAACCAGCCCGCACACCAGCCATGGATGCAAGACCAGCAGGCGCAAATCCACGCCCATGCCCACCGCGATGAAGAACAGACCGAGCAGCAGACCCTCGAACGGCGCGATGTTGGATTCCAGTTCGTGCCGGTATTCGGAATCGGCCAGCAGCACGCCGGCCAGGAACGTGCCCAGCGCCATCGACACGCCGGCGAGTTCCATCAGCCACGCCGTGCCGATCACCACCAGCAACGCGGTGGCGGTGGAGACTTCGATCTGTTGCAGTTTCGCCACGGTGCGGAACAGCGGCCGCAAGGCGTAACGCCCGCCGACCACCACGATCGCGATCACGCCCACCACGCGCAGCGCGGAAATCCACAACGGCGGGCCGTGCGGCTCCGCCAGCGCGTGGCCACCCAGCAGCGGAATCGCCGCGATCAGCGGAATCGCGGCCAGGTCCTGGAACAGCAGGATCGCGAAAGCCAGACGGCCGTAGCCCGTCTGCAATTCCTTGCGCTCGGCCATCGTCTGCAGGCCGAACGCGGTCGACGACAACGACAGGCCGAGACCGACGATGCACGCGCTCGCGAGCGGTGCGTGGAACACGAAATACGCGACCGCGCCGAGCACGATCGCGCAGCCGATCACCTGCGCGGTGCCGGCGCCGAACACTGCGCGCCGCATCACCCACAGACGTTGCGGCGAGAGTTCCAGGCCGATGACGAACAGCAGCAGCGCGACGCCGAGTTCGGAAATGCTGGCGATCGCATCCGGATTGCGCACCAGCTTCAACCCGTAAGGACCGATCACCACGCCTGCGGCCAGGTAGCCGAGCACCGAGCCCAGTTTCAATCGCCGCGCGATCGGAACCGCGATCACCACCGCGACCAGGAAAATCAGGATCGATTGCAGAAAGCCGTGGTCTTGCACGAGATATCGCCGTCAGGGTGGCGGCATTATGGCAGCGCTTTGCTTCAGTCAGCCGCGCCGCCGCGGGTCAGAAACCATGAATGCCGGCGCGATTGCTCAAGATCTGCGCCAGCACATCCGGCGCGTAATCGAACGAATCGTAGTACAGGCGATCCTCGGGCAAGCCGGCATCGACGAACAAGCGGCGGCCGGCGTCGATCATTGCCGGCGGGCCGCTCATGTAGAGGTCGAAAATCGAAAGATCGCGATGGTCCTGCAGCACCGCCTCGTGCACGAACCCGGATCGCGCGCCCTCGATCGTAGCTCCGCTATCGGACAATACCGGCTGCCACTGGAAATCGTGCGCTTCGCTTTTCCACGTTTGCGGCAGTTCGCGCAGGTACAAGTCTTCCGCGCGCCGCGCGCCCCAGTACAAGCGCATCGGACGGCGCGTGCCCAAGTGCAGGAAGTGCTCGATCAGCGCCTTGATCGGCGCGAACCCGGCGCCGCCGGCCACGAACAGCAGCGGCCGCTCGGAATCCTCGCGCGGCACGAAAGTGCCCAGCGGCCCTTCGATGCGCAGCGTGGCGCCGGTTTTCAGTTCGTCGAACACGAACGAAGTGAAGCCGCCGCCGGCGACGTGGCGCACGTGCAATTCGAGATTCGGTCCGAGATGCGGCGCCAGCGCGATCGAGAACGCGCGGCGCTTGCCGTCTGCAAGCAACACGTCTACGTATTGCCCCGGCAACCAGCGCAGTTTCGTTCCGATCGGCGCCAGCCGCAGGCGCATCATGTCGCTGGAAAATGAGTGCTTCTCCAGCACGCGCACGTCCAGTTCGCGGCGGGGCAGGTCTTCGACCGATGCGACCTCGCGCGCGGCGATCACCAGATCGGTTTTCGGCACGGCCTGGCAGAGCAGCACCGCGTCACGCGCGCGCTCGGCGGCGGACAAGGCCGACGGCGGATTACGCGGATAACCGCATTCGCCCTCGATCAACGTGGCCTTGCAACTGCCGCACACGCCTGCGAGGCACGAATACGACAGCGCCAGCCCGGCGCGCTGCGCGGCTTCCAGCACGGTTTCGCCTTCGCGCACATCGAAGGACTTGCCGCTGGCTTGCAGGGTGACGGTGAACGACATGCGCGGCATTGTCACCGAAATACCGCAACAGTTTCCTAAAATTGGTGCTCTCCCCTACCATCGCAACGGTGCTAGAGACTATTTGTGGCTAGTATTCGTCCATGAAGCGTCTTCCAGTCGACATCCTTGTCTCCTCCTCAGTTGGCGCACGCGATGCCATTAGAGGCATCGCGTGAACGCGCCAACTTCGACCATCTGGAAGCAACAACACGACCTCGCCGCCATCGAGCGCTGGAGCGAAAACACGCTGATGCGCGCGATCGGCATCCGCGTCACCGAGATCGGCGAGGATTTCCTGCGCGGCACGATGCCGGTGGATGCGCGCACGCACCAGCCCTACGGCATCCTGCACGGCGGCGCATCCGTGGCGCTGGCTGAAACGCTGGGTTCCACCGCGGCGATGCTCTGCTGCGAAGACGGTTTCGCCGCGGTGGGGTTGGAAATCAACGCGAACCACATCCGCGCGGTGCGCAGCGGCGTCGTGACCGGCACGGCGCGACCGCTGCACATCGGCCGCAGCACGCAGGTGTGGGAAATCCGGATCGAGAACGAAACCGGCAAGCTCATTTGCGTTTCGCGGCTGACGATGGCGATCGTGCCGCAGCGATCCGTCGCGCCGCGCGGATGATGCTCAAACCTTGAGACGCCGCGGCGTACACTTGCGCTGCACGCCGGAGCCCGATTCCTTTGAATACATCTGCATTGCTGATTGTCTTGCTGATCGCCGTTGGGGTCGCGTTGATCCTGCTGGTCGCGCTGCTGTTGCGCCCACGCAGCGATGCCGCGCTGCGCGAAAAGCTGGATGCGTTGCGGACCGACAGCGAGCGGATCGAACGCGCGCTGCGCGAGGAACAGCGCGCCGGCCGCGCGGAACTCGCGGACACGCTGGATCGCCTCGGCGAACAATTGCGCCAGACGCTCGGCGGCCTCACCGCCGATAACGAAAAAAGATTGAATGAAGTACGCGCCACGCTGGACGCGCAACTGAAATCGCTGCAAACCGACAATGCCGCGCAACTGGAGAAGATGCGCGCGACCGTCGACGAGAAATTGCAGAGCACGCTGAACGCGCGGCTGGGCGAATCCTTTGGGGTAATCGCGAAACAACTGGAAGCGGTGCAGCGCGGCCTCGGGGAAATGCAGACGCTGGCGATCGGCGTGGGCGACCTGAAACGTGTGCTTTCCAACGTCAAGACGCGCGGCACTTTCGGCGAGGTGCAACTGGGCGCACTGCTGGAGCAGATGCTGACCGCCGAACAGTACGCCGCGAACGTGGCGGTGCTGCCGCATTCGAACGAGCGGGTGGAATACGCGATCCGCCTGCCGGGCCAGGGCGGCGATGCGCCCGTGTGGCTGCCGATCGACTGCAAGTTTCCGATCGAGGATTATCAGCGCCTGCTGGATGCGCAGGAACGCGCGGATGCGGAAACGGCATCTTCAGCGGCCCAGGCGCTGGAGCGCCGCGTGCGCGACGAGGCCAAGACCATCCGCAGCAAGTACATCGCGCCGCCGCACACCACCGACTTCGCGATTCTGTTCCTGCCGGCCGAAGGCCTATATGCGGAAGTGATCCGCCGGCCGGGCCTGTTCGAAGTGCTGCAACGCGAGCACCGCGTCACCGTGGCCGGGCCGACCACGCTCACCGCCATTCTCAATGCCCTGCAAATGGGCTTCCGCACGCTCGCGATCGAAAAGCGCAGCAGCGAGGTGTGGCGATTGCTCGGTGAAGTGAAAACCGAGTTCGGCAAGTTCGGCGCGGTGCTGGCCAAGGTGAAGAAGAAGCTGGACGAGGCCGGCAGCCACATCGAAGCCACCGGAGTGCGCACGCGCGCGATTGAACGCAAGCTGCGCGGCGTGGAATCGCTGCCCGCGACCGAAGTGCAGTCGCTGCTGCATGAAGCCGCGTTACAGGAGTTCGACGGCAGCACGCCCGCGGAAATCGGACCGGACGAAGACTGAGTGAGCCGGACGCGCGCACGCTAGAATGCCGGTTCGCATCGAGCGGAGCGCGCCATGAGCGAGACCCCCAAGCCGCCTTCCCTGTGCACCGCGACCAGGCCGACCTCGCCGGAAGTGACGCGCGATCAGGCGATGGATGCGGTGCGCGTACTGCTGCGCTGGGCCGGCGACGAGCCCACCCGCGAGGGCCTGCGCGACACGCCCAAGCGCGTGGTGGACGCGTATCAGGAATGGTTCTCCGGCTATGCGGAAGATCCCGAGGAATACCTGCGCCGCACCTTCGAGGAAGTCGCCGGTTACGACGAGATGATCGTGCTGCGCGACATCCAGTTTGAATCGTTCTGCGAGCACCATCTGGCGCCGATCATCGGCCGCGCGCACGTGGGTTATCTGCCGGACGGAAAGGTCGTCGGCATTTCCAAGCTCGCGCGCGTGGTGGACGCCTTCGCGCACCGTTTTCAAGTGCAGGAGAAGATGACCGCGCAGATCGCCACCTGCATCAACAACATCCTCAATCCTCGTGGAGTGGGTGTGGTGATCGACGCCACGCATCAGTGCATGACCACGCGCGGCGTGCACAAGCGCGGCGTGTCGATGATCACCAGCCAGATGCTGGGCACCTTCCGTGATGACGCGCGGACGCGCGCGGAGTTTTTGAGGTTCATTGATATCGACGGCGGCCATTGATTTGTGCGATCGTCCCTGATCGCCGCTTCGATGCAGCACCGGCCCAGCTCGAGCGTTTCCGGGGATGAAGACCAAAACCGACCATCCATGGCCGGACTCTTTATAAAAGCCGCTCCGACGCGAATGTCGAATAAGAATGCGCGGTGACACTCCCCACGATCCCATGACCGACTTTCAACTGCTCGAACACCCACGCCGCAACGCTGCGGTGATGTTCGTCTTCGTCACGGTGGCGATCGACATGCTGGCGTTCGGGATCATCATCCCGGTGCTGCCGCACCTGA
>DAIOUL010000033.1:0-26030 GCA_036759545.1 Rhodanobacteraceae bacterium
CCCTGTCGGTGGACATTATGTCCGCTGATCGCAAGCGATCAGCTCAGGTATGAGTCGCGCTGTGCGCGACAACATGATTGCGCGCAACGATGCGCGCAAATCGGGTCACCGCCAGGGGCTTAACCCAAACCCTCGAGGATTTCCTCGGGGGTTTTTCTTTGTTCAAACGTTTTTGTTTCGTCTACCCGTTCGCGTCCCTGTCGGTGGACATTATGTCCGCTGATCGCAAGCGATCAGCTCAGGTATGAGTCGCGCCGCGCGCGACAACATGATTGCGCGCAACGATGCACGCAATCGGGTCACGGCCAAGGGCTTAAAAAGCCAAAACGGCCGCCCAAACGGGTGGCCGTTTTGCTTTTGTGCTTTTCCTTGGCGACGAGCGCCGCGCCAAGGATGGCGCGGCAGGCGCCAAGCACCACGGACGGTTACTCGCTGGAACATCCAACGAAGTTGCGTTTAGGCGCAGCGCCCAGGGCGCGAACATTATTTCCGCTGATCGCAAGCGATCAGCTCAGGAATGACTCGCACTAAAGCGTGCCATGTTCAATGAACATCTTCTGCGCGGGTTGCAACCCGCTCCGCCGGCCTCTGCGGCAAGACCAAGATCAGCATCACGATCACCGCCGCAATGATCGCCGACGCCAGCGGCCGGCTGATGTCCAGACCGCCCTCGGCGCTCGGCTTGTCGAAGAAGTCGCCGACCGTCGCGCCCAGCGGGCGGGTCAGGATGAAAGCGATCCAGAACAGCAGCACGTGCGAGGCGCGTGTCCAGTAGTACGCCGCCGCGACCAGCACCAATGCAGCGGCGAACACCAGCGCGCCGCCGCCGTAGCCTAGACCCGCGTCGGCGGCCCAGTCGCCCAACGCGGTGCCGAGCGTCTGCGAGAAGGTGATGGTCGCCCAGTAGAACGCTTCCACCTTGGGCGTGCGCACCGTTTGCACCGATACCGAGCCTTGCGACCACTTCCATGACGCGAGAGTGGCGATCACGCACGCGAACAACAGGATCGAACCGCCCGGATAACCGATGCCGAGCGAACGATCGGCGAAATCCGCCATGGTGGTCCCCGCGGTGGTCGATGCGACGATGGTCGCCCAATAGAGAAACGGATGAAACCGTTTTGCCCTGACCTGAAAAATCACCAGCACGATCAGCGCGCCCAGAAAAATCGCCGTCCCGATCAGATATCCATTGGCCGTCGGATGACTCGTGGTTTCGCCCAGCCATGTCATCGTCACCGAGTCGCCGCCGGTTTCGCCCAGCGTCGTCGCCAGGACCTTGATGATCCAGAACCACAGCGTGACGGCCGGCACCTTGGTCAGCGCTTCACTCGCCAAAGAATTCGGTTCGTTTTTCATTGCGTCTCTTCAAAGTGTCCACAGCAGCGCCGCATACCAGATCGTCCGATCGGTTTGTGCCCGGTTCTGCAATCCGGTTCCGATCGATGCCATCACATGCAAATGCGAATCCACGTCGTAGCTCGCGCCGACGTTGAGATCGGTGCTGACGCGCGCGCTGTCGGTATCCGGCGTCTGATGGTAAAGCTCAACGCCGATCTGCAAGTCTCGCAACGCCTGCTTAGTCAATGCTAAGCCGAGCTGGCAGAAATCCCGCGCGTCACCGCCGCGGTGGATTTCGCAACCGCCGCCGCCGAAGGCCGACCAACCGTCCCACGTGTGCTGCAACCACAGCGGCAGCAGCAGCGACGCACGGCGTTCGCCGACGCCCGCATCGCCCGCCGGCAGGAACAGGCGCGGAAAGAACGCGACATCCACACCGGAACCCTGTTGATGCAGGAATTTGTATTTTGCCGCGAGCTCGATGTTGCCGAATCCCCTCACGGACGGGCCGCCTGAGGGCAGGCGCCATCCGATCGGCAGCACCGCCGTCAATTGCAGGTCGTTCGCAGCACCGTAATTGAAGTCGATTCCTCCGGAACCGTCGCTGCCGTCGCGCGCAGCGGCGCCTTCCATAAAGAAGTAGTTCTCGTAGTGCCCCTCGTCGGTAGGCTGCGGATCGTCGGTGAGATAAGGCGGTCCGGCAAAGGCCGGCAGCGACAAAATCGCCGCGACCAGGAACGGCCACCGCTTCATGCGCATTCGCGTCCGGATCATCGAGGGACAGCTTAGCGGACCCGCATGCGGATACGGGATGCCACGCCACGCGTTCACGCTAACTGCATCGCCACACCAAAACGGCATGCAGGTGATGCGCATCATCCAGCACGAAAGTCAGCGCCATCTTCTGCACACGCGCCGCGGCTGCGCCCAGAGCCAATCCCAGGCCGGCGTGTCCGCCGCCGCCTTCACCCTTGCGCCAGAAGCGCTGGCCGAAATTGGCGAGATCGTCCTTGCGCAAAAGCGGCGCGGGATTGATTACTTCGAGTGCGTCCGGATGCACGCTCAAAGATACCGTGCTGCCCGCCGGCGCGTAGGCCACCGCATTGGCGATGAGGTTGTCGATGACGATGTCGAACAGCGCGGGATCGGCTGCAACCTCGACATCGATTTTTTCGCCGAGTTCTATCCGCACACCTCGAGCCGCCGCCGCGGGCGCGTGACGCGCGCGGGCGCGCGCGAGCATCGGCGTCAGTTGCATCGGCTCGCATCGCACCTGCGCCAGGCCCGATTCGATGCGCGTCAATTGCAACAACGCAGTCACCGTCGACTCCAGCTCGGCGCCGATCGCACCCGCCTCGCCAAGCAATTCGTGCGCGCCGCGGCCGCTGGGATAACGCCTCTCCACGTCCACCAGCGCGCGCAGTTCGGCCAGACGCGTGCGCAGCTCGTGCGCCAGACCCGCCGCGAATTCGCGTTCGCGCGCCAGACCGGCGTCCATCCGCGCGAGCACGTCGTTAAAGCGTGCAACCAGTGGCTCCAACTCGCGAGTGTCGCTTGCCGGCAGACGGTGGCCCGGCGACTCCGGACCGATATCGGCCATCGCGCCGGCGAGGACGGAGAGCGGACGCAAGCCGCGCCGAACCAGCAAGGGCGTCAGCAGCAGCACCAGCGCGCATGCGCCCAGGGAACTGCCGAGCAGGATCCAATCCAGCGAGTCCAGGATGTCGTCGAGAGGATCGCGATCGAGCGCATAGCGCAATACACACTGCGCATTCGCCGCGGGCGAGGCCGGTTGACCTTCGTCGGACGACGGCGCGAAGCGCAGCGACACCACGCGCAACTCGCGCCCGTCCGGCACGTGCACGTCGGCAAAATGCGGCGAAGCGCCGGCAGCGATCCGGGGCGGCACGTGCGGCGTATGTGCGATCACCGTTGCGCCACAACGGACTTCGTACCAGCTCGCGTTGGCATTGCCGGGAAACACGGCAGTGGGTTCGCCGCGCGGAACGAACTCGATCCGGCCATCCTCGAACCGCACCAGCTCGGTAAATGCCTGTGCGCGCGCCAGCAGTGCGCTGTCGAAGCGTTGCTGCATTTCCGAGTCCGAACGCCAGTCGTCGATCCACGCGGCGGTGCCGAGCGAGATCAGTGTCGCCAAGGCGAGCAGCAAGGTCAGACGCCATCTCAGCGAAAAAGCCTTCATGCATTTACAAGCCAGGTGTCGGTCGCTATTCGATCAGGTAGCCGGCGCCGCGGCGGTTCTCGATCACGCCTTCGCAACCCGCCTCGGACAACTTGCGGCGCAGGCCGAACACCAGCACCTCGATGCTGCGGTCGGAGGCTTCGCTGGCGCTCCCGGCGACGCGTTCCAGGATCAGCGGACGTGGAAACACGCGGCCGCGATGGCGCAACAGCAGCTCCAGCAATGCAAATTCGCGCGGCGTCAGTTTGAGCATCCTTCCGTTGACGGAGACCTTCCGCGCGCGGACATCCAGCACGATGCCGTTGTGCTCGAGCACGTCTTTGCGCGTTTCGGCCGGCCGCCGGGCCAATGCATGCAGCCGCGCCAGGACTTCCTCGAACGCGAACGGTTTGACCAGATAATCATCCGCGCCTGCATCCAGCGCCGCAACGCGGTCGCCGACCTGGTCGCGCGCCGACAGCACCAGCACGCGCGGTCGCGTGCCGCTCTCCGGCAGCGCGCGCAACACGCCGAGGCCGTCCAGCCGCGGCAGGCCGAGGTCGAGCAGCACGAAGTCGTACTGGAATGCCGCGAGAAATCCATTCGCTTCGACGCCGTCACGCGCCGCATCGACGGTGAAACCTGCCGCGCGCAGGCCGCGGGCGAGGGTTTCGCGCAATCGCGGGGAATCTTCCACCAGCAGCAGCTTCATGGCCGGATCAAAACAGCGTCACCATGCAATGGAATCACCACGCTAGCAGCCGGTACTGCGGCCTGCCATCGGAACTTGCCGCTGGATTTCGAAAGACGTTCTCAGCAGCGGCCGCGCGCAATCTCGCGTGCTTCGAATGCCCGATCCAGGCGTGGCCTGGAGACCGAGCATGGCGAGGATATCGCCGGCGACCTGCTCTGGCGCCCGGCCGCGCGCATCGACGGCACGATTGGAGTTTCCGTAGGGTCCCCATTCGCACAGAGGCGTGATGGTGAAGATTCCTGCCGTGCGTGCGCCGGCGGCACTGGCCAGATGCATCACGCCGCAATCCGCACTGACGTACAGAGTGAGGTTGGCGAGCACCGAGGCAAGTTTGCGCACATCGCTGGAAAAGAATCCGGGATAGCGGGAATCCAGCGGCGAATGGCCGAACGCGGGCAGGATCTCGATCAGCGAATACTCGGCGGCGGCCGGCTCGAATACGCGCAGGAAACGGTTCCACCAGGCGCTGCCGAGATTCTTCTTGCCGGTCGCGAAAGCGTAGATGCCGATGTTGCCCCTGCCTCCGGCGGGAATGGATTGCCGTCGATTCAGGCGATCCAGCGTCTGCCTGCCCTGCCGGCGCTCGGCCACGCTCAACTGGATATCCATCCGCGGGTACTCGCGTTGTCCGGGCGGTTCGCCGATCGCGCTGCGCACCAGATAGACCGGCAGCGTGCCCTTGTGTCTCGGCTCGAGCGGCACGGGGACTTCGTGTGTCAACCTCCCGCTCTTTCTCGAACCGGCAAATCCGACCGAATAATCGGCCTTGGCCCACAACGCCAGCAGCCGGCCGCTTTGCGATTCCGGATCGGGGTCGATTACCAGATCGTAGTGATTGCGCTTCATCGCCCGGATGGCGCCGATCGCGCGCAGCGGATGCCGCAACGCGTGCGCCGGCAACTGGAAGATCCTGCGCACGGAAAAGAATTGGCCGTAGATGCTTTGCGCTACCGGAGAACCATTGACGATATCGATCTCCGCACCGGGGTAGAGCGCGCCCAGCTCCTGCAGCAGCGGAGTGAGCGTCAGCGAGTCGCCTAGCGTGTGCACCGTGCGGCAGACGAGAATCTTGTGGATGCCGGTACGCGGCAACCAGCGTGAAACTTCGCCGCGTTCGCCGCTCCTGCCGAAGATCGATCGCATGGCGATTTGTGCCAAGCGCCGGCGTCTCGCCTGAATTTGCGGACTGAAGGGCACGTGCTATTCCTTTCGACCGCCGCGCCCTCACGCAGCAATGGTTCAGCTCGTCGAATCAAGGCTTGAAATGATGCACGATGCCGATGCTGAAGCCGTGCGGCAGCCAGCCGAGAATCAGCGGCGATTGCCGGTGCTCGGCCCAGATGCCGGCGCCGGTGCCGATCGCCCAGCCGACCAGCACGTCGGATTGCCAGTGTCCGTGCACCTTCACGCGTGCGATCGAGTCGTACAGCGGCAGCAGTTCCAGCGCGTACACCGCGGGATGATCATGGCCGTAGGCGACCACGAAAGGCGTCACCGCGCCCGCGATCGCCGACACCTCGCCGCTGGGGAAGCTCTGATACTTCGTACCCTTGAACCATTCATTTGGATTGTCCGTTTCCGACGGCCGCTCGCGCTGGAAGATCAGCTTGCCGCCTTCCGCGACTACCGAGGAAACCGCCATCGAATCCAGCGAACGCCAGAAGGTGTCGCCGAGCTTGTCCTGGTCGCCCAGCACGACCGATCCGCCGATCACGCCGGCGATGGTCACGCCGATCAGTGCTTTCTGGTTGCTGCGCGCCCAGATGCCGCTGTTGTCGTAGGCGACGGGGTGATCGATGCCGAAGGGTCCGCCGGCTCGTACCAGAGGAGCCACGCCTGCAGCGGCGAAGAAGATGGCACAGAAAACGAGAAGGCGGCGCACAGAGGTTGCTCCCGAACAAAGACGCAAGTGCCTCCCCGACTCCGAGTATTCGCGCGCATGCTTTGGAAGCGCTTAGAAGCGCCGTAAGCTGGACGAAAGGTATGAATGGCCTCGGCGTGTAGCGGCAAGCCGCGTCATCCAGCGGCTTTCAATTCGTCCGCCACCTCATACAGCCGCACCAGCGGCTCCATGTCGAGCAGGAACTTGTCATCTTCGGCGAAGTAGACCGCGCGCTCCGGCTGGTCGCCGGCGAAGGCGCGAACCGCATCCAGCGAATCCCACAGCGACAACAGCACGATCTCGCAACGGTCGCCCTGCACCCGCCGCAACACCCACGCGCCGCGCTGGCCCGGCTGTCCGGCCAGCGCCGGCAACGCGGTTTGCTGCAGGTGCTCCAGATAGGCGTCGGCTTGATCTTTCGGCGTGATGCCGCGCCAGATACGCATGATCATGCAGGCTCTCCGCTCGGCCGCGGCTCAAGCTAACTGCGATGCGCGTTGCAAGAAGGTTAAGGCGCCGCACGCGATTAGCGCGCGGCCTGCAAGGCGCGTTTCAGCGGCGCCGGATCGGCCAGCGACAACAGATAGGCCACGCCGGTTTCGTCTTCCAGCATGCACACGCGTTCGCGCTCGGTGATCAGGCAAAGCGCCTTGCGGCCGTCGCGCAAGCGATACCAGCCGCCATTGAATCCCGGCAGGCCGATGCCCCAGGTGCGCAGCAGCGGGCGCAACTCCGGATGCAGGGTCAGATCGATTTCGCGTAATCCGTGCGGTGCGAGACTTTGCAATGCGATCAACCGGCTGCTGACGCCGCTGTCGATGCCGATCGCCTGCGCATTCAATGCCACGCCGGCGCGGCGGATGCGCGCTGCGAGAAACAGATAGAGCAGTTGCAGGATCACCAGCGGTCCGAGCAATGCACTGCCGGCCAGCCACAGCGGCACGCCGCGGTTGAGCGCCAGCGAGAACATGATCAGCAGCAACACCCCGCTGGGCGCGAACATCCAGAACAGCAGCCAGCGCAACGCGCGTTCGCGGTCGCCGGCCAACGGCAGGACTTGCGCGGATACGTACTCAGTCATGCGGATGCTCGCAGTGCGTGTGCTAAGTTTATCGGCATGACAACCAGTTCAGTACGCCGCACCCGCATCGTCGCCACCCTCGGCCCGGCTACCGACGCAGACGGCATGCTGGAACGCATCCTGCGCGAAGGCGTGGACGTGGTGCGATTGAATCTCTCGCACGGCACGGCCGCGGATCATGAAAAGCGTGCCGAGGCGGTACGCGCCGTCGCAAAGCAGATCGGTTGCGAAGTCGGCGTGCTGGCCGACCTGCAGGGCCCGAAGATCCGCGTCGAACGCTTCGCCGACGGTCCGGTGATGCTGCAACCCGGCCAGCCGTTCACGCTGGATTGCCGCAAGGATGCGCCGCCCGGCGACCAGACGCGCGTGGGTGTCAGCTATCTGGGCTTGCCGAACGATGTGCAAGCCGGGGACGTGTTGTTGCTGGACGACGGCCTGATCGCGTTGCAGGTGCAGGAAGTCGCCGGCTATCAAATCCATTGCATCGTGCTGATCGGTGGAAAATTGTCCGATCGCAAAGGCCTTAATCGTCAGGGTGGCGGACTGTCGCTGGGCGCACTGTCGGACAAGGATCGCGCCGACATCAAACTGGCCGCGCATCTGCGCGCGGATTTTCTCGCCGTATCGTTCGTGCGCTCGGCCGCCGACATCGAGGAAGCACGCGCGTTGCTGCACGAAGCCGGTGGCGCAGCGGCGTTGGTAGCCAAGATCGAGCGCGCCGAGGCGATCGATGCGCTGGAAGAAATTGTCGACGCGGCCGACGCGGTGATGGTCGCGCGCGGCGATCTGGGCGTGGAGATCGGCGACGCCGAATTGCCGGGCCTGCAGAAGAAGATCATCCGCGAGGCGCTGATTCGCAATCGCGCGGTGATCACCGCCACGCAGATGCTGCAATCGATGGTGGAAGCGCCGATCCCGACGCGCGCGGAAGTGCTGGACGTCGCGAATGCGGTGATCGACGGCACCGACGCGGTGATGCTGTCGCAGGAAACCGCCGCAGGCAAACATCCGGACAAGGCCGTCGCGGCGATGCGCCGCGTGTGCCTGGGCGCGGAGCGCCAATTCGAACCGGCCGAAGACATGTCGCCGGCGGCGCACCGCATCGACCGCAGTGATCAGGCGATCGCGATGTCGGCGATGTTCCTGGCCGCGCGCGTGGGCGTGCGCGCGATCATCGCGCTGACCGAATCGGGCAGCACCGCGCAATGGCTATCGCGCTTCCGTTCGCGGGTGCCGATCTACGCGCTCTCGCGCAGCGCCGCCGCACGCAGGCGCATGCTGCTGCTGCGCGACGTGACGCCGGTGGCGTTCGATCCGAGCGACGGTGGCGATCCCGCGCACGTCGCGCGCGCCGCGGTGCAACTGCTGTTTTCGCAGAATGTATTGAGCGTGGGCGATCTGGTGCTGCTTACGCACGGCGACCACACCGGCCGCGGCGGCGGCACGAACACGTTGAAACTGCTGCATGTGGGAGAGGATGGAATCGCGGAGAGCTTGCGGGATTTGTGACGCGAAATCGGAGGGTCGGAAAATGAGCGACAGAAGTGCTCGGCCGTATCTTTTAGTGCCTATTCTTGCGTTTGCGATGTGCGAACCTCTTCAAGCCGCAGACGATCAGGTCCACGTCATTCCCGCTTCCGAACTGAATCAGTGGTGGCAGTCCGCGCCCGGCGGCAATCCCGAGCCTCAATATCCGCCCCTGGTCGTGGACGGCTGTGTCGCGGTGGCATTTGAAATCCACAGTGACGGGAGTGTTTCCAATCAGCGTGTATGGCGCAGCGCGTGGACTGACTCGAATGATGGCAGGCAGTTTGAACAAGCTGTATTAAAAATTCTACCTCACTGGCGCTTCGTCCCTGCGTCAACCAATACGGACCACAGCGCTGTCTACACATATCAAGTTTTTACGCATACCGCGAGTCTGCTTTCGGAGCCCATGCCCGGGGCTCCGCCCATGCCCACGGCATCCGATCGCCGTCGCGCAATAAGTCATCAAGAACAGGCCGAGGCTCCATGCAAGGTGTCCGACTTTCCCCAACAAGTTCAAGCGATGATCAATGCGGGAACCGCTGCGAAGGGCGGCACCCAATGAAATGGCTGCAAACAGGGCTCGGCATTCTGTTCGCAACGGCATTCGTTTGGACATCGGTCGGTGCAGCAGCCAATTCCGATTTGCGCGCCATTCCGCCCGACCAGATCGATCGCTACTGGCTGCGGACCAACACCGAACTCGACGTGGACGTGCCGAACTTCGGCAAGAACCTGGACAAGCCGACGTGCTCGGCGGTGACGTACATCATCGGTTCGGATGGCATCACGCGCGACATCGTGGTGCGGCGCACGGTGCCGGCGGGCGATCTTTCGCTGGTCGCGAAAAGCGCGGTCGCCGATCTGCATTACGCGCCGGCATCCGGCAACGACGGGCGCGAGCCGGTGTTCACCTATATCGTGATGCCGTTCAACCTTCCGCCAGATCCGGCCGCGCGCGCGAAGATCACCGCTGCGTGCAAGCTGACGGATTTTCCGAAGGGGTATCAGTGAAGTTCGCCACCGGCGATTTTCAACGCCATCCCATCCCGGCCTTCCCCTTGAAGGGGAAGGAAAAGCGCGCCAGCTTTCAGCGATAAGGCACGAGAGCGCAGCTTTTCAGCCCTCCCCTTCAAGGGGAGGGTTGGGTGGGGATGGTTTTCATGTAACGGCATGGTCGAGCATCGGACACCACGCGCCGCCTGCCTTATAATTCCCCGTTCGCCCACACCACAGCGGACCCGCCATGAGCATCGAACAACTGGAAACCGTCGCGCAGGCGATGGTTGCGCCCGGGAAGGGCATCATCGCGATCGATGAATCCACCGGCACCATCAAGAAGCGGTTCGATTCGGTCGGCATCCCGAACACGGAAGAGAACCGCCGCGCCTACCGCGAGATGCTGCTGACCGCGCCGGGTCTGGGCGAACATATTTCCGGCGCGATCCTTTATGACGAAACCATCCGCCAGTCCACGCGCGACGGCGTGCCGTTCACCAAGGTGATGCGTGAAGCGGGAATCATTCCCGGCATCAAGGTCGATCTCGGTGCCAAACCGTTGGCCGGTTTTCCGGGCGAACTGGTCACCGAAGGCCTCGACGGCTTGCGCGAGCGGCTGACCGAATACGTCGGGCTCGGCGCGGAATTCGCCAAGTGGCGGGCGGTGATCACCATCGGCGAAGACATGCCCAGCAGCACGTGCATCGACGCCAATAGCCACGCGCTGGCGCGCTACGCCGCGCTGTGTCAGGAAGCCGGAATCGTGCCGATGGTCGAACCGGAAGTGCTGATGGACGGCGACCACGACATCGACACCTGCTACGACGTGACCGAAGCGACGCTGCGTTCGCTGTTCGCCGCGCTGTACGAACACAACGTCATGCTGGAAGGCACGATACTGAAAGCGAGTATGGTCGTGTCGGGCAAGGACTGCGCCGAGCAGGCGGATGTCGAAGAAGTCGCCGAGTCCACCATCCTGTGCCTGAAGTCGGCGGTGCCCGCGATTTTGCCGGGCATCGTGTTCCTGTCGGGCGGGCAGAGCGACGAAGACGCCACTGCGCATTTGAACGCGATGAACCAGATGGGCCCGCATCCGTGGCCGCTGTCGTTCTCCTACGGCCGCGCGATGCAGTCCGCCGCGCTGGCGCTATGGGCCAAGGACATGACCGCCAATTTCGCCGCCGCGCAAAAAGTGGTGGTCGAACGCGCGCGCGACAACGGCTTGGCCGCACTGGGCCAGTGGAAGAAGGCGGCGTAGTCAGGTCGTCGGAGCATCGGACTGCGCTTCAGGCGCAGCCCGCTTGAACGCATCCAGTTCGCGGCAGGCGGCATCGATCCGCGCGATGGTTGGATAGTTTTCCATCCGTACCTCGAAGCGACGCGCGTTGTAAACCTGCGGAACCAGGCAGCAGTCGGCAATCGTGGGCCTGTCGCCTTCGCAGAATGTCCCGGTGCTGTGGTTGCCGGCCAGCATCGGTTCCAGCGCGTCGAAGCCCGCGCTGATCCAGTGCCGCGACCACGCCTGCCGTTGCGATTCGCTCGCCTTCAATTCGCGGTCGAGATACTGCAGCACGCGCAGATTGCCCAGCGGATGGATGTCGCAGGCGATCATCTGCGCGACCGCGCGCACCCGCGCGCGGTCGCGCGCCGCGATCGGCAGCAGCCGCGTGGTTTCCGGGTAGGCATCATCCAGATATTCGATGATCGCCAGCGACTGCCGGATCACGCGGTCGCCGTCCACCAGCACCGGAATCAACTGCTGCGGATTCACTTCGCGGAACGCTTGCGCGTGCTGCTCGCCGCCGTCGCGTACGAGGTGCACCGGCTTGATCGTGTATTCCAGGCCTTTCAGGTTCAGTGCGATGCGCACGCGGTAGGCCGCGCTGGAGCGCCAGTAGCTGTAGAGCGTCAGTTCGTTGGACATCCGAAACTTCCGATTTGCGCAGGCGTGCGCGCCAGCGGACAATCATCGGTTCACAGCCGCTGCAAGGCAACCACATGACGTTCCTGCGGATGACCGATCTGGATCTGGCCGGCAAACGCGTGCTGATCCGCGAAGACCTCAACGTGCCGATCAAGGACGGTGCGATCACTTCCGCGCAGCGGCTGGAAGCCGCGTTGCCGACACTGCGCGTGGCGCTCGAAAAGGGCGCGGCGGTGATGGTGATGTCGCATCTGGGCCGGCCGAAAGAAGGAGTATTTTCCGAAACCGATTCGTTGCGGCCGATCGCCGAATGGTTGTCTCGGCACTTGAGCAAGCCGGTGCGGCTGCTACGCGATTATCTGGATGGCGTGGAAGTTGCGCCCGGCGAGATCGTGCTGCTGGAAAACTGCCGCATGAATGTCGGCGAAGGCAAGAATGACGAGATGCTGGCCAAGAAATACGCGGCCTTATGCGATGTCTTCGTGATGGACGCTTTCGGCACCGCGCATCGCGCGCAGGCGTCCACGCATGGCGTGGCCAAGTTCGCGGAAATTGCATGCGCAGGGCCGTTGCTGGCCGCGGAACTGGATGCGCTGGGGCGCGCTTTGCAGAATCCCAAGCGCCCGTTGCTGGCGATAGTGGCCGGCTCCAAGGTTTCCACCAAGCTGGAACTGCTGGAAAACCTGGTGGCGAGAGTCGATCAACTGATCGTCGGCGGCGGCATCGCCAACACCTTCATCGCGGCGATGGGTCACCAAGTCGGCACGTCCTTGTGCGAGCCCGATCTGCTGCACGCGGCTCGCAAGGTAATGGCGCAAGCGAAGGCGCGCGGTGCGGAAGTGCCGATTCCGGACGATGTGATGGTTGCGCCGGCATTCGCCGCCGGTGCGCCGTCAGCGATCAAGCGCATCGATCAGGTCGAAGACGACGAGATGATCCTGGACATCGGCCCGGAGACCGCCGCGCGCTACGCTGGACTGGTAAAAGCTGCCGGGACCGTGGTCTGGAACGGGCCGGTCGGCGTGTTCGAATTCGATGCGTTCGGCCACGGCACTGAAACGCTGGCTCGCGCGATTGCGGAATCGGATGCGTTTTCGATCGCCGGCGGCGGCGATACCCTCGCAGCCGTGGACAAGTACGGTGTGGAGAGCGGCATTTCCTACATCTCCACCGGCGGCGGGGCGTTCCTGGAATTTCTTGAGGGCAAAGTCTTGCCGGCCGTGGCGGTGCTGGAAGAACGCGCCCGTTCAAGCTGATTCGGCTGGTCTATCCCGCGCCCAAGTCTGTGGCGGGTTTGTTGCGGTGCCTTTGCATATTCTTATGAAAACGTTTACATTCAAACAACGTTGCAGGGCAGGCTCGGGGAAACGAGACAGTGGTGACGATCAAAGACGTCGCCCGGGAGGCAGGGGTGTCGGTGGCAACGGTGTCACGCGCACTCAACGGCAGCGCCAGCGTCACCGCGCAGACGCGGCGGCGGATAGCGGGCGTGGCCGCGCGCCTGCACTACGTGCCGCACGGCGCCGCGCGCAGCCTGGTCACCCGCCGCACGCAGACCATCGGCGCGCTGCTGCCTGATCTGTTCGGCGAATTTTTTTCCGAATTGATCCGCGGCATCGACCTGGCCGCGCGCGCACGCGGACTGCAATTGCTTGTTTCGAGTTCGCACGGCGACGCTGCCGAAGCTGCGACGGCGCTGCGTGCGATGCAAGGCCGGGTGGACGGATTGCTGATCATGTCCCCGCACGTCGATGCATCGTTTCTGCGCGAACACCTTTCCGCCGCGCTGCCGGCGGTGCTGATGAACACGCCCGTCGGCGACAAGCACTACGCCACGCTCAATATCGACAACTACGGCGGCGCACAGGCGATGACACGGCATCTGCTCGGCTGCGGATATCGCGACATCGCTTTCATCACCGGGCCGTTCGACAACTTCGATGCCGCCGAGCGCCTGAAAGGCTTTCGCGAAGCCAGCGCGAAATCGGCGCGCACGCGGCTAATGCAGGGTGATTTCACGGAAGAATCCGGCCACCGGGCCGGCCGCGAGCTCGCCGCTATGCGGCAGCGTCCGCAAGCGATATTCGCCGCCAACGACATGATGGCTATCGGTTGCCTGCTTGCACTGAAGGAAGCCGGTTTGCGCGTGCCCGAAGACATCGCGCTCGCGGGTTTCGACGACATCCCTATCGCGCGCTACGTCAATCCGCCGCTGACTACAGTGCGCGTGCGGATCGTCGATCTGGGCCAGGGCGCGCTGGAGCAACTGGTCGCACGCATGGAAACACCGGACACGCCACCGGCGCGTACCCTTGCATGCGAGGTCGTGCCGCGCGGGTCCAGCGGCCGGATTCCGGATTCAGACAATCACCACTGGCCGAAGAGCCGGTAGCGCCGTTCCTCGGGAGAGTTGTCATGAGCAAACACATCAACCGGCACCTGCATTTCAGGAAGAAGCTGCTGGCCTCGCTGATCACCGCAGGCGTGGTATCGGCCGCCGCGCTGCCCGCGATCGGTTGGGCGCAGACCGCGAATGCGACCCTGCAAGGCAAGGCGCCGCCCGGCGCGCAGATCACCGCGCGCAACGTCGCCACCGGTTCGGTGCGCGTCACCACGGCGAGCGCCGACGGCAGTTACACGCTGGTCGGATTGCAGCCGGGCACCTGGGCCGTAAGCGCAGCCGGCGGCGGGCAACGCACGGTCACGCTGTCGGTGGCTTCGACTTCCTCGCTCGACCTTACCGCCGCCGCGCCTGCGCCGACCGGACCGACGCAGACGCTCGCAGCGGTGAATGTCAGCGCCACCGCGTTGCAGGACGTAAAGACGTCCGAAGTCGGCCAGACGGTTTCGCTGCACCAGATCCGCGTGCTGCCGCAGGTGACGCGCAACTTCCTCGAGTTCGCCGACACCGTTCCGGGGATGATCTTCACCACCGATTCCGCCGGGCATACCTCGTTGCAGGGCGGTGCGATGAACACCAGCTCGGTCAACGTCTACATCGACGGCGTCGGCCAGAAGAGCTACGTCAAGGAAGGCGGAATCAGCGGACAGTTCGCGAGCCAGGGCAACCCGTTCTCGCAACTCGCTGTCGGCGAGTACAAGGTGATCACCTCCAACTACAAGGCCGAATACGACCAGATTTCCAGCGCCGCGGTGACGGCGGTGACCAAGTCCGGCACCAATGAATTCCACGGCGAGGTGTACGGCAATTACACCGACGACAGCTATCGCGACATGACGCCCGCGGAAAAGGCCGCCGGAACCAAATCGGCCTTCACCGACAAGGAATACGGCTTCGATCTTGGTGGTCCATTGATCCAGGACAAGATGCACTTCTTCATCTCGAATGAGGTGAAGCGCTTCGACACACCGGTCGCAGTCGTGCCTGGCGTCAGCGGAACGGAAGATCTGTTGCCGCCGGATGCGGCGTCGCAACTGGGTGCGGCGGGAAATCCGTTCTGGGAAAACCTGTTCTTCGGGAAGATCGATTTCGAACCGACCGACCGCGACCGTTTCGAATTGCGCGCGCAGATCCGCAACGAGAGCGCGGTCGACAACGTAGGTGACCAGACCGCAGCCTCTTCCGGACTGGTGGTCAAGAACACCGACAAGCGTTATGAGCTGATGTGGGCGCACAGCGCGGACGCCTGGTACAACGAATTCCTGCTGACGTATGAAAATGCGTTCAATGTTCCACAGGGGGCCACCAGTGGCGTGGGCCAGGCCTATACCTTCGGACCAGCCGACGATGCGCTGATCCTGCAGGTCGGCGCGCCCGACCCGCGCGCGGCCCAGAACAAGGGCCAGAAGGGCCCAGGCCTCAAGGATGACTTGACCTTCAACGATCTGCACTGGCTGGGCGACCACACCATCAAGCTGGGCGTCAAATACAAGGACGTCGACCTCGTGGCCCAGGACGCAGGCAATGCCACCGCGCAGTTGTTCTACGACGTGGAGCCCGTGATCGGCACCAATCCGAACCCGTACAAGGCGGTGTTCGCGGTCACCAATCCGGGCTTCAGCCCGATCGTGAAATCCAGCGACCAGCAGTTCGGTGCGTACATCCAGGACGACTGGGCGGTCAACGACAAGCTGACCTTCAACCTTGGCGTGAGATGGGACATGGAACACAATCCGTCCTATCTGAATTGGGTCACCCCGCCCGACGTGGTGGATGCGCTGCTGAACGGCCACGACCCCAACAATCCGAACCCGAACGAAACCTACGCTCAACAACTCGCGGCGGGTGGAATCAACATCAACGACTACATCAGCAACGGCCACAACCGCAAGCCGTACAAGAACGAATGGCAGCCGCGACTGGGCTTTTCCTATGACATCACCGGCGACCAGAAGCACGTGATCTTCGGCGGCATCGGCCGCGCCTACGACCGCGACCTGTACGACTACCTGCAACTGGAACAAACGAAGTTCGCGCTGGAAGAACCGACGGTTTATTTCAGCAGTGCAACCCAGCCGTGCCGAGGCGATCCGTGTTTTCCCTGGGATCCTTCGTATGCCGGCAGCGTTGCGGCATTGCAGTCGCTGGTCACCGGCAGCACCGCCGGATACGAAGTGGACATGATCAACAACGACCTCAAGGTGCCGTATTCGGACCAAGCCAGTCTGGGCATCCGCAACCAACTCGGCGACTGGAACACCAGTGCCACGGTCGCGCGCATCAACAGTTACGACGGCTTTGTGTTCACCCTGGGCAACCGTTATCCGGACGGTTCGTTCTGGATGAACGGCGGCCAGCCATGGGGCGATGGTGTGCCGGGATTCGGGTCGCTGATCCTCGGCAGCAATGGCATCGAAACCCGCAGCACGCAGGTGCTGCTATCGGCCGAGAAGCCTTATACACGCGAATCGCATTGGGGCGTGACGATCGCCTACACATATACGAATGCTCATCAGAACCGCGACATCAACGAGCATTATTCGTTCGATCAGGCCACGATCCAGGACTATCCGTTCATCCTTTCCAACGCGGCCCCCAAGCATCGACTGGTCGCGACCGGTGTAGTGGATGGACCGTGGGGCATCACCTTCTCCAGCAAGCTGGTCCTGGCCACGCCGACGCCCAACAACGGATTCATCAATTACTTCTACCCGGTTACCGCGCCGAACGGGGCCAACAACCTGCCGGTCGCGGGTATCGCCGGCGGCAAATCGTTCCTGTTCGGCGGACCGATCTTCGGCTATCGCGACGTGGACTTCGCCGCGATCAAGGATTGGCAGATCGAAGGCCCGACGCATGTATACGTGCGGCTGGATGTGTTGAACGCCTTCAATTACAAGAATCTCGTCGACTACACCACGACCTTTCCCACCTATTTCCCGGTTTCCTACAACCCCACCGGCAACATCACCGGCGTGCCACGCACCTTCAAGTTCACCGCGGGGGTGAGGTGGTAACGCGGCGCATCGCGCATAGTTCAGGTGTGGAATGGCGGGCTCGGCGTCACTCTCCCCGGGCCCGCCGTCTTTTTCCACGCGGATGCGATGAAGGCGGCACATGAGCGAACCGCCGATCCGTGACATCGTGATCGTCGGCGGCGGCACCGCCGGCTGGATGGCGGCGGCCGCGTTTTCCAAACTCCTCGGCCGATGTTCCGTGCGGCTGGTGGAGTCGGAAGAAATCGGCACGGTCGGTGTGGGCGAAGCCACGGTGCCGCATCTGAAGCTGTTCAACCAGGTGCTGGAAATCGATGAAGCGCAGTTCGTGCGCGAGACATTCGGTACCTTCAAGCTCGGCATCCAGTTCGTCGACTGGGCGCGCATCGGCGATGTCTACGTGCACGGCTTTGGCCAGATCGGTCACGAATACGGCCTGCTGCCGTTCCATCAGTACTGGCTGAAGGCGAGCTCGCAAGGCTGGGCCGCCGAGCTCGGCGAATATTCTTTGAACACCGCCGCCGCGGCGCGCGGCAAGTTCATGGTGTCCGCGCAGGACGTGCCGCGAAACTCGCCGCTGGCCGACATCGCCTACGCCTATCACTTCGATGCGGGCTTGTACGCGCAATTCCTGCGCCGCTATGCCGAGGCGCGCGGCGCGCGCCGCACCGAAGGCAAGGTGGTGCACGTGGCGCAGCGCGAAGACGGCTTCGTCGAGGAGATCGTGCTGGCCAGCGGCGAGCGCATCCGCGGCGACCTGTTCGTCGACTGCTCCGGATTCCGGGGCCTTCTGATCGAGCAGACGCTGCACGCGGGTTATGAAGACTGGTCGCACTGGCTGCCCTGCGACCGCGCCGTCGCGATTCCGTGCGAGAACATCGGCCCGCCCACGCCCCACGTGCGCTGCACCGCGCGCGAAGCGGGCTGGACCTGGCGCATCCCGTTGCAGCACCGCACCGGCAACGGCTATGTGTATTCCAGCCGATACATCAGCGACGACGAAGCCGCGAAGAATTTATTGGGCTGGATCGACGGCGCCGCCCGGGCAGAGCCGCGCGTGCTGCGTTTCACCGGCGGCCGGCGGCGCAAGGCGTGGATCAACAATGTAGTCGCGCTGGGACTGGCCAGTGGTTTCCTGGAACCTCTGGAGTCCACCAGCATCTATCTGATCCAGTCCGGCATCGCGCGTCTGGTCAATCTGTTTCCTGACAGCGGCTTCAGCCGGACCCTGATCGACCGTTACAACTCGCAAACCGATTTCGAGATCGAACGCATCCGCGATTTCCTGATCCTGCATTACTGCGCGACCGAGCGCGACGACACGCCGTTCTGGAACTACTGCCGCACGATGGACATTCCGCAGCCGCTGCGAGGCGTGATCGATCTGTTCCGCGACAGCGGCCGCTTTTTCCGCCAGGCCGAGGAACTGTTCGCGCTCACCAGCTGGGTGGAAGTGATGATCGGCCAACGCATCCTTCCGCAAAGCTGGCATCCGGCGGTGGATGTGTTGCCGGAAATCAAATTGCGCGAACTGGTGGACGGCGTGCGCAAGGTGATCGCGTCCTGCGTGGATGCGATGCCGCTGCACCAGCAATTCATCGACCGCTGTTGCGCCGCGGCCGCATGAAGTTCCAGCGCGCCGCGACACCACGGAAGGCCCTGCTGAAGTTCGTCGTTGCATCGGGCTGTTTCGCGGCTGCCATTAGCGTATCTATCGCTGCATTGTCTGCGCCGCCACGTGTGCGGACGGAAATCGGTACGCTGCAGGGCGCCAGCTATCGCATCGACATCCCCCCTCGCTGGAACCGCAAGCTGGTGGTGTTCTACCACGGCACGGCCGACGAGCCGGTGGTGTTTTCACCGCGTGGCGCGCTCTCTCCGATGTTCGATCCGCTGCTGGCGCGCGGCTACGCCGTGATCCAGTCAGGCTACTCGGAAGGCGGCTGGGCAATCGAGGCTGGTGCGCGCGATACCGAGCGCTTGCGCCGCCGGTTCGTCGCGCTGCATGGCCGGCCGATCCAGACATTGCTGATGGGCATGTCGATGGGCGGCACGCTGATCGCGCTGACTGCCGAGGCACAGCCGAAGGTTTATGCCGGTGCGTTGTCCCTGTGCGGCGCGGTGCAGCCGTCCGACGCGCTGCTGAATCGCGGTTTCGCCCTGCGCGCTGCGTTCGACTACTACTTTCCCGGCCTGCTCGGTCCGCTGGTGCCGGTGCCCGACGGCTTTCGCGCCGATGACAAGACCGTGGCGAAGATCCAGGCAGCGCTGGATTCCAATCCGAAAGCGATGCGTGCGTTGCTGCGCTGGTACGGTGCGGCCGGCGAAAAGAATCTCGCCTCGATCATCGCCGACGCCAGCAGCGACACGCGGGAATTGCAACACCGGTTGCACGGCAATCCCTTCGACAACGCCGATCTGATCTACGTCGGCTCCGGCGACGACTACGCCTTGAACGACGGCGTGCATCGTTACCGCGCCGATCCGGGTGCGGCGGCGTGGCTCTCGCGCTGGTACACGCCGAGCGGCCGGCTGCTGATGCCGATGCTGGAATTGCACGACACCGCCGATCCGCTGGTGCCGGCCGGCGGCACGTTCGATTACGCGTTGCTGGTGCAGCGCACCGGGCACTCCGATCACTTCGTGCAGCAGTACGTCAACAGCGAAGGCCATTGCGTGTTCACGCCGCAGCAGATCGGTACCGCCTTCGGCGAGCTGCTCGATTGGGTGGATCACGGCCACAGGCCGGCGCCGGGCAAGCTCCCGGCTTCATCGCTGGGGAGCGCCGCCCAATGATGCGCCGCGCTCAGCTCGGTCTATTGCGCCAGGTATCGCGCGATCGCGAACTGCACCCCGGTCGGCGCCGGGAAAAAGGCCTGGAATCCGACCGCCACGATCTTGCCGTCGGCCTGCAGCGCGGCGCCGTTCGCGCCGCCGTTGAGGTCGCCGAAAGAAGTGCGCACGCGGCCGCCGCGTCCGAACGTGGTGTCCAGCGAACCGTTCGGGTTCAAGCGTGCGAGCGTGAAGTCGGAATCCGAGGATTCGCTGTTGGGATAACCGACCAGCACGAGCTTGCCGTCGCTCTGCAGCAGCACGCTGTTGGCGGACTGGCAGCAACTGCCGAAACTCACCTGCCGCATGCCGCTGCGGTTGAAGCTGCGGTCGAGCGTGCCGTTCGCGCGCCAGCGCAGGGCGGCAAAGTTCTGGGTGCCGCCATCCAGCGTGATGGCGAAACCGGCCGCGACGATTTTTCCGTCGGATTGCAGTACCGCCGAACGCGCGCGGTCGAAACCGTCGTCGCCGAAATCATTGCGCACCTTGCCACCGTTGCCGAACGAGCTGTCGAGCCGGCCGTCGACCAAATAACGCGCCGCGGCGAAGTCGTAGTCGCTGACGGGATCACGCGCGGAACCGACCGCGACAATGCGCCCGTCGGGCTGCACCAGCACCGCGAAGACGTCGTCATTCAATTTTCTGAAATCGGTGAGCACCTGGCCGCCATTGCCGAAGCCGATGTCGGGGGAGCCGTCGATGTTGTAGCGCGCCAGCGCGAAATCGGTGTTGGACGAAGCTTCGCTGGAGAAATCCACGTAGTCGGTGCCGCCGGCGATGATGCGTCCATCCGGCTGCAGCGCCAGTGCGGATGCGAAGCTGCCTTGCGGGAAGTGCGTGGTGACGATGCCGCCCGCGCCGAAGCTCGCGTCGAGCGAACCGTCCTTGTTGTAGCGCGCGAGTTCGAAATTGCCGAGGAAGGTGAACAGCGGGAACGCGCCGCCTGCGACGAGGATTTTTCCATCCGGCTGCACCACCACCGCGGAAATCTCGGCGGCCAGTCCTGGAAAATCGGTGGTGACGCGGCCGTTGTTGCCGAAACCGGTATCGATCGAACCGTCCGGGTTGTAGCGCGCCAGCGCGAAATCCTCGCCGGAGAAATCGTTGTTGGTGTACGTGGTACCGCCGACGATGAGCTTTCCGTCGGGCTGCACCGCGACCGCGTTGGCGATGTCGGTGCTGTTGTCGAAGTCCGTCAACGCGCGGCCGCCTTGGCCGAAAGAGGGATCGAGAGCACCCGGCGCCGCCAGCGCAGAACCGGCGAACGCAAAAGCGGCAAACAACGCGGTATTCCGGGCGGCCGCGCCCGCGAGCGATGCGAAAAGAGGCATGACAGGGCTCCTTGAGAACCGCCGCTGGCGATCGTGGCTCGGCGTGCGGCGCAGCCGATCGGCAGTAAGTGCCGGCAGCGCCGGGAAAGGTTCAGTTCGTGCACTGGCGCCCGGATTCGGGTGCCGGCGAGGCTTGCAACTTGCTTTCAATACGTTGGTTTTAGAGAGATGCCCATCGGGGATTTGATGCACTACCTGCGTAACGCGCGCTTTGCTTTCGCTTGCTTCCTGCTGGCGTTAGTCTCGGCTTTTGCCGCGCCGCTGCGCGCCGCGGCCATACAGAACGACGCGTCGCAGGCGATCCAGCAGGGCGCAGCGGAGGCGATGCCCGCCACGCCGCCGCTCGATCTCGATGACCTGGAACACCGCACCTTCGAATACTTCTGGCAGACCGCCAATCCGCGCAACGGATTGATTCCCGATCACTGGCCACTCGGCAAGGAACCCTTCTCCAGCATTGCCGCGACCGGATTCGCATTGACCGCTTACCCGATCGGTGTGGAACGCGGCTGGATCACGCGCGATCAGGCGAAGCAGCGCGTGCTGACCACCTTGCGTTTCTTCGCCAACGCGCCGCAGGGTCCGGCCGAGGATGGCATGAGCGGCTATCACGGCTTCTTCTATCACTTCCTCGACATGCAGAAAGGCGTGCGTTACGCGCGCTGGGTCGAAGTGTCCACCATCGATACCACGCTGCTGATGGCAGGCGTGCTGTTCGATCAGACTTATTTCAATCAGGACGATCCACAGGAAAATGAAATCCGCGATCTCGCGGACAAGCTCTATCGCGGCGTCGACTGGAAGTGGGCGCAGGTGCGGCCGCCGCGCATCGGCATGGGCTGGACACCGGGCGGCAAGTTCATTCCGCACGACTGGGAAGGCTACGACGAAGCGATGATCCTCTATGTGCTGGCGCTCGCTTCACCCACGCATGCGGTGAAACCCGACGCCTGGACGGCGTGGACTGCCACCTACGACCGCACCTGGGGCAGCTTCATGGGTTCGCAACCGCACGTCGGTTTCGCACCGTTGTTCGGTCATCAATTCAGCCACGCCTGGATCGATTTCCGTGGTATCCAGGATGCCTACATGCGCAAGCGCGGCATCGACTATTTCGAAAACAGCGCGCGCTCGACGATCGGTCAGCGGGCCTATGCGATCGCCAACCCGCTGCACTTCCGCGGTTACGGCGAAGACGTGTGGGGCCTGACCGCCTGCAACGGTCCGGGCGAGATCACCTGGGAACACGACGGCACGCAAACCTTGTTCGCCGGCTACAGCGCGCGCGGCGCGGATGCCGACCGCGTGTTCGACGACGGTACGATCGCGCCGACCGCGGCGATTTCGTCCATCGCGTTCACGCCGGAGATCTCGCTGAGGGCGATGCAGGAGATGTATCGCCGTTACGGCCCATGGTTGTATTCGGACTATGGATTCAAAGACGCATTCAATCCCAGTTTCGAGTTGAACGCGCCGTTGCGCACCGGTGCGGTCGTGCCCGGGCAGGGCTGGTTCGACAACGAATATCTCGGTCTCGATCAAGGCCCGATCGTGCTGATGATCGAGAATTACCGCAGCGGTTTCGTGTGGAAGGTGATGCGCTCCAATCCTTATATCCGCAAGGGCCTGCAGCGCGCGGGGTTCAAGGGTGGATGGCTGAACAACGGCAATCAGGCATCGAATGTTCCGCGCGAGGGCACGGCCGAGAGGGCGCTGGCCGCGGCGAGATGAGCATACTGCGCGCGATCGTCGCGTTGGCGGTTTGCATGCTGCTCGCTGCGTGCAGCGCGCAATCCGGCGATGGCGTCCTGCAATTCTGGACCATCGGCCGCGAAGGCGAGGCGGTTGCGAAACTGCTGCCGGAATTCCAGCGCGAGCACCCTGAAATCCGCATCGACGTGCAGCAGATTCCGCTGACCGCCGCGCACCAGAAATTGCTGACCGCGTATGCCGGCGGTTCGCTGCCCGATCTGGTCCAGATCGGCAATACGTGGATTCCGGAATTCGCGACGCTGCATGCGCTGGAACCGCTGGACGCGCGAGTGGCGCAATCGCGCGACATCGACAAGGACGATTATTTCCCGACGGTGTGGGCGACCAACCGCATCGATGGCGTGCTGTACGGGATTCCGTGGTACGTGGATACGCGCCTGCTGTTCAATCGCGTCGATCTGTTGCGCGAAGCCGGATTCGATAAACCGCCGCGTGACTGGGCGGAATGGCGGGCGCAGATGGATGCGATCCGAGCGAAGAGCGGCGGCAAGCGCTGGGGCGCCCTGCTGCCTACCAATGAATACGATCAGTTGCTCGCGCTGGCGCTGCAGGAACACGTGCCGCTGCTGCGCGACGGTGGACGCTACGGCAACTTCGAAAGCGCAGGATTCAAGCGCGCGTTGTCGTTCTACGTCGGCCTGTTCCAGCGCGGCGACGTGCCCGCCTACACCAATGTCCAGGTCGGCAATCCCTGGGAGGAATTCGGACGCGGTGCATTCGTGTTCTATCTTTCCGGTCCCTGGAACATCGGCGAATTCCGCAAGCGCCTGCCGGCGTCGCAACAGAACGACTGGTCCACCGCACCGCTGCCGGGCCCGGGCGGACTGGGCGACTCGGTGGCTTACGGCTCGAGTCTGGTGATCCCGCGCGCTTCGCAACACAAGCAAGCGGCGTGGGCATTGATCGAATATCTTTCGCGGCCGTCCGTGCAGCAACATTTCTATGAGCTGCTCGGCGACCTGCCACCGCGGCGTTCGGCATGGGAAAGCACGGCGTTGAAGAACGATCCGAAGCTGCACGCGTTCCGCGAGCAACTGGAGCGGCTCGCGCCCGCGCCGCCGGTGCCGGAGTGGGAGCAGATCGTCAACATGATGCAGGAACTGGCGGCGCGCGCGATCGCCGGACAGTTGACGGTCGATGAGGCCACGGCGCAAATGGACGTACAGGCGAATACGATTCTTGCCAAGCGGCGCTGGGTATTGTCGCGGGAAAAACAAGCCAAGCCATGAACCGTGCGCGAGCTGCTTGGATGTTTCTTGCGCCGGCACTGCTGGTGCTGGGGGTGTTCTTTCTGATTCCGGTAGTCGCGGGTCTGGCCCTGAGCCTCACCGATTACGATCTGTATGCGCTGGCCGACCTCCACAACCTGCGTTTCGTCGGACTCCAAAATTATTGGGAACTGCTGCATCGCCCGTTGTTCTGGGCGGCGCTGGGACACACGCTGTATTTCGTGATCGTCGGCGTGCCGCTTTCGATCGCCGTTTCGCTCGGTGCGGCGCTGTTGCTGAATTCGCCGTTGGCTAAAGCGCGCGCATTCTTTAGAACGGCATTGTTTGCGCCGGTGGTGACGACGGTCGTCGCGGTGGCGGTGATCTGGCGGTATCTCTTCAATCCGAAGTACGGCGTCGTGAATTTCGTGCTGGCGCACCTCGGCATCCACCCGATCGACTGGCTGGGCGATCCGCACTGGGCGATGCCGATGATCATCCTGTTCGCGGTGTGGAAGAACTTCGGCTACAACATGATCATCCTGCTGGCGGGATTGCAGGCGATCCCGGTCGAGCTGTACGAAGCCGCGCGTATCGACGGCGCGTCCGCATGGCGGCAGTTCCGCCACATCACCTTGCCATCGCTTGGCCCCATCCTGCTGGTGGTCGGTATTCTCACTGTTGCGGGCTACTTCCAGTTGTTCGCCGAGCCTTACGTGATCACCGAAGGCGGGCCGTTGCAGAGCACCGTCAGCGTGCTGTACCTGATGTACGACGAAGGATTCAAGTACTGGAACATGGGCACGGCTTCGGCCGTGGCCTTCCTGCTGTTCGTCATCATGTTCGGCGTGACCGCGCTGATGTGGCGCTTCGGCGAAGTGCGGGAAGACGGCGCATGAAGGCACGCGCGGAAACCTGGTGGATCAACGGCGCGCTGGTCTTGGGCGCCGCGCTCACGTTGTTTCCGCTCGCCTGGATGCTGTCGGTGTCTTTCATGCGGCCAGGCGAGGCGAGTTCGCTGCCGCCGCCGATTTGGCCTGCGCATGCCACCTTGGGCAATTATCGCGAACTCTTCGAGCACGCCGGCATGGGCCGGTACTTTGCCAACAGCGTGTTGATCTCGACTTCAATCACGCTGTTGTCGCTGGTGTGCAACACACTGGCGGGTTACGCCTTCGCCAAGTTGCGCTTCGCCGGTCGCGACAAATTGTTCGCCGCGCTGATCGGCGGGCTGGTGATCCCCGCGCAGGTCGCCATGCTGCCGCTGTTCCTGCTGCTGAAGTACGTGGGACTCGTGAACACCTACGCCGGGGTGATCCTGCCCGGCACCGCGACCGTGTTCGGCATCGTCGGCATCTTTCTGGTGCGCCAGTACGCGCGCGGCATTCCCGACGATCTGCTGGAAGCCGCACGTGTGGACGGCGCGGGCGAGTTGCGCATCTTCGTGCAGATCGTGTTGCCGCTGCTGAAACCCATGCTGGTAACGCTGGCAGTGCTGACCTTCCTCACTGCATGGAACGATTTCATGTGGCCGTTGATCGTACTGACCGGACAGCAGCATTACACGTTGCCGGTGGGCCTCGCGTCGCTGTCGCGCGAACACGTGCAGGACTTCGAACTGATGATGGCCGGCGCGGTGATCACGGTCGTTCCCGTGTTGGTGTTGTTCCTCGCGCTGCAGCGCTACTACATCCGCGGGTTGCTGCTGGGGAGTGTGAAGGGGTGAGGCAGCGCGCTTAGCAGATGCCTTGAATGGCAACTCGCGCATGGCCGAACGCACGGCCACGGAGCTCTTGGCC
>DAIOUL010000034.1:0-25801 GCA_036759545.1 Rhodanobacteraceae bacterium
CCCATCCGGGCCGCACTCCTCCGGCGCCGAACGAGCGCGGCGCCTAAGACCTTGTGATAAACCCAAAGTTCACAAGGTGAGGGCGGAAGGGAGCGCGGTCAAGCTGCGGCTTCGCGCGGCGCGGCGTGGGCGAAGATCTGCTCGCGTTCGGCGAGCAGGTTTTCGAAAGTGGCGGCGGAAAGCGGCCGGCAGAACAGATAGCCCTGCAACTCGTCGCAATCGTGTGCGCGCAGAAAATCGTGGTGCTGTTCGGTTTCCACGCCTTCGGCGACCACGCGGCGCCCGAGGCTGTGCGCCATCGTCAGCGTGGCGCGCACGATCGCCTCGTCGTCGGGATCGGTGCCGATGTTGCGCACGAAGCTCTGGTCGATTTTGATGCGGTCGGCCGGGAAGCGCTTGATGTAATCCAGCGAGGATTGCCCGGTGCCGAAGTCGTCGATGGAAATGCCGCAGCCCAGTCCCCGCAGCGCGGACAATGTCTCCAGCAGGTTCGGCACCGATTTCATGCTGATGCTCTCGGTGACTTCCAGGTCCAGCGAGCGCGGATCGAGGCCGCTGTCGGTGCAGGCCGCGCGCACCACGTCCACCAGATTCGGCTGCATCATCTGCAGCGCGGACAGATTGACCCCCACGCGCAGTGGCAAATGATAGCGCTTCTGCCAGCGCGCGCAGTCGCTGCACGCGCGCCTCAGCACCCATTCGCCGATCGGAATGATCAGCCCGGTTTCCTCCGCGATCGGAATGAAGAACGCCGGACTGATCATGCCCAGTTCCGGGTGTTCCCAGCGCACCAGCGCTTCCATGCCGACGATGTCTTCCGATTTCGCCTCGATCTGCGGCTGGTAATACACGCGCAATTCGTCGTTGCGCTCGGCCATGCGCAGCCGCGCCTCCAGTTCGATGCGCTGCTCGTGCTGTTCCTCGGGCACGGCGACGTAAGACTGATAATTGTTGCGGCCCCGGCCTTTGGCGTTGTACATCGCCACGTCCGCGCACTTGACCAGATTCTCCGCGTCCTTGGCATCCTCCGGAAAGAAGCTGATCCCGACCGACGCGGTGATGCGCAATTCCGAACCGCCTTCCAGCGTCAGCGGCGCTTCCATCGCGCGCACCAGTTTGTCGGCGATGCGCAGCACGTCCTCGCGCAGGACGATGTGGCGCAGGATCAGGGTGAACTCGTCGCCCGCGTAGCGCGCCACGGTGTCGGAAGCGCGCACCGCCGAGCGCAGGCGCTGCGCCGCCGCGACCAACACCTGATCGCCGACCGCATGGCCGAGCGAATCGTTGACGTTCTTGAAACGGTCGAGGTCGACGAACAGCAACGCGAAGTTTTCGCCCGAACGCTGCGCTTCCAGCAACGTGGTTTCCAGGCGGTCGTTGAACAGCAGCCGATTCGGCAAGCCCGTCAACGCATCCTGCAAGCCGCCCGCCCTGCCCTGCGCCTGCGCCTGCCGCACTTCCAGGGCGGCTGCGAATTGCGCCGCGGCCACGTCCAGTGCGTGCCGCACCAGTTCCGGATCGTACGGTGCCGGTTCGCGTCCCGCACCCAGCAACACGCCCAGCACGTTCTGCCTTCCGTCGCGCAGCGGCAGCGCCGCGCAACAGGCGAGGCCCGCGATGCCGGACTCCGCTTCATTCGCATGCTGACCGCGCGTCAACCGCAACACGCGCTCGCCGCCGGCGGCCATGCGCACCGCCGGTTCGGCGGTCGGATCCAGCGTGCCCTGCGCGAGCGGCAATCTTCCGCTGCTGGCGACGACCTGCAGTTGCCGCTCCCCGCCGATGTGCACGGCGATGGCCACGTAATCGAAACGCAGCGCGGCCGCCAAACGCGCCAGCCGGCGTTGCAGCGCGCCTTCGCCTTCGTCGGGCAATGACATTTGCGAAAGCACATCCAGCAATTCGCGGCCGTCGCGGAGGTTTTGCGCATCGCGTACGGCGGTGAAATGCACCAGCTCGCCGCCGCGTTTCAGCAGGCGCGTGACGATCTCCACGGCACGCCGGCTGCCGTCCGCACACCATTGTTCGCACTGCAGCCGCACCTCGCCGTCGCGGTGCAGGTGCGCGCGGAGGAACTTGCGTTGTGCCGCATCGAGCGCGAACAGCTCTTCCAGCGTCGTGCCGATCACCTGCGCCGCGCCGAAGCCGCTCGCAACCTCGAACGCGGGATTGACTTCCAGGATCGCCCCGCTGCGTGTATCCGAAAACAGCAGTCCGTCGCCGCTGCCCTCGAAGATGCAGCGGTAATCGTCGTCGGCATCTTCGCCGGCGCCGGCGTCGGGCAGCGGCTCGGTACGCAATACGGCTTCGGCACGCGCGCGCGCTTCCATCGCGTCGACCGGCGTGCGCAGCCATTCGACCACGCCGGGCGGCCGATGACGGAAATTCCAGGTGGCGCGCTCGCCGTCGTGCTCGCGCGCGGTGCCGAGCAACCCGATTACCGGCACGCCTTGCAGCTCCGCACCGAACGCGGCCGACTCCGCCGGCATGGTGCAGAAATCCAGCACCGCCAGCCGCGGCACGGGAGATTCCGTGAGCAGACTGCGTGCATGCACGATGTCGCGCGCGCTCAGGATCGGGCCGTAGCCCTGCCCGTCCAGCGCATCGAACAGCGCACGGCGGTCTTCGCGGCGGGCCGCGACGATCAATATGCCTCTTTCTGTCATGCCCGCACCCAGCGGCCGTCGCGCAGGCGCGGGCGAGCGGACATTGCCGTGCTGCGGCTGAATTCGAACGCATCGATGCCGGCCGGCAGTTCGGTATTTGCGCCCATCAGCACCACACGCCGCGTATGTTCGCCGTTCAAGCGTGCCGTCTGTCGCAGCAACGAGACCAGCGATGCATCGAACACCTGCGGGTGATCGGCGAAAAAATAGATGCCGAAGTGCGCGCTCTGGATGATCTGCCGCAACGCCTCGCCGAAGCGGTGGCTGGAGGGCACTGATACGTGCGCGTCCCGCAGGCTGCGCAAACCCGCTTCCTCGTCCCACGCGTACAACGCCTGTCCGGTCCGGATGGCATGCCGGCGCAATGAATCCAGCAACCGCCGTGGATCGTCGCAGCGCAGTACCACGAGGCTGCGTTGTGCGCCGACGATCGTATCGAGCAGTTCGCTGGCGATGTTCGTGTCCATACTGGGCATTGCGGGCACCATCTGTCCGTGCGCATTGACCGGCGCGTCGCCATGAACGGATGATAGGGTGCAGGCCCGTCCGGGTTTTCGATGGAAGTCACAATGTGCAGGGAATCCATGGCAAATGCGGCGGCGAATGGATGCTCACCCGCGCCCGGATGACATGACATGTTCGAAGGACTGCGCTTCTCCCACTGGAAAACTTCGCTGCAATCCGCAGGCGTGCTGGTGCTGACGATGGATCGCGGCGGCAGCCGCGTGAACGCACTGTCAAGATCGTTGCTGGAAGAATTGGATCTGATCCTCCAGCGCATTGAGATCGAAAAACCGCGCGGCGTGCTGATCCATTCGGGGAAGAAGGATTTCGCGGTCGGCGCCGACCTCGATGAGTTCGCGCAATACGAGCGTGAAGGGGGCGTACGCGCAGTAATTGAATTCGGCCAACGCGTGTTCGAGCGTCTGGCGGGTCTGCCGATGCCGACCGTCGCCGTGCTGCAAGGCGCCTGCATGGGCGGCGGCACCGAGCTGGCGTTGGCGTGCGACATGCGCGTGGCCGCGGACGATCCGGAAACGAAAATCGGCCTGCCCGAGGTGCAGCTCGGCATCCATCCCGGCTGGGGCGGCACCGCGCGGCTGCCGCGGTTGATCGGCGCGCCGAAGAGCCTGGCGATGATGCTGACCGGGAAGCCGGCCTCGGCGCGTGCGGCGCTGGAGAGCGGGCTGGTCGATCGTTTGGCGTCGGCGAACGCGTTGCTCGAAACCGCGCTGGGGTGCCTCGGCAATCCCTTATCGCGCCGATTGGATCAACGCGTGCTCGCGTGGATCACGAATGCTTGGCCGGTGCGGCAGATGCTCGCATCGATCGTGCGCAAACAGACCGCTGCGAAGGCCAAGCCGAAACACTACCCCGCGCCCTTCGCATTGATCGAAGTGTGGCGGCGCGGCGGTGGAGACATTGCACAACGATTGAAACTGGAAGCGCGTTCGGTCGAGCGGCTGGCAGCGACACCGACCGCGCACAATCTGATCCGGTTGTTCTTCCTGCGCGAACGATTGCGCGGGCTGGCCGGCGACGTCGCGCACGACATCCGGCACGTGCACGTCACCGGCGCCGGCGTGATGGGGGGCGACATCGCCGCGTGGTGCGCGCTGCGCGGATTCGAAGTCTCGTTGCAGGATCGCGAGCTGAAATACGTACAGCCGGCGCTCGAACGCGCGCGGACACTGTTCGAGAAGAAGTCGAAAACACCTGCAGGCATCGCGGCGGTGGAATCACGATTGTGCGCGGATGTCGAAGGCGCACTGGTCAAGGACTCGCAGTTGGCGATCGAAGCGATCTTCGAAGACGCAACGGCGAAAGAGTCTCTGTATGGACAACTGGAAGCGGCTTTGCCGGATGACGCGCTGCTCGCCACCAATACCTCCAGCATCCCGCTGGACGAATTGCGCAGCGCATTGAAACATCCGCAGCGATTCCTCGGCCTGCACTTCTTCAACCCGGTGGCGCGGATGCCGCTGGTGGAAGTGGTTCGGCACGACGCGCTCGATCCGTTGGTCGAAAAGCGCGCGCTCGCTTTCGTCAAGTCGATCGGCAAATTGCCGGTGCCGGTGCAAGGCACGCCGGGTTTTCTGGTGAACCGCATCCTGATGCCGTATCTGCTGGAAGCCGTACGCATGCACGCCGACGGCATCCCGGCCCCGGTGCTCGATCGCGCCGCGAAAGGCTTCGGCATGCCCATGGGACCGATCGAGCTGGCCGACACGGTCGGTCTGGATGTCGCGCTGTCCGTGGGCAAGGAGCTTGCGCCGTTTCTGGGGCTTGAGTTGCCCGCAGGTATTGAAAGCAAAGTGCAATCCGGCAAACGCGGCAAGAAGGACGGCGAAGGTTTTTACGTGTGGCGCGAGGGGAAACCACAGAAGCCGGAAGTGCCGCGCGACTACCGCACGCCGGAAGACCTGCAATCGAGGTTGATCCTGCCGATGTTGAACGAAGCCGTCGCGTGCCTGGCCGAACGCGTGGTGGACGACGCGGACCTGCTGGATGCGGGCGTGGTGTTCGGCACCGGCTTCGCGCCGTTTCGCGGCGGGCCGATCCAGTACATCCGCAGCACGGGTGCCGAAAAGCTGCGCGCAGAACTGGAGGCGCTGGCGTCGCGCCATGGCGAACGGTTCAGGCCGAAGCGCGGCTGGGAGTCCCCTGCATTGGGAGCTGCGTTCTGGTGAGAGGCAAGCAACCATCCTCGGTGCACTTTCCGTTCGGCATCCCTGCCTCACCAGAAACCGTTGCACACGATGCCATTCAAGGCATCGCGTAAGCGCAACGGTTTCTACCACATCAAATCATCCGGCACATCGTCTTCGCTTTCGCCACGCGCGGCGTCCGGATCGACCAGCAACGCCACCGCATCTTCCGCGATGTCTTTCGCGCGCAGCGCGATTTCGCGCGTGACCAGCACGAACCTTCCGGCCTGCACCACCACGCCGAGTTCGCCGCGGTTGAGCGCCGTCAATTGGTCGGCACCGACGTAAATGCGGCGGATCTTTCCGGCGTGCTCAAAGTGCCGCACATGCTCGGCCTCGGCCGGAATCGCGATCGCGTTGCCGGACAACAGCTCGTGCAAGCGCCGTTTGCGTTCCTTACGCTCCTGCGCCTGTTTCTGCGCTTCGCGCGCCGCGGCTTCGCGCTCGGCCTTTTCGGCTTGCGCGCGGATCGCGTAGGCACGCGCCAGGTCGACCTCGTCGCTGCGCTCTCGCCGCGGCGAATTCGGTTTTCCGCTGCGCGGTAGCGCAGCTTTCCCGCGCGGCCCGCGTTTTTCCTGCGGGCGCGAGGGCGCGAAGCCCGCCTTCAACAACTGTTCGCGGAGTGAATCGCTCATGCTGCGAACATCAGTAGTGCGGCGGCGGTGGCTCGTTGCGCACGTCTTCCGCCAGCCCGCTACGTATGGCGGAAAGTTCCACGCGCAGTTCCGACAACATGCGCTCGACCGCCAGCATGCGCCGCGAAGTTTCCGCTTCGGCGGCGGCGAGTCCTGCCAGCGCGTCGTCGATGAACGCCAGCCGCGTTTCCACTTCGGTCAACCGCTTTTCGCTGCTCATGACTGCCCGTTGCGCAAAATACTGCGTCCGCGGCCGATGCCGTAGTACGCGATGCCGGCGCTCTCCACGGTTTCCGGATCATACAGATTGCGTCCGTCGAACAACGCCGGCGTTTTCAGCGCGGCGCGGATACGATCGAACTCCGGACTGCGGAACGCCTTCCATTCGGTGACCACCGCCAAAGCGTCGGCGCCCTGCAACGCATCGTAAGGTCCATCGCACAATTCCAGATCAGCGCGCGCACCGTAGATTCGTTGCGCTTCCTCGCGCGCTTCGGGATCGAACGCACGCACGCGCGCGCCGGCCCGCCACAGCGCTTCCATCAGCGTGCGGCTGGGCGCCTCGCGCATGTCATCCGTATTGGGTTTGAACGCCAGTCCCCACAGCGCGATCGCCTTGCCGCGCAGCTCGCCGCCGAAATGCCGCGAAATCAACTCGAACAGCTTGTGCTTCTGTGCGCGGTTGACCTGCTCTACCGCCTCCAGCAGCCGCGCCGGATAGTCGTGCGCGTGCGCGGTGCGCTCCAGCGCCTGCACGTCCTTGGGAAAACACGAGCCGCCGTAACCCACGCCGGGATAGATGAACTGGTAGCCGATGCGCGGATCGGCGCCGATGCCCTGCCGCACCAGTTCCACGTCGGCACCGACCCTTTCCGCGATATTGGCGATCTCGTTCATGAAACTGATCTTGGTCGCGAGTATCGCGTTGGCCGCGTACTTGGTCAGTTCGGCGGAGCGTTCGTCCATCAGCACGATGCGCGCGTGATTGCGATTGAATGGTGCATAGAGCTTGGCGAGCAGGTCCGCGGCACGCCTGCTGGAGGTACCGATGATGATGCGGTCCGGGCGCATGCAGTCGTTGACCGCATCGCCTTCCTTCAGGAATTCAGGATTGGACACCACGTCGAATTCGATCTGCACGCCGCGCCCGGCCAGTGTTCCGGCAATCGCCTCGCGCACGCGGTCGGCGGTGCCGACCGGAACGGTCGATTTGTTGACGATCACCTTCGATGCATCGAGATGTGCGCCGATGCTGCGCGCCACCGTCAGCACGTAAGACAAATCGGCGCTGCCGTCTTCGTCGGGGGGCGTGCCCACCGCGATGAACAGCACTTCGCCGTGCGCCACGCCCGCCGCCGCGTCGGTTGAGAACTGCAAACGGCCGGCCAAATGATTCCGCTTCACCAGCGGCTCGAGCCCCGGTTCGAAGATCGGAATCTCGCCGCGTTCCAGCCGCTGCACCTTGTCGGCGTCGACGTCGATGCACAGCACGTGATTGCCCATTTCGGCCAGACAGGTGCCGGTGACCAGTCCGACATAGCCGGTGCCGAAGATGGTGATTTTCATGCGTGCTCAGAGTGACTGCGTGAACCGGCAATTGTAACGATCGACCGTGACGGACGCATCGAAACGAAAAAGCGCGGGCGAAGCCGAGCGCTTACGCAACAAAAAACGCGGCCTTTCAGCCGCGCTTTTCGAGTCACTGGATCCCGTGTCAGCGGCCATCCATGGCCTGCACGGGATGAGTTCATCCTGAACTCACTTTCCGATCTTCACCAGCGTCAGGTCGAAGATCAACGCCGCGTTCGGCGGCATCGGGCCCTTCGGCTGCGAGCCGTAAGCGAGATTCGGCGGGATCACGACCTTGTAGTGGCTGCCGACAGGCATCAGCGTCAGGGCTTCGCGCATTCCGGGAATCACGTTGCCCAGATCGATCGTGGCCGGACCGGGAGGCTGATGCTGGGCCGTGGAGTCGAACACCTTGCCGTTGACGAAGCTGCCGGTGTAATTGATCTGCACCGTGTCGGTGGCCTTCGGACGCGGACCACTGCCCGCCGAAATCACCTGATACTGCAAGCCGTCCGCGGTGGTCTGCACGCCGGGCTGCGTCTTGTTCTTGGCAAGATACGCATCGCTTTCCTGCTTCTGCTGCGCAGCGAGCTTGGCGTACATCTCTTCGCCACGCGCTTTCATCTGCTCGCCGAATGCCTTGGCCACGCTCTCGAGCTGGCTCTGGCTCATGCTGGGCTTCTGCCCCTGCAGGGCGCGCGTGACGGCCTGACCCACCGCTTGCGGGTCGATCATGTCGTTCGCCCAGCTCGGAAACTGGCCCGCCAGTTCATAGCCGACCACTTCGCTTGCCTGGGCCTTGCTCACGGTCGTCGTCGCGGTGCTGGACGAAGACTTGGTCTGGGCCTGAACCGCGCCGGTGGCGCCGACACCCAGGGCGGCGATCAGTGCGGCCGCGGTGAGCGTGGGACGCAATACTTGCTTCATCGAAAGATCCTCTGTTGGGTTGACCGGCGCTGCCGGGTTGAAGGCCGTGCGTCGGCCGAGCTGCCCATTGTGCGGGGGCCGTGCGTGCTTGGCAACGCGCGGAGCGGCTCCGCGTTCTGACCATTCATGCGGCGCTTGGTTCATCGGCTGCGATCCCGGCGGCGGTTTCACACGCTGGCCGAAACCGCCACCCGGGCATGACTGACGACCTACCCGCAAATTTCCGCTTGACACCTGCTTTTTTGGTGTTATAGTTGACTACAACACTACTCAACACGGTCACCCAAGGAGACCGCCATGAACGCCAGCAAGACCCTGACCTTCGCCGCTTCCCTGTTGATCGCCAGCGCTGGAATCGCCGGCATCCGCGCCTATGCGAATGCTTCGGCGAACAGCGTCCTGCCGGCCGCGGTGGGCGCCGAGGCGCTGCCCATACAAACCCTGCCCGAGATCGTGGTTCGCCCGACCCGCGCGGAAATGGAGCAGGCCTCCGGCCACACCGGCGGCGCATACGAAAAAGGCTACGAATCGGCTTCGCTCGGCGGTGCCGACATCGACATGCCCTACTATTCGTTTGCCGCCAAGTCGGTGGCCCGGAACCGCTGAGCGCCCCGGCAGACGCTTCGCCGTGGTCGCCTCGCCCACCGCCGGCAGGAACCTTTTCATGACCATCACTTGGAACGACAACGTCCCGATCTACCGCCAACTGCGCGACCGCGTGGTAGCGATGATCCTGGACGGCGCGTTGAACGAGGGCGATCCGCTGCCTTCCGTGCGACAGGTGGCGGCGGATTATCAGATCAACCCGTTGACCGTTTCCAAGGCTTATCAGGAACTGGTGGACGAGCAACTGGTGGAAAAGCGCCGCGGCCTGGGCATGTTCGTCACAGAAGGGGCGCGCGAGATGCTGCTGAAGTCCGAGCGCGAGCGTTTCCTCCGCGAGGAATGGCCGCCGCTGCACGCGCGCATCAAGCGCATGGGGCTGGAGCTGGACAAGCTGATGTCGCAAGCCGAGAAGCACGAAAAGAGGAAATCCTGATGAGCGCGACCTCCGCACTCGATGAAGCTCCCGCCGCAGCGTCGCAAGGCGCCGTGATTCGTGCCGCCGACCTGACCAAGCGCTACGGCAAGACGCTGGCGCTCGACCATGCCTCTTTCGAGGTGCAGTCCGGGCGCATCGTCGGCCTGATCGGCCCCAACGGCGCCGGCAAGACGACCGCGCTGAAGGCGATCCTCGGCCTGACCGATTTCGAAGGCGATCTTTCCGTGCTCGGGCTCGATCCGCGCCGGCAACGTCCCGCGCTGATGCAGCAGGTGTGCTTCATCGCCGACGTTGCAACGCTGCCGCGTTGGATCACCGTCAGCGAAGTGGTCGATTTCGTCGCCGGCGTGCATCCGCGCTTCGATCACGCCAAGTGCCAGCGTTTCCTGGCGCGCACCAAGTTGCAACCGGACCAGAAAGTGCGGCAGATGTCGAAAGGCATGATCGTGCAACTGCACCTCGCGATCGTGATGGCCATCGACGCGCGCCTGCTGGTGCTGGACGAGCCGACGCTCGGGCTCGACATCCTCTATCGCAAGCAGTTCTACCAGAGCCTGTTGGAAGATTATTTCGACGAGAACAAGACCATCCTGGTCACCACGCACCAGGTCGAAGAGATCGAACACATCCTCACCGACCTGATGTTCATCCGCGACGGCAAGGTGGTACTCGCCACGGACATGGATGCATTGGGCGAGCGCTTCGCCGAAGTCATGGTGAACGCGGACCGCACCGACGCGGCGCGCGCCTTGAAACCGCTGGACGAGCGGCAGGTGTTCGGCAAGAGCATCTTCCTGTTCGACGGCGTGCCGCGCGCGCAACTGGAAGCCTTGGGCGAAGTACGGCGGCCATCAGTCGCCGATCTGTTCGTCGCCACGATGAAAGGGACCTACGCATGACCGCGATCACGAATTTCGGCTGGCTGGTGAAGCGCGAATTCTGGGAATCGCGGCGCGGCTTTCTGTGGGCGCAGTTCTGGGCCGCGGCCGCGATCATCATCATCACGGTGCTCGGCATCATCGCCGGAGAGGTGATGAAGGCGCGCGTCGGTGCGCAGGTGGACGTGAGCATGGGCGTCAACCTCACTCAGATCCTACGCGAAGCGACCACCCGTGACACGGATCAACTGGTGAAAGCGCTGGATGCGACGATGCTGCTGTTCGCCTTCATCGCGTCGGTGGTGCTGTTCTTCGTGGTGTTCTTCTACCTGCTGGGCGCGCTGTACGACGACCGCAAGGACCGCAGCGTGCTGTTCTGGAAATCGTTGCCATTGTCGGATACGGGCACCGTGTTGTCGAAAGCAGTCGCCGGCATCCTGGTCGCGCCGCTGATCGCCGTGGGCATCGTGCTGGCCGGTTACATCGGCGCGCAGATCGTTATCAGCCTCTGGCTGCTGGTTCACGGGGTGAATCCGCTGCCGCTGTGGGCGCAAGGTGAACCGTATGGCGTGTGGCTAAGGCTGCTGGTGATGGTGCCGGTGAACGCGCTGTGGGCATTGCCGACGGTGGGCTGGCTGCTGTTCTGGTCCGCCGCGGTGCGCAGCAAACCATTTCTGTGGGCGATCATCGTGCCGATCATCGCCGGCGTGCTGAATTTCTGGATCGGGCTGCTCGGGCTGCCGCACATCCGCCACGACTTCTACTGGGGCGATGTCGCCGGCCGGCTGCTGCTCAGCATCGTTCCAGCGAGCTGGATCGATCCGGATGCGCACCGCTACACGATCGGGTTCCGTGGTTCGCACGATCTGGGCGCCATCGATTTTCCGGCGATGGGCCACGCGCTGACCACGCCGCAGATGTGGATCGGCGTGATCGTCGGCGCGGCATTGATCGCCGCCGCAATCTGGTTCCGCCGCTGGCGCGATGAAGCTTGAAACCCGAGGAGCGCAAACGATGAAAGCGAAATACCTGCTGCTGCCGCTTTTGCTCATACCCGCGCTGGGCGGTTGCACCAGCTCGTCCGGCGAAAACCATGCCGCCAGCTCCGATTCTTTCGAGACACACATCAACGGCAACATGCATCTCGAATTCGACGACCAGGGCCTGGTGGTCAAGGCATCCGGCAGACCCGATGCGCACGTCAGCGCCACCGGCGATCTGCGCATCGGCGACAAGGCGGTCACGGTCACGCCCGGGCAGCGGGAACTGCTGAAGCGCTACTACGGAGAAGCGGTGAGCGTGCGCGACGACGGCATCGCGGTCGGCAAGGCCGGCGCGGCCTTGGGTGTGAATGCGGTCGGCAACGTCGTGGAATCCCTGTTCTCGAATGACCACAAGAAGAACGACTCCGACATGCAGGCCAGCACCGAAAAGGTCGAAGCGGCCGCGAAGCGGTTGTGCGGCGACATGATCGGCATCAAGGCCACCCAAGGCGAGATCGCCGGGCAACTACCGGCGTTCGCGCCTTACGCCGTATTCCGCGGCGAAGTAAATTGCGACAAGCGCGTCGCAAAAGCGGGCGCCGATTCCGCGGCCGCTTCGTCGCAGGAGCGGTAAAGGCCCGCGCTTGGTGCAGAGTCGTCTTCAACGCACGCTGCCGGTGACCTGATAAAGATCCTGATCCACCTTCAGCACACCGGACTGGCCCAGATCAATCGATCCGTCGAGCCAGTAGCGCCCCATCAGATTGCCCTCGCGACGCGCCACCAGGACAGCGTTGCCGTCCACCAGCAGCCGGTCCTCCGGCTGCAATTGCCGCACGCGGAGGGTGCCGGTGATCGGCTGGCCGCCGTTGTATTGCCGCTCCAGCCGCATGCGCGTTGCGTCGTTCGAAGCAGGCACATGCGCTGCGACGACGCGGTGCGTTTCCTTGCGATGGGTCGGCGGCGCCTTCGGATCGATCGGGCCGGTGACCAGATAGCGGCCGTTGCCTTGCGGCGAATACTGCACGCGCTGCAGATCGACCGGCCCGGCCAGCCAGTACAGCGAGCGATGCAGGCCTTCCAGCCTCACCACCGCCAACGTGTCGCCGTCGCTGTAAACCTGATCGCCCGACTGCAATTGTGGTTCGTGCAATTCTCCTGCGGCCGGGCGGCCGTCGTTCAACGCACCCAGCATTCGTTGACGCGCCGCATCGCCGGATTCGGCTTGTGTTGCCGGGAGCACGGGTTTGACTCCGGTCGGATTGACCGTGGAAGTCGGAATCGGGACTACTTCGGGTTGCTGCGAAACCTGCGGCACGGCCACGATGCGGCTCGGCGGCGGGGGTTGCATCGGCGGCGCGGCGGGTTGCTGCGGCGTCGCCGCAACCGGCGCGACGGCGCGCGGAGCCGACGCAGAATGACTCGGCGTCGCTGCGGCGGCTTTCGGCGCAGGATGCGCGGCGACTTCGGCCTTCACCCTCTTCGGCTCGGGCGTGGCTCGCGGCTTGGCCCCGGTTTCGGCTTTCACAGTTTCCGGCTTCGCTTCCACCGCAGGTTTCGGCGCGGGCGCCTCGACGCGCACCAGCACGTTTTCATAGAAACCGTTGGAGAACCGGATCGTCACCGGTTTGCCGCGCGCACCCGCGCGCACTTTGGCCGCGGCCTTCCCTTGCCAGTAAGCCGGCGCGGTGATCACCACCGTTTTGCCGGACGCGGCGGCCTGTTTGCCGATCGCGCTCAACTGCGCATCGGCTTTGCCGCCGGTGAAATCCGCGCCGCTGATCGCGGCTTCCTGCGCCAATGCGGCGCCGGCGACGAACAAAGCCGTCCAAAGGGCCGACTTGATGAATTTGCGATGGCTCATGGTACCCCCGACGAAATCCGCCGCGCAGCATGACGCAAGAGAAGCCGCGCGGCAGTGCCGCAAGTCACAAGCGCTTTGCAAGCTCGTGCTCGGGAAGCGCGGGCTGGTTTATCGCGTTGACGCGAGTTTCAGTCGGCGATGCCGCCTTTCGTCAGCGCCAGCGGATCGAGCAGCTTCTGCAACTGCTGTTTCGACAGGCCGGAAGTTTCCAGCGCAACATCCATGATCGGCCGCTTCTGCTTGTACGCCTGCTTGGCGATCGCTGCGCCCTTCTCGTAACCGATCACCGGATTCAACGCGGTGACCAGGATCGGATTCAGAGCCAGCGCCTGGTTGACGCGCGACGTGCTGACCTTGAACCCCGCGATGGCCTTGTCCGCCAGCAACCGCGACGCATTCGCCAGGATCGAAATCGACTGCAGCAGGTTGTAGGCGAGCACCGGCAGCATCACGTTCAACTGGAAATTGCCGCTTTGCCCCGCGATCGTAATGGTGGCGTCGTTGCCGATCACCTGCGCGCACACCATTGTCATCGCTTCCGGAATCACCGGGTTGACCTTGCCGGGCATGATCGAGGAGCCGGGCTGCAGCGCCGGCAATTCGATTTCGCTTAAGCCTGCGAGCGGACCGGAGTTCATCCAGCGCAGATCGTTGGAGATTTTCATCAGCGAACACGCCAGCGTCTTCAACTGGCCGGAGAGTTCCACCGCGGCGTCCTGCGAAGACATGCCCTCGAAGAAATTTTCCGATGGCGAGAACTTCAAGCTGCTCGCCTTCGACAACTCCGCGCAGATCGCGCGCGCGAATTTCGGATCGGCATTGATGCCGGTGCCCACCGCCGTGCCGCCCTGCGGCAGGCGGCGCATGCGTTTCAGCGAATCTTCGATGCGTTCGATCGCGGAACCGACCTGAGCGGCCCAGCCTGAGAGTTCCTGTCCGAACGTCACCGGCATCGCGTCCATCAGATGCGTGCGGCCGGTCTTGGCAACCCTGCTCAATTCACGCGCGCGCCGGTCGATCGTGCGGCGAAGATGTTTCAGCGCCGGCAGCAACTGTTCGTGCGTGGCAAGCGCAGCGCTGACCTGGATCGCGGTCGGGATCACGTCGTTTGAACTCTGCCCGTAGTTGACGTGATCGTTGGGATGGATCTTTCCTTTCGAGTCGCGCGAAGCAATGTGCGCGATCACCTCGTTCGCATTCATGTTGCTCGAGGTGCCCGAGCCGGTCTGGAAGATGTCGATCGGAAACTGCGCATCGAACTCGCCGGCCGCTACGCGCTCGGCGGCCTTGCGGATTGCACTCGCTTGCGTGGATTTCAAATATCCGAGTTTCTGATTCGCAGAAGCCGCGCAGGCCTTGATCAGACCGAGCGCGCGGATGAATTCGCGCGGCATCGTCAGGCCGGAAACCGGGAAATTCTCCACCGCGCGCTGGGTCTGCGCGCCCCACAGGGCCTCTGCGGGCACCTTCAGTTCGCCCATGCTGTCGTGCTCGGTGCGGAAGTTCGGCATTGCGCGGAATCCATGCAGGAAGGCCCGTCATTATAGCGACGCGTCACCGCTACAATGGCCGCTTCGCGAGACTCCGGGATCGCCGACATGCAACTGGATTCCCTCACCGCCCTCTCGCCGCTGGACGGCCGTTACGCCGCGAAGGTGGAAGCGCTGCGGCCAATCTTCAGCGAATACGGCTTGATGCGCCGGCGCGTGCAGGTGGAGATCGAATGGCTGCTTGCGCTGGCCGCTCACCCGGGAATCGCCGAACTGCCGCCGTTCGACGAACATGCGCGCGCGAAACTGCGTCTGATCGCCGATGACTTTTCGGTCACGGATGCGGCGCAGATCAAGGAACTGGAAGCGACGACCAATCACGACGTCAAGGCGGTCGAGTACTTCATCAAGGAAGATCTCGGTGACGATGCAACACTCGAGCGGGCGCAGGAATTCGTGCACTTCGCCTGCACTTCCGAAGACATCAACAACCTCGCCTACGCATTGATGCTGCGCGACGCGCGCGACTCGGTGTTGTTGCCGGCGCTGGATGCGGCGATCTCCAAACTGCGCGAACTGGCACACGCGCATGCGGCGCTGCCAATGCTGTCTCGCACGCACGGCCAGACCGCGTCTCCGACGACGCTGGGCAAGGAATTCGCCAACGTCGCTGCGCGGCTGCAGCGCCAGCGCGCGCAACTCGCGCGAATCGAAATTCCAGGCAAACTCAACGGCGCGGTCGGCAATTTCAACGCGCACGTCGCGGCATATCCGGATATGGACTGGCGCGCGTTGTCGAAGCGGTTCGTCGAATCGCTCGGCCTGCAATGGAACGAGCACACCACCCAAATCGAACCGCACGACGGTATCGCCGAACTCTGCGACTGCGTGCGCCGCATCAACACCATCCTGATCGATCTTGCACGCGATGCATGGGGCTACATCTCTCTCGGCTACTTCAGACAACAACTGAAGGCCGGCGAAGTCGGATCCTCGACGATGCCGCACAAGGTCAATCCGATCGATTTCGAAAATGCCGAAGGCAATTTCGGCGTCGCGAACGCGCTGTTCGCGCATTTTTCCGAAAAGCTGCCGATCAGCCGCTGGCAGCGCGACCTTACCGATTCGACCGTACTGCGGGCGCTGAGCACGGCGTTCGGACACACATTGATCGCGCTCGATTCGCTGCAACGGGGCCTGGGCAAGTTGCAGGTGGACGAGGCTCGCATCGCCGCCGATCTGGATGCGAGCTGGGAAGTGCTGGCCGAAGCGATCCAGACCGTGATGCGCCGCCACGGCCTACCCGAACCGTACGAACAACTGAAGGCATTGACGCGCGGCAAGGGCATTACGCGCGAATCGTTGCGCGAATTCATCGCTTCGCTGGAGTTGCCGGCCGATGCGAAGCAGCGTCTGCTGGAACTCACGCCTGCAAGTTACACCGGCCTTGCCGCGCAGCTCGCGCACGACATCTGAATCGGAAGCGATGGCAACGAGGTCTTCATCCATCACGTCTCTCACGCAAGCCGGCGTCCGGCGCCGCGTGTTGATCTGGCAGGTGGCGATCTTCGGCAGCATCGTCGCCGCGATCTGCACCATGAACGTGTTCACCGCGCTCGCCGATCACGCACGCGACGGCGTGCCGCTGCGATGGTGGGAGCCGGTGCTGTGGGAATACTCCAGCGCAGCGATGATCTGGCTGCTGATTCCCTGCATTGCCTGGCTGTACTGGCGCGCACCGATCACGGCGCAGACCTGGCGCTGGGCCGTGCCGCTGCATCTTGCTGTCACACCACTGTTCTCGCTGGTGCACGTGGGCGGCATGGTGCTGTTGCGCAAGATCGGATACGCATTGCTGCACCAGCACTACCGCTTCGGCCCATGGATCACCGACTGGATCTACGAATACCGCAAGGACGTCGTCACCTACGGACTGATCCTCGCCGGCCTGCAGGCGTTCCGCATTTACCGCCTGTGGCTGGAGAGCCACCGCGCGGCGCCGACGCTTCCCGCCGCGGAAACAGGAAGCCCCGAATCGGTGCCGCTGCACCGATTGGTGGTGAAGAAACTCAACCGCGAATTCATCCTCAACACCACCGACATCGACCGTATCGACGCGGATGGCAATTACGTCACCATCCACGCACAAGGCAGCACTTACCCGCTGCGCGAATCGATGGCTGCGCTGGAGCGCAAGCTCGATCCGAAATGCTTCGTGCGGGTGCATCGCGGCCACATCGTCAATCTGGACCGCATCCGGGAAATCCAGCCGTGGGACGGCGGCGACTACCGCATCTTCCTGAAGGACGGCAGTTGCATCAATTTCAGCCGGCGCTATCGCAGCCGCTTGCCGCAGTTGTTCAACTGAACTGATCCTCAGTTGGCGCCGCTCGTCACCGCTTCGCGCCGTTTGTCACCGATGGTGTTGCCGAACGGTATTCCGGTCCGCAATCTCAAGCGGTCATCCCGGAGGTGGATCATGCGACTAGCCTGCTCCTTGACTGTGATCGCGGCCATGGTTTCGCTGGGCGGCTGCAGCGCCGTGTCGGCACCGACCGCGCCGGTGGAGGATACGGGCTGGACGTACTACGGCGGCGATCCCGGCGGTTCGCGCTACTCGCGGGCGGCGCAGATCACGCCCGAGAACGTGGACCGATTGCAGGTCGCCTGGACCTTCCGCACGGGCGAGCACGGCGAAGGTTTTCCGGACGACGCGTGGGCCGACCACATGACCTGGGAAGCCACGCCGATCCTCTACGACGGCGCGCTGTATTTCACCACTTCCGAAACGAATGTCGTCGCGATCAATGCCGCGACCGGCAAGCTGCGCTGGCGGCACGATTCGCACGTGCCGAGGATCAACTATTCGGATGCGGCTTCGCGCGGCGTCTCGTTGTGGGTCGATCCGCAATCGCAACCCGATGCGCCTTGCCACGCGCGCATCTTCGCGCCGGTATTGGACAGCAAGCTGTTGGCGCTGGATGCGAAAACCGGCAAGCCGTGCGCGGACTTTGCCGATCACGGCGCGCTCGAACTCTTGAACGGCATCCATTCGACTTGGGAACCCGGAGACAAATGGCGCGATTACCTCGTCACGTCGCCGCCGGTGGTGATCGACGGCAAGATCATCATCGGCTCCTCGGTCGGCGACAACCGTGGCGTGGAACTGGAACATGGAACGGTTCGCGCCTACGACGCGCGCAGCGGAAAATTCCTGTGGGGCTGGGATCCCATTCCACGCGATCCATCCGATCCTATGTATTCGCAATGGAGTGCGCAGGCCGCGCAGGTCACCGGCGCAGGGAACGCGTGGGCGCCGCTGTCGGCCGATCCCGCGCGGCATCTGGTGTTCGTGCCGACCGGATCGGCCAGCCCGGACTTTTTCGGTGGCCTGCGTCCCGGCGATAACCGCTGGGCCGATTCGGTCGTCGCGCTGAATGCAAACACCGGCAAACCGGTCTGGGCGTATCAACTGGTGCATCACGACTTGTGGGATTACGACGCGGCTTCGCAACCTTCGCTGGTACAACTGCAACACGATGGCCGCATGATCCCCGCGGTGATCCAGCCTTCCAAGATGGGCATGCTGTTCACGTTCGATCGCACCAGCGGGACGCCGGTCTTTCCGATCACCGAAAAACCCGTGCCGCAGGATGGCGCGCCGGGTGAAGTGACATCGAAGACGCAGCCGTTTCCCGCCGCGCCCGCGCCGCTGGTGCGGCAAGGGCCGGTGACGGGAAACGATCTCGCGCACATCTCGATGGGATGCCATCTCGAACGCTACAAATCCGAAGGCATCTATACGCCACCCAGCGTGCAGGGCAGCATCGAGCAGCCCGGTTATGCCGGCGGCGTGGAATGGGGCGGACTGGCGTTCGATCCGCAAAAGCAGGTCGCGGTGGTGAACACCAACGACATCGCCATGCTGGTCGCGCTGGTGCCGCGCGATCAATTCGACGCGCAAAGCGATTCGAAGGAATACGACGGCTGGGATTTTTCGCGGATGCGCGGCGCGCCGTACGGCATGCGGCGCAAGACTTGGCAATCGTCGCTCGGCACGCCCTGCGTCAAGCCGCCGTGGGGCGAACTCTCCGCGATCGACATGCGCAACGGCAAACGCCTGTGGCAGGTGCCGCTGGGCAACGCGGTGTTGAACCACTGGAACCTCGGCGTGCCCGGCATGGGTGGGCCAATCGTCACCGCATCCGGTGTGATCTTCGTCGCGGCCACGATGGACGATGACATTCGCGCATTCGACGAGCGCGACGGCAAAATGCTGTGGCAATACAAATTGCCGGCGGGCGGACAAGCCACACCGATGACCTACGCGATCAACGGAAAACAATACCTGGTGATCGTCGCCGGCGGCCATGGGCCGTTGAAAACTCCGCGCGGCGATTACGTGATCGCGTTCGCGCTGCCTTCGCAGTAGACAACGGACGGCCGGCGAACCGGCCGTCCGGAGATGAAGATCAAGCCGCAGCGCTGCGCTTGATCAAGCCTTCTTCCTGCATCGCAGCCTGCACGGCCGGCCGCGCGGCCACGCGCTGCTGGAATGCATTCAGCGCCTTGAACGCGGACAGATCGAAATCGACGTGCCGCGCCCAGTTGGTGACGGTGAACAGATACGCATCCGCCACGCTGAAGTGGTCGCCGAGCAGCCAGGTCTGCTTCGCGAGGACGCCGTCGAGCAACGCATAGCGCTTGCGCAGATATTCCTTGCGCTCCGCGCGCGTCTGTTCGGGCGTGTCGGACTTGAACAGCGGGCTGTAGGTCTTGTGAATTTCCGAGTTGATGTAACCCAGCATCTCCTGCAGGCGGTAGCGCGCGGGCGTGCCGTTCGCCGCCGCCAGTCCCTTTTCCGGTTTCAGATCAGCCAGGTACTGCACGATGGCCGGCCCCTCGGTCAGCACCTCGCCGCTGTCCAGTTCCAGTGCCGGCACGTAGCCCTTGGGATTGATCTGCCAGAAATCGCGCCCGGACTCTGTGCGTTTGGCCTGCGTGTCCACCTTCTCCAGTTCCAGCGCGAGGCCGAGTTCGCGCGCCACGATGTGCGGAGAAAGCGAGCACGCGCCCGGCGAGTAATAGAGCTTCATGGAATCTCCTTGAAAGGCCGTCACCCTGACGGCGTCCGGGTATCCTACAGCTACTTGGTTACTATTTGATACCACCTAACACCTGGTTACCTGTAGAATGTGGTATCCCTCCGGTTACCACGGGTCGTCGATCGCCATGGGCCTGCCGCTCAGAAAAAGCCGGGTCGCCGCACCGCCGCCGGCCTGTCCGCTCACGGAAACGCTGTCGCTGCTGCGCGGCGCTTGGGCGCCGAACGTGGTCTGGTACCTCAGCGCGGGACCGCGCCGCTTCGGCGAACTGCGTCATGACATCCCGCGCATTTCGGCGCGCGTGCTGAGTGCACGCCTGCACGAATTGGAATCGCGCGGCCTCGTTACGCGGCGCGTGCTGGATACGTCGCCGCCTTCGGCCGAATATGCACTCACGGAACTCGGCCGCGATCTGCTGCCGGCGATCGACGCGCTGGCCAACGTCGGCCGCAAGTTGATCCAGCAGTGGGAAAAGAACGGTGACGCGCACCCGCCGCCGCGTGCCGGGAAGCGGCGCCGATGACGCAGCCGCCGCTGGAGGTGCGCGGCAGCGTGCGGCTGCCGCTGGGCATGCCGGCTGCTCGTTTTCTGCGCGACTGCTGGCAGAAGCGGCCGCTGCTGATCCGCAATGCATTCCCCGGTTTCGCTCCGCCGTTGTCGCCTGACGATCTGGCCGGGTTGGCCTGCATGGAAAGCGCGCTATCGCGGATCGTGCTGCACGATGCGCGCGGCGATGCATGGACTCTGCGCACCGGCCCGTTTTCCGAATCCGATTTCGCGATGCTTCCGGAATCGCACTGGACCCTGCTGGTGCAGGATGTCGACAAATGGGATGCGGATGTCGCTGTCCTGCTCGACCGTTTCGGTTTCCTGCCGAGCTGGCGCATCGACGACGTGATGGTGAGCTACGCCACCGATGGCGGCGGCGTCGGTGCTCACGTCGATCAATATGATGTGTTCCTGCTGCAGGCTGCCGGACAGCGGCGCTGGCGCATCAGCACCGATCCGCGCGCGTCACATGAATTCCGCGATGACGTCGAATTGAAACTGCTGCGCGAGTTCCGTCCGACCCTCGAATGGACGCTCGATTCCGGCGACATGCTGTATCTGCCGCCCGGAATTCCGCACGAAGGAATCGCCGTCGGCGATTGCATGACGTTTTCGATCGGGATGCGCGCACCGTCCAGCGCGGAACTGCTGGTTGCGTTCTCCGAACAGGTCGCGGCCGACCTGCCGGAGTCACAGCGCTATGCCGATCCCGATTTACGGCCTGCAAACCAGTTCGGTGAAATCGATGACGACGCATTGCGACGTGCGCGTGCGGCACTCGGAGCCGCCGCACAAATGATGGACGCAGAAACGTTCGCGAATTTCTTCGGCCGTTTCATCACGGCTTATCGCGGAACACACGGGGTGACGCCGCCAAAACGCAAAACGCGCGCGGAAAAACTCGCCCTCGAGTTGCCGAATAGCGTTTTCCGGCGCAATCCCTGGAGCCGCTTTGCCTGGCGGCGTGCGGGGCACGGCGCGATCGTGTATGTCTCCGGAGAGCAATACGCATGTCCCGTCGCGTGGGCGCAGGTGCTATGCAGACGCGAACGCACGCTGGATGGCGCACAGCTCGCGAAACTGCCATCACAAAGCGCGGGTGTGACGCTGTTGACGGATTTGCTCAACGCGGGAACTCTGTCTCGGCACAAACGCTGAACGGGGCATACAATGACGGCTCTAACGAACGCCAGAGCTGCCGTCCATGGCGAAGAGCTCCGTGATCCGCGACGATTTCTCACTGGAAACCGCCGACTGGGGCAACGACCGCGACCGCGCAGACTTGTGCGCGCTGCGCGAAGAAGTCTTCGTGCGCGAGCAGAATGTGCCGCCCGAGATGGAAGTGGACGATGACGATCCGCGCAGCACCCACGTGCTGGCGCGCGGACCGGATCAGGCGCCCGTGGGCACCGGCCGCCTCACCGCCGACGGCAAGATCGGACGAATGGCGGTGCTGCCGGACTGGCGCCGCTCCGGCGTGGGCGCGTCGATATTGCGGCTGCTGCTGGAACAGGCGCGTGCGCGCGGGTTGCGCGAAGTGCAACTGCACGCGCAGACGGATGCCGCCGGTTTTTATGTCAAGCACGGATTCGAATTCGGCGGCGAGGAATTCGAGGAGGCCGGCATTCCGCATCGGCTGATGCGGGTGCAACTGGATGCCCTGCCTGCGCCGCCGCGTCCACCGCCGCTGCCACGTCCAGCCGCGCGGGTGCTCAGCGTGCAGACCCGCGAACAATTGATCGAAGCCACGCTCACGGTGCTGCGCGGTGCGCGCCACGTGCTGCGGATTCTCGTACGTGAGCTCGATCCGGTGCTGCTGAATGATTCGGCCTGCCTGGTCGAACTGCGCCGCATCGCGATTTCCGGACGCGGCGCGTCCATCCGCGTGATCGCACAGAGTATCGAGTGCGCGCAGCGCGAAGGAAACCGCATGCTGGAGCTGGCGCAGAGACTGCCGTCGGTGATCCAGTTCCGCCGGCCGGTCGAGGATGTGGATTGCGAGTACCCTTCCGCGTTCATGTGCACCGATGTCGGCGCGTACCTGTTTCGTCCGATAGCACAGCGGATGGAAAGCGTCGGGTCGACTTGCGCGCCCGGCCGCGCCGCGCAACTGGAAGCGCTGTTCGAGCAGGTCTGGGAACGCTCCGAACCGATGAGCGAGCTGCGGCCGCTGGGGTTGTAGAAACCGGGCAGGCGCACCCTAGGCCGACTGTCACCTCGCGGGTCGAGCAGCGATCATGGATGATCGCATTGAAATGCCGCAGCGCAGCACCAAATCGTTATAATCGAAAGTCGGTCCGCGCGACCGGCTTCGAAGCGACGGTGATGGCGTGAGCGACAGCGACAATCGGCCGCGGCAGGTTTCGCCGCAGCAATTCCTGGAGTCCTCTCCACTGGCGGGCGGCAACGCCGCCTACGTCGAGCAGTTGTACGAGGACTGGCTGCGCGATCCCGCATCGGTGCCTGCGCAGTGGCGCGGCTATTTCGACGGCTTTAAGGGCCGCGGCGACGTGTCGCACAGCGACGCGATCGCCCGCATCGAACGTGCGCAGAAGTTGAACGGCCACGCGCGATTGATTCCGGTCGACGAAACGCATGCGCGCAAGCAGGCCGGCGTGCTGCGCCTGCTGACGGCGTACCGCTCGCGCGGGCATCTGGCCGCCGATCTCGATCCGCTTGCGATCGCGCCGAAAATGCCGGCGCCCGATCTTGAGCTGGTCTTCCACGGCCTCGCCGATTCCGATCTCGACACCGTGTTCGACGCGGGCACGTTTGGGGGCGGCAACCAGCGCATGAAATTGCGCGAATTGCGCGATCGCTTGCAGGCAACGTATGCGAACACGATCGGCGCCGAGTTCATGCACATCAGCGACGTCGAACAGCGGCGCTGGATCTACACGCGGCTCGAACAGGCCAGTGGCAATCCGGAGCTCACCGCCGAAGAACGCAAACGCGTGCTGGCGAAACTCACCGCCGCAGACGGCTTGGAGCGCTACCTGCACACCAAATACGTCGGCCAGAAACGTTTTTCGCTGGAAGGCGGCGATTCGCTGATCCCATTGCTGGATGATCTGGTGCGCCGCGCGGCGGCAAACGGCGTGCGCGAGCTGGTGATCGGCATGGCGCACCGCGGCCGCCTGAACGTGCTGGTCAACACACTGGGCAAGCCGCCGCAGAAGCTGTTCGAGGAATTCGAAGGCAAGTTCGATCATCCGGACGATCCTGCGCACTCGGGCGACGTGAAATACCACATGGGTTTTTCCGCCGATGTCGCCACACCCGCGGGCGATGTGCACTTGGCCTTGGCGTTCAATCCTTCGCATCTGGAAATCGTCAACCCGGTGGTGGCGGGTTCGGTGCGCGCGCGGCAGATCCGCGCTCACGACGGCGCGCGCCAGTGCGCGCTGCCGATCCTGATCCACGGCGACGCCGCGTTGTCGGGTCAGGGCGTCAACATGGAACTGTTCAACATGTCGCAGACGCGCGGCTTCGGCGTCGGCGGCACCGTGCACATCGTGGTCAATAACCAGATCGGTTTCACCACGCCCGCGTACGAAGGCCGCAGCACGCTCTATTGCACCGATGTGGCAAAGATGGTCAACGCGCCGGTACTGCATGTGAACGGCGACGATCCGGAAGCGGTGCTGCAATGCGCGCGGCTGGCATTTGATTTCCGCCAGCGCTTCCACAAGGACGTGGTGATCGACCTGGTCTGCTACCGCCGCCACGGCCACAACGAAGCCGACGAACCTTCCGCCACGCAGCCGATCATGTACGACGTTATCAAGAAGCTGCCACCGACGCGGCAGTTGTACGCGGCGAAACTGGTCGAGGCAGGTTTGATCGGCGAAGGCGACGCGCAGAAATATTTCGAGGATTATCGCACGCATCTGGAAGCCGGCCAGCCGCTCACCGAACTGGCCAAGCCCGGCGCGCTGAAATCTGCCGTGGACTGGAGCCGCTTCGCGCACGGCAATCTCGCGCAAGCCGTGAAGACCGGCCTGCCGCGCAAGACGCTGGATGAACTCGCGGCGAAAATCCTCGACCTGCCAAAACAAATCGCGCTGCAGCCGCGCGTCGCCAAGATCTATGACGACCGCCGCAAGATGGCGAAAGGCGAACTACCGCTGGACTGGGGCTACGCCGAAAACCTCGCTTATGCCACGCTCGTCGCGGAAGGACACGCGTTGCGTCTGGTCGGACAGGACACCGGCCGCGGCACCTTCTTCCATCGCCACGCCGAACTGCACGACCAGAAAACCGGCGACGTCTACACGCCGCTGCAACACGTGCGCGATGTAGTCGCAGTCGAGGTGATCGATTCGCTGCTGTCGGAAGAAGCGGTGATGGCGTTCGAATACGGCTTCGCCACCGCCGATCCCGACACGCTGGTGTTGTGGGAAGCGCAGTTCGGTGACTTTGCCAACGGCGCACAGGTCGTGATCGATCAGTTCATCTCGTCGGGCGAAGCGAAGTGGGACCGCCTGTGCGGCCTGGTATTGCTGCTACCGCACGGCTACGAAGGGCAAGGCCCGGAACATTCTTCCGCGCGGCTCGAGCGTTTCCTGCAATTGTGCGCGCTGGACAACATGCAGGTGTGCGTACCGACGAGCCCTGCGCAGATGTTCCACATGCTGCGCCGGCAGATGCTGCGCGACGTGCGCAAACCGCTGGTGGTGATGACGCCGAAGTCGCTGCTGCGCCACAGACTCGCGGTGTCGTCGCTGGACGACCTCGCAAACGGCACCTTCCAGTTGGTGATCCCCGATTCGCGCGTTGCGGATGCGAGCAAGGTCAGGCGCGTGGTGTTGTGCTCGGGCAAGGTTTATTACGACTTGTTCGAGGCGGCCGAGAAACAGAAAATCGAAGACGTCGCGTTGATCCGCGTGGAGCAGTTGTATCCGTTCCCGCGCCAGGAAGTGAGCGAGCAACTCGCGCTGTATCCGCACGCGCGCGAAGTGGTCTGGTGCCAGGAAGAGCCGATGAATCAGGGCGCGTGGTTCCAGATCCGCCATCATCTGCAGGCCAGCATCGGCGCCGAGCACGGTTTGTACTACGCCGGCCGTGCGCGCTCGCCCGCGCCGGCCGCGGGACACTACAACACCCACGTCGCCGAACAGAACGCGCTGGTCGCGCAGGCGCTGAGCGGCAAAGTGGGCGATGATCATTCGCTCGAATAAAAGTGTTCGTCATCCCGGCGCAAGCCGGGATCCATTTTGATTTTCAGAAACTGTCGAACGCAACATGGATTCCGGCTTTCGCCGGAATGACGGCAAATTAAAAGCTTGTCAAAGGACAAATCATGTCGATCGAAGTCAAAGTTCCCGTGCTGCCCGAGTCGGTTTCCGACGCGACCATCGCGAGCTGGCACAAGAATCCGGGCGA
>DAIOUL010000035.1:0-25428 GCA_036759545.1 Rhodanobacteraceae bacterium
ACTATTCGCACGGTCCATGGGGCGCATACTTCAATCTTTCCAACAGTCACGCGCTAGGTACCCAAGTCATCTCGGGCCAGTTCAATTTCGATCCCGATGAACTCGCCTACATCAATACGCACTGGGTGCATCTTGATCATGATCAGCGCATGGCCGCCTCTGGCGGCGTGAGTTATGCGCTCAGCGACGCTACCCGCATCGGCAGCGACTTTCTTTATGGCAGTGGCCTGCGCCGTGGCTTTGCCAATACCGAGACGCTGCCGGGTTATTTCCAACTCAATCTCGACCTGACCCACACGTTCGACCTGCCGGGCATCGGCAAACTGGATACGCGCGTGGCACTAATCAATGCACTGGATCGCAGTTATGAACTGCGCGATGGATCGGGCATCGGCGTCGGTGCGCCGCAGTTCGGCCCACGGCGCGGCGTGTACGTGGGCGTGAAAAAAGACTTTTAGCGTGAGCTCAGCAAGCGGCGCACCAAATGAGATCCGGCACTTCTACCCACGTGGTGCAGGGCGCGCGCGGCATGACCGCGAGGCGCAAACGCGTGCTCGAACTCATTGCTTCGCGTCGCAAGCCATCGAAGGCCTACGACTTGCTTCCCGGTTTGCGATCCGACTTTCCCCGGATTACCGCCGCTACTGTCTACAGGGCCATTGCTTGGCTGGAAAGTCGTGGACTGGTAAAGAAAATTGAATCCATTCACGCCTACATCGGACGTGATCCAAGCGGTTCACCAGGACAAGTCACCTTCATCTGTGAGCGCTGCGGTGATTTCTTCACCTTGGATGACATGTCCTTGGTCGCGCAGCTTGCGAGCCATGCTGAGCGTCTCCGATTCGAACTGTATCGTGGCGTGGTAGAGGCTCATGGCGCTTGCATGCGGTGTCGCAGGAGTCGTGAGCTTGTTCGCGGTGATCACGCAGGTTTAAGGCGGCACCGATCGATCCATCGATAGCTCCTGCTTGCCCTCCGGCACTATGACGCCGGACAGATTTCAGGGGACGGGGGAACATTTGGGGGAACCTGCGCAAAGTGCGCGCGCAAGTTTGAAGTGCAATCAAGGCGGTACACGCGGCGTTCGATTCCGACCCTGCCTCCAAGTTCAGTGCGTGCTCTTCGCTTTCGACAGCGGCACGATGCGCGACGCGCCGATCGCCGCTTCGTTCAACGGTCCGCTGCTGCCGCCCTCGCCGCCGGTGTAATGCGCGTTGTTGGCGAGAAAACTCATGTTGAAGCCTTGCTGCAGGTCGAACTCGCAATGCGCCTTCGCATTTGCGTGGAATGTGGCCGTGGTGGACCATTGCTCGCCCACGCTGTGCGGCATCACGACCGGCACCGTTTGTTCCGGGCTTCCATCGCAGCGGATGGAGAGCCGCTTCACCGCCGCGGTAACTCCGGTGCTGATCGGACCGTGGCCGTTGCGGTAGTTCAGCGAGACTTGATACCCGCCACCCGCAGGTGCGGTCCAGGTGCGCGGCCACTTGCCTTCGATGCCGAAGGACGGACCTTCGCACTGCGGCGGACTCTGCAGCGACTCGAGATGATCGGCGCTCGTGCGGGTGACGCTGAAACATTGCAGCGCATTGGTGACCGGCACGCTCGATGATCCATCGATATTTCCGATGCGATGCCCGTTCACGTAGAGCACGCCGGGATCCTTTGCACGCACGACCCACTGCTCGCCGTTGCGCTGCACGCTCGGCGCATCGGGCGCGACCGGCGCGTACAGCGGCGCATCGGTGCGCAACGGCAGCGCGTGCGCCGCAATCGCTTTCAACTGCACCACGCGGTCATCGCCTTTCGTGGTGATGCGGTCGGCGACCAGCAGATTGCCGTCCAGCTTGTCCGGCAGCCGCAAGGTGATGCGTCGATTCGGCAACTGCAGGCCGATCTCCTTGCCGGAGCCGAACAGCATCGGAACCATCGAAACCGGCAGCTTGGGTTCTATCCGATCGTCGTCGGTCAATCCGAATACGCCCTCGCTCACCATGTCGAGATAGGCGGCTACCGACCACAATTGCCGCGGTGAATCCACTACCGGTCCGCTGAGTTTGCCTTCATCGACATGCGTGGCCTGGGTGACCAGTTCGTAATTCTCCATGTTGGAACCGGCCAGCGCCGCACCGCGCATGATCGATTCGGTCTCGAACGCAATCCGTGCCGGATTATTTACCTCGCGCGCAGCGCGCAACGCATAAGCGCTGACGAACGGCCAGATCGCGCGGTTGTGATAGATCGGCTGGTCGCTGCGCTCCGGCCAGATCACCGGGCTGCCCGCGGGCCACACGGGGTAATTCGCCAGTGACTGCCGCGCACGAACCCGGTCCGCCACACCGCTCGTGACCGCGAGCGATGTGCCGAGCAGATCGTACGTATCGTACGGCGCGCCGTCTCCGCCGATATAGCTCATGTACATTCCACGATCAGCGCGCCAGAAGCGCGCATTGATCGCCGACTTCAGTGCGGCAGCTTGCGCGCGGTAATCCGGAGCATGTGGATCGCGATGTCGCGCGGCCAGCGCTGCGGCGAACCGCAGCGCTTCGTAGTGCAGCACATTGGTGGACAGCGCGAACGATTGCGCAATCGGCACCACGTCGTTCGCCGTCCACGCAGGATAGGTCTGCTCGCGCCAGTCCAGGAACGAAGTCTCCCCGCGATACAGCCCCATTCGCGCGTCGAACAGGTATTCGCGATCCTGCGTCAGCGTGGCGGCGAGCGCTTTCCATGCCTTGTCGGCGAACGCAGGATCATCCAGCAGATGCCGCGCACCGAGAAACCACACCACGCGATCGCTACTGATCGGCCAGCTTCCGCCGGAACCGGTGTCCTGCATCACGAACGGTCCCAGGGGGAAGTTCGGCACTCGCACACCGGAGAGTTTGAACAACAGGCCGTTGCGCGAGCGCTCCGCGTCGTAACGCCACAGGCCCAGATCCACCGAATACGACAGATCGCGTGTCCAGACGTAAGGCCACTTCTCGCCGGTCTCGAAACAGATGCAGGGAATCGGGCGGCCGTGGTCGTACGCATCGTCGCGGATGGACGTCACCGAATCCTGATGCAGGTCGTCCTGCGCCATCGCGAACAGACCGTCGAACAGCGGGCTGGCGGTGTGCACGCGCAACGACTGCGCGGGGATGCGGCGGTCGCCGCGCGGTGAGTTCAGGACGAAACCGCCATCCGGCTGGGCCATCACGCTCGCCGTTTGCCCGCGCCACTGCACGCTGTCGTGCCACTGCGGCGCGGCGGACACAGCGGCGGCACCTGCAAGCAGCGATACGGCGAAGAGCTTCATCGGCAGTCCCCGGCGATGATCATGTCTTCTGCGCATCCGCCGCCATGCCGAATGCCGGCGGCCGGTCCTGCATTGCAGAACCGAAATGCTCGTTCGGCTTCTCGCCCATCTCGAATACCAGCGTGCCGCCCTGGGCGAGATCGGCGTGCGAGATCCAGCTCTTCGTCCACGGCTTGCCGTTCCATGTGACGGACTGGATATACGGTTTGCCCGAGCCGTTGTAGCGCGCTTCCACGATCAGTTTCTTGCCGTCCGACAGCATCAGTTCGGCGCGATCGACCAGCGGGCTGCCGAACACGTAAGTCGCGCTGACCGGATCGACCGCGTAGAAGCCGAGCGCACCCAGCACATACCACGCGCTCATCTGCCCGCAATCCTCGTTGCCGGCCAGACCGTCGGGCGCGGCACGGTACATGGTTTCCAGCAACATGCGCACGCGCGCCTGGGTCTTGTGGTGCGCGCCGGTGTAGGCGTAGAGATAAGCGACGTGGTGGCTGGGTTCGTTGCCATGCGCGTACTGGCCGACCATGCCGGCGATGTCCGGCGGCGCATCGGCCGGCAGCGCGGACGATGTGTTGAACAACTCGTCCAGCTTCTTCTCGAACGCCTGCTCGCCGCCGAACAATTTCATGTATTGATAGAGATCGTGTTGATTGAGGAAGGTGGCTTCCCAGGCGTTCGATTCGGTGAAGTCGCGCCACTTGTCCGAATGCCCCATCGCGCGCGGATTGAACGGCTCCAGCCAGTTGCCGTCGCTGCCGCGCGGCCGCACGAAGCTCAGCTTGCGATCGAACACGTTGCGATAGTTGCGCGAGCGCTCGCGCAGGTGCTGCGCATCCTCGTGCGCACCGGCCGCATCGGCGAGGTGCGCCAGCGCCCAATCGTCATAGGCGTATTCCAGCGTCTTGCTGACCGCCTCGTCTTCCTTGTCGCTGGGGATGTATCCGAGCTTTCTGTAATACGACAGCCCGCGCCAGTCGTCGTCGAATCCGCGCTTGCGGAACAGCGGCCACGCCTTCGCATAGTCGATGCCGGTGAAGCCCTTCGCGTGCGCCTCGGCGATCACCACGATCGAGTGATAACCGATCATGGTGCCGGTCTCCACGCCCTGCAGCGGCCACACAGGCGACCCTTGCGGGCTCTCCGCGGTCATGCGCACCAGGCCATCCACCAGATCCGGAACCTTGTCCGCCTGGAATAGCGTGTACAGCGGATGCAGCGCGCGATAGGTGTCCCACAACGAATAGGTGCTGTAATTGTGGCGATCCTTCGGCAACCGATGCACCTTCAGATCCATGCCGCGATAACGGCCGTCCACGTCGTCGAACAGCGTCGGCGCCAGCAAAGTGTGGTAAAGGCCGCTGTAGAAAGTGCGCTTGACATCGTCCGACGCACTGTCGATACGGATGCGCGAGAGCTCGCGCTCCCATTGCGACGCGGCATCGTTGCGGATCTTGTCGGAATCCCAGTGCGGAATTTCCGCATCCAGATTGCGCAGCGCGCCGTCGATATCCACCGCCGAAATGCCGACTTTCACCAGCAGCGGCGCTTTGGAAGCATCGTCGAAGTGCAGCGCAGCCTTCAGATGCGTGCCTTTCGTTTCATGTGTTGTTTCCGGCAACGCACGGTCCTCGTCGTACAGCGTCGCACGCGCGAACGGCCGCGAGGCCTTCATCGCGAAGAAGATGTAGCGCCCATTCGCCCATTGGTGCACGCGTCGGCCGCCGACCAGCGTGTCGTTGCCGACGAGTTTCAGTTCCGCGTCGGAAACCTTGCACCGCACCTCATCGTCATTGTGATAGCCGTGCGCCCAATCGACGATCAGATGCGCGGGGCCGGCCTTGTTGAATGTGTAGCGGTGCAGGCCCGCGCGCAGTGTCGCCGTGAGTTCCGCCAGGATATCGTGATCGATCAAATGCACGCGGTAGTAACCGGGTACTGCGTGTTCGTTGTCGTAGCGTGAGCGATAGCCCTTGCCAGGATGGCCCATCGCCTCCGGCGGAATCTGCGCCTCACGTACGACGCCGTCGTAATGCGAGCGGTAATTCTCGTTCGGCAATCCACGCGCGCCGGGCTGCAACAGCACTTCGCCCTGCGCGGGCATCACCAGCACGTCCAGCATGTCGCTGGCGCCCGTGCCGGAGAGGTGCGTGTGCGAAAAGCCCATGATCGACCCATCGCGCTGGTGATAACCCGAACACGCGTCCCAACCCTGATCGTGGGTGTCGGGCGAGAGCTGCACCATGCCCCACGGCAGCGTCGCGCCGGGAAACGTGTGACCGTGGCCGCCGGTGCCGACGAACAGATCCACGTATTGCGTGACACCGGTTCGCGCGGCGCCGCCGCTGACAGCTTGCGCTGCGAATGCATCGCGAGGGTCGATGCGGCCCAGCAACGCCGCGGTGATCGCGCCTTGCAGGAATCGTCTGCGGGTCAGCATGTGCGCACTCCTGTCGTTGTATGTTGTCGCGCTTCAGCGCAGTAGTTGCGGTTTTCGTCCGGCCAGATCGACGATCAATTCACCGAACAACGAATTCGCCCAGGCGAACCACGCGCGCGTGTAGTGAGAAGGATCGTCCTGATCGAAAGCCTCGTGCATGAATCCGGTGTTCGCATCGGTGCTCTTGAGCCAGTGCAGACATTGTGTGATTTCCGCATTGTCATCGCTGGTCAGCGCGCGGATCATGATCGACATGGGCCAGATCATGCGCAAACCTTCGTGCGGCCCGCCGATGCCCCGCGCGGCCTCGCCCTGGAAGAACCACGGATTATGCGCGCTCCAGGCCAGCGCGCGGGTGCGGCGATAGCGTGGATCGCTGCGCGTGCAGCAACCGAGATATGGCAGGCTCAGCAGGCCCGGCACGTTGGCGTCGTCCATGAAGAACCGGTTGCCGTAGCCGTCCACTTCGTAAGCCCAGAATTCCGCACCGCGTTCGTCGCGCATCAGTGCATGTTTCGGCAACCCGTCTTGTATTTCGCCGGCCAAGGCTTCGCAACTCTGGGCAAAGGTTTCATCCTGATGCAGCGCGCGCGACATCTCCGCAAGTTGCCGCAATGACACGACGGCGAACCAGTTGCCCGGCACGAACAACGGATAGCGGCAGGCATCATCGGAGGGGCGGAACCCCGAGAAAATCAATCCGACCGGGCGCGCGGGAAAGCCATAACCGTCCAATGCCAGGGTTTCGGTCGGCGAAGCGGATTCGCGCTGGAAATGATACGGGCCGTGGCCGTGCCTGCGCTGCTGCTCGCGGAAGGTCGCCAGCACGCGATGCATCGCCGCGCGCCAGTCGTCGTCGAACGGCGCGCGGTCCTGCGTCGCCTTCCAATAACCGTGCGCCAGCCGGACCGGCCAGCACAGCGAATCGATTTCCCATTTGCGCTCGGCCACACCGGGTTTCATGTCGGTGAGATCGTGCTGCGCCCAGGACAACGGTGTCTTGCCGCGCGGATCGGCAAGGAACGCGTTCGCGTACGGATCGATCGAAATGCAGCGAGCGTGACGCGCGATCAGGCCGCGGTACAGGTGCCGCAGCGATTCGTCCTGCGCGGCCAGATGCAGATATGGCCATACCTGAGCGGATGAATCTCTCAGCCACATCGCGTCGATGTCGCCGGTGACGATGAAGGCATCGGGCTTGCCGTCCAGCGTGCCGGTGTGGACGGTGGTATCGAGCGTATTGGGATAGCAGTTCTCGAACAGCCAGGCGAGTTTCGGATCGCCGATCATCGCCTTGACGCGCGCGATCTCGTTTTCCACCGCCGTGCTGACGAACTTGCGTTGCGCAGGCGGCGGACGGCGGCTGATGTAGCGCGTCGGTTCTGCCGCCGCGAAAGCGCGCCGCGATTTTCCGGCAAGCGCGACGCCCGCAGCCCCGGCGCCGAGCAGCTTCAGGAATTCGCGGCGGTCAGACATGAGGTCCGATTTCATTTCGGCAGGACTTCGCGGCTGGTGATGGTGAATTGTGCGCTTATGCCGACCGCGTCGCCCGGTTGTCCGCCGCCGACGAACACACGATAACGGCCCGGCACCACTGCACGCAGACCGGCAGCATCCACCGTACTCAGTTGCCGCGGCGCCAGATCGAATTCGATGCGCCGGCTCTCACCCGCCGCGAGATGCACGCGCCGGAACCCGACCAGCGCGTGCCGCGCCGCACCCGGAAGGTCCGACGCATCGAGATATACCTGCGCCACTTCATCGCCGTCGCGAGGACCGGTATTGCGCAGCACGGCGCCCACCCTCAGTGATGCGCCGGCTTCGAGCTTCGGCGATGACAGTTTGATATCCGAATAAGCAAAGCGCGTGTAGCTCAACCCGTAGCCGAACGGATACAGCGGCGTGCCCTCGAAATAGCGATAAGTGCGGCCGTGCATGTCGTAGCTGGCGAAAGGCGGCAGGTCGCTCGTCAGAGCATAGAACGTCACCGGCAAGCGTCCGCCTGGATCGTGATCGCCGGCCAGCACCTGCGCGATCGCTTCGCCCCCCGCCTCGCCCGGATACCACGCGGCAAGAATCGCATCCGCACTCTCCTTCGCCCAATTCAATGCCACCGCGCTGCCGGACATCAGCACCACGATCAGCGGCTTACCGCTTGCCGCTGCGGACTCCAGCAGCGCGCGTTGCGTGGCCGGCAATGCGATATCGGCGCGATCGCCGTGATCGAATCCGGACACGTCGATCTGCAATTCCTCGCCTTCGATATCCGGCGACAACCCGACGAAGGCGATGATCGCGTCTGCATGGCGAGCGGCCGCCGCGGCTTCGTCGAGTTGCGCTCGCGGCGGCAGCAGCCATTGCAGGCGCACACCTTGATCCTGCCCACTATGCACGAACTCCAGTCGAATCGGATGCGGCGCGGCATCGGCGAAATGCGTCTGCACTGTCAACTCGGACCGATCGCTGCCGCGGTCCTGGATCATCTCCTTGCCATCGACATACAGACGCACCGCGTCGTGGCCTCGGCAATCGAAGCAACGGTCTACATGCACGGCCAGCGTGTAGTCGCCGGGAGCGGGCGCAACAAGTTCGCCGCTCCAGCGCACCGCGTAGCGATTCGCATCCAGCTTCACGTCGGGCGCCACCTGGTCCCAGTCGAAATCGATCGTGCGATCCACGCGCGTGATGGCCGGCTTTCCACCGAAGTCGACATTTGCGAAATATTCGCCTCGCAAACCAGTGTGGCCATTCGCGCGCAGCGCCGTCTCCGGTATCGGAATCGGCACACCGGTTGCGATCGGCGATCCCTGCGCGTAGCTCACGTGATCGGCGCCGAAGCGTTGACGAAGGGCTTGCAACGGCGTAACCGGCGCGCGCGAGGTGCCGTGGTAATTCGCTTCCAGCGTTTCGATCGTGTCGGCGTTGGGGCCGATCACCGCTAAGCGCATTCCCTTGTGCAGCGGCAGTGTGTCATGCGCGTTCTTCAACAGCACGATCGATTGCATCGCTGCATGCAGCGCCAGTTTGCGATGCGCGGTGCTGTCGATCTGATCGATTCCGATGTGCGAATACTCATCGTTGCCCTCGTTTCCCAGGATGCCCAACCGATAGCGCGCCGCGAACAAGCGCGTCAATGCCCGATCGATCACCGCTTCGTTCACAAGGCCTTTCCGAACGGCCTCGCCCAAGGCGCCATAAGCGCTGCCGCAATCGAGGTCGGTGCCAGTGAGCAGCGCCGCTGCGGAAGATTGCGCGTTATCCGGCTTGTAATGATGGAACTGCGTCATGTCGTCGATCGCATCGCAATCGGAGACGACATAGCCGTCGAAGCCCCAGTCGCCGCGCAATTTCTTCGTCAACAGCCAATCGTTGGCGCACGCGGGCGTGCCGTTCAGCGCGTTGTAGGCGCACATCACCGAGCCCACGTGGCCTTCCGTCACCACTGCGCGAAACGCCGGCAGATAGGTGTCCTCCAGATCGTGCTGCGAAACTCGCGCGTCGAAACCATGCCGGCCGCGTTCCGGTCCGCTGTGCACCGCGAAATGTTTGAGCGTGGCGATCGCGCGCGGATGTTCCGGATCGTCGCCCTGCACGCCTTGCACGTAAGCGACGGCAAGACGGCCGGTGAGATACGGATCTTCCCCGTAGGTTTCCTGTCCGCGGCCCCAGCGCGGATCGCGGAAGATATTGATATTGGGCGACCAGATCGTCAGGCCCTGATTGCGTCCGTGATTCTCCGCACCGATGGCGTTGAACTTCGCGCGCGCTTCGATCGAAACGACCTCGCCCACTCGTTGCAGCAGCGCCGGATTCCAGCTCGCCGCCAGCCCGATCGCCTGCGGAAACACGGTCGCATAACCGTCGCGCGCGAAACCGTGCAGACCCTCGCTCCACCAGTTGTAGGCCGGTACGTGCAGGCGCGGGATGGCCGGCGCGTCGTTCTGCAACTGCGCGATCTTTTCCGGCAGCGTCATCTGGGCGACCAAAGCACGCGCGCCGTTTTCTGCATTATCTGGCGCAGCTTGCGTCGCAAACGACATCAACGCGGCGATCGCGAACTGCGCCACTTTCAAGGCGCGCCTCGCTGCATGATGCTGGCGAGATTCTGCACCCGCAGCGATCTCCGCAATGCATCGAGTCCTGCAGTGGAGTGCACCGCCACGGCCACGCGTTCACCCGGCAGCAGGTCGAAGGCATTGTCGGAAATCCGCGCATCGGGATCACCGAAGGAAATCCACACCTCGCGCGCCAGCGCATTGCTCGCCAGCGTCAGCGAATAGCCGTCCTTCGACGGTTCGAGCTGCGCGCGAATGTGCGGCGATGGCAGTGCGAGCCCTTTCGGTGCACCGAAGAAAACCAGGTTGCGCGACACCGTGCGACTGCCTTCCAGCAATTCGAATACCGCGAAGGTCTTGCGCGAATCGGCACCATGCAACAATTGCGCATCACTGAAGTCGCCAATTTGCGAGGAAGAAAGCGGCGACAAAGTGACGTTGGCCTCTTTCTCCTCCAGCACCTTGCCGGCAAAATCCATCACGCGCATGCGCCAGTGCGCTTGCACCGGCGTGGTGCGATCGGACACCAGCGAAACCGTGGTGACCCCGTGATCGCGCAGCGCCGCGATCAACAGCGGCGCATAAAAACGTCGCGCGTGATATTGCAGCGCTTTCCAGCGGCCGTGCCAGTCGATGCTCGACCAGGTGATGCCCGGCCACACGTCGTTCAACTGCCAGTACAGCGAACCCATGCTGTGCGGACGGGACGCGCGCAGATGCTCGGCCGCCAGCTCGATGCCCTCGGCCTGCATCACCTGGCTGAGATAGATCAGCGAATCGAAATTCTTCGGTTGTCCGAATTCGCGTCGTAGGTACAACAACAGCCGCTGGTTCTCGTGGCCACGGTCGTATTTCTGATGGGCGATCAGCGCCGGCGAATCGATCGATAGCTCCTGCGAACCGGCAAAGCTCTCGATCGTAGGCAATGCCGGCAGCGATTGCAGCCCGTATTCGGACTGGAAACGCGGCGTGACATCCAGGTACGCGCTGACAGGCAGCGCATCGCCAGACCACACGTTCCAGTAATGGTAATCGCCGTCGTCGAGCGGATTGGCCGCGCCGTCGTAATCGCTGCTGGGCGTGCCCGGCCAGTACGGCACATCCGGCGCGTTTTTCGCGACCACGTCGCGCAAGACGCGATCGAACAGCTCGCGCATTCCTGCTTCAATGTGTTCACGTTCGGCCGTGCCGAGGGTTTTCTTGAAAGCTTTGCGATCGTCCCAGGATTCCCAGCCTGTTTCGACTTCATTGTTGCCGCACCAGAGCACGATCGATGGGTGATCGCGCAAGCGCATCACCTGCTCGATGGCTTCCTGTTTCGCGTTTGCGCGAAACGCCGCATCCGCCGGCGGAATCGCGCCGCCGAACATGAAATCCTGCCAGATCAAAATGCCGAGCTTGTCGGCCTGCGCGTAAAACTCATCCGGCAAGTAATAACCGCCGCCCCAGACGCGCAGCATGTTCATGTTGGCGTCGCGCGTCGATTGCAGCAGTTGCTGCCAGCGTTGCGGGTTCACACGCGTCGGGAAACTATCCGGCGGAATCAGGTTCGCGCCTTTCGCGAATACGGGAACGCCATTCACCACGAATGCGAAACTCTTTCCCCATCGATCCTTCTGCCGGCGCAATTCGATGCTGCGCAAGCCGGCTTTGCGATCCGCGTTTGCCTCGGCTGTGCCGTTCGCGGCGACTTCGACATGAAAGTCGTAGAGGTTCTGCGCGCCGTAACCGATCGGCCACCAGCGTTGCGGGTTGGCAATGCGCAGCGGAACCGAAATCTGATTTGCGCCGGACTGCAAATCCGCGTCACGCTGCAACGTTTGCACGTGGCCGTCCGGCGCGCGCCAGTGCAAGGTCAGATGGGCTTTTGTCGCGCGATCGGATTCGATCCGGACCTGCGCCTGCAATTGCGCGGCATCGGCATCGACGTGTTGCTGCGCGATATGGAAATCGCTGATGCGCAACGCGTCCCAGGCATCCAGATGCACGGGCCGCCAGATGCCTTCCGTGACGATCCGCGGGCCCCAGTCCCAGCCATATTGATACGCCGCCTTGCGCACGTAGTTGGCGGTCTGTTTGCCCTTGGGTTCGTCGCCGAACGCGGAATCGAATTCGCCCGGCAAGGCGTACGGCTGTTTCAACAGCCACGGCAGGATGCGTTCGATTGGCGAATACAGCCGCACTTCCAGCGTGTTCGCGCCCGCGTGCAATAGCGGCTTCACCGGCGCAGACCAGCGGCGGAACATGTTGTCCGCGCTGATGACCTTGTGGCCATTGAGATAAACGTCCGCAAACGTGTCCAATCCATCGAACGCCAGCTCGAGGTGATCGCGCCGCAGCGTCGCTGCATCGACATTGAAGCGCGTGCGGTACTGCCAACCAGACAAGCCGACCCACTGCACCTTCGCTTCGTTTTCTCCGGCGAACGGATCGGGCATCAGATGAAGGGCCAGCAGATCGGTTTGCGCCGATCCGGGCACGGTGGCGGGCAGCCAACGCGCCGCTCGCGGGTGTTCCTTTGCGTTCGCGTCTCCAGGCACCAGCCTAAACTGCCACCCGGCGTCCAGCGATTGCGTGCTTGGCGGCGTTCCGAGCGCGGCGGTGGAAATCAGCAATGCGACAACCGCGACGCACACGTGCAATGTGCCGCGAAACCTGTGTGCGCGCGGCGCGCTCATTGCACCACGATCTCGTCGCAGAACACCCACGTCTGCAAACCCTCGATCGGCTTGCCGTAGCGCGTGGCGGTGATGCGCACATAACGTGCGCTGATTGGTTTCGGCAACCTGTACGCAACCTCGCGAATCGAAGTGCGCGCATCGTTCGGATCTGGATTCAGCGGAATCGTCTGCAACGTCTTCCAGTGCTTGCCGTCATCGGAAGTCGCAAGACTTACCTCACGCGGCAACAATATCCACGCTCCCGACTGCTGCAGAAATCTTGCATCGATCGAATGCAGCGCCGTCGTCTGTTGCAGATCAATCGTCGCATCTATGTCGGCGCCCTGCCAGCCGGCCCAGGCGCCGTCGCGGAAATCGCTGCTGCCGAGAATGCCGTCGTTCAAAGCGCCGAAATATTTTGCGGCCGGCGGCGTCGCATACGTCACCGGTTTGCCCAGCGCGAGATTGTCGCCCGCGAAATGAAAAGTCGCTGCAATGTGATACTGCACTCCATTGCGAAACGACGCGACCTTCAGCGTGCTGGGCGGCGCGTACAGGTCCAGCACGTCGCCGAACCACGGCGACCGCAGCGCGGGTTCGCTGCCGTCCAGCGTGTAGTGCAGCTGCAAGTCATCGAAGCCGCGCGCCGCGCGCACGCGCCAACGTTTGTGATCGGCGTTGTAGCTCAGCTTGTAGTCGACAATGTCCCGGTCTTCCGGTCCGTACTCGACGCGCTGCACTGCGAGCCACGGATATTGCGCCTGCACGCGCCTATCGAAATCGGCGTAATCGCGAGATTGCGGATTCCACAGCCGTTCCGCGAACGCCATCAGCCGCGGATAGAACATCGCATCGCCATTCAACGACGTGACGCGCTCGGCCCACAGCGGCGCTTCCGCGCCCAGCACCTGCGCGCGGTGCGCGGCATACGCCGGATCGGCGAACGCATCGGTGCGATAGACATCCTGCAAGGTCATGTCGTCGATCGGCGTGTCGAAATAGAACGGCCCGGCCACGATCACGCGATTGCCGTTGGCCAGCGCCTGCTCGCTGGCCTGATCGCCGCGCCAGGACTCGACAATCGCATTCGGATCGAGATGACCTTCCAGAATCTCGTCCCAGCCGATCAGCGTCTTGCCCTTGCTCGCGAGATATTTGCGAATACGTTCGACGAACCAGCCGTGCAGACCTTCCTCGCCTTTCAAGCCCTGCGCATTCGCCAGCTTTTGACAAGCAGCGCAGTCTTGCCACACGTCTTGCGGCACTTCGTCGCCGCCGACATGGATGTATTGCGACGGGAACAGCGCGACCACTTCGTCCAGCACGTTCTGCATGAATTCGAACGTGCTGTCGTTGCCGACGCAATCGGCGTTCTTGAACACGCCCCAGCCCGTCGGCACTTCGATCTGTTTTCCGCTGCACGACAGTTCCGGATAGGCGGCGATCGCGGCGCTGGTGTGGCCGGGCATTTCGATCTCCGGCACCACCATCACATTGCGTTGGCGCGCGTACTCGACCACTTGCCGGATCTGATCCTGCGTGTAGAAACCGCCGTAACGGCTGCCATCGGCTTCGGTGCGCCATGCACCAACATCGGTCAATTTCGGATAGCGATCGATCTGGATGCGCCAGCCCTGATCGTCGGTCAGGTGCCAATGGAATACGTTGAGCTTGTAATACGACATCAGGTCGATCTGTTTCTCGACGTACTCCGCCGGAAAGAAATGCCGCGCCACGTCCAGCATCGCGCCGCGCCATTGATAGGCTGGCGCGTCGTCGATGCGCACGGCGGGAATCTGCCAGCGCGCCGCGCTTTCGTGCGTCAGCAATTGCCGCAGCGTCTGCACGCCCCAGAACAGGCCGCGGTCATTGGATGCGGCGATCTCGATATGCGAGGTCGTGACCGTCAACCGATAGGCTTCATCGCCCTCGATCGAATCGTCGATACGCAGTGCGATGCGCGCGCGACGCGCATCCGAACTTGTGGTTCGCAATTCGACACCGGTCTGGGTGCGGATCGCATCGCGCAGGAATGCGGCGATCTCCTGCCCACGCGCATCGCCGTGCGCGCTGATGCGCTCCAGTGAATGCAGCACGAAAACACCGCTTCCGGGTTCGACATGCCGCGGCTGCGGGATGATATTGATCTGTGCGCGCGCCGCTACGGCGACCGACGAGAGGATCAGCGCGCATACCATGGCGAACTTCGATCGCATCGGCTTCACCTCGGATCACGCAACACGCTTCTGTCCACCCTGCGCACATCGACTTGGCCGGTCAGCGCCATCGATACTTCCAGCTCGTCGTGCAGGATTTGCAATGCCGCACGCACGCCATGTTCGCCTTGCGCCGCCAGCGCATATAGGAATGGCTTGCCGATCAGGCAGCCGCGCGCGCCCAGCGCCAGCGCTTTCAAGATGTCCTGACCCGATTGCACCCCGCCGTCGAACAGCACTTCGCAGCGGCCGCCAATCGCATCGACGACTTCCGGCAAGACCGAAATCGAGGACGGCGCGCCGTCCAGTTGCCTGCCGCCGTGATTGGAGACAACGATCGCATCCACGCCTTGCGCCAGCGCCGCGCGCGCGTCATCCGCATCCAGCACGCCCTTGACGATCAGCTTGCCGCCCCATCGCTCTCGCACCCATGCGATGTCGTCCCAGGTAACGCCGCGGTCGAATTGCGATGCGGTCCATTCCGCCAGCGTTCGCAATCCACTGTCGCCGAGCCGGCCGGCGAGATTGCCGAAATTGCGGCGTTTGCCGAACAGCACGCCGAACGCCCAGCGCGGTTTCGTCGCTATGTCGAATGCGTTGCGCCAGGTCAATCGCGGCGGAATCGCCAGCCCGTTCTTGGCATCGCGCCGGCGCAGCGCCAGGATCGGCAGATCCACCGTCAGCATCAGCGCGCTGCAACCGGCCGCTTTTGCGCGCGCGATCAGTTCCGCATTGAAGCCGCGATCGCGCATCAAATAGACCTGGAACCAGAACGGCTTTTTGACGTTCGCGCGCACGTCCTCGATCGAGCAGATCGACATCGTCGAAAGACAAAACGGCACGCCGAACGCCTGCGCCGCGCGCGCGCCGGCGATTTCGCCGTCGCGGTGATAAAGGCCACACAGACCGGTCGGCGCGATCGCCAGCGGCATCGCCACCGGCTCGCCGAGGATCGTGCTCGCGGTGGACAGCGCGGAGACATCGACCATCACGCGCTGGCGGAATGCCAGCGCATCCAGATCGCGGCGGTTGCGCGCGATCGTGACTTCGTCGTACGAACCGCGGTCGGCGTAATCGAAGATCGCACGCGGCACGCGCTTGCGCGCGAGTTCACGCAGATCGGCGATGCTGTTGATGACCGGCATGGTCGGCAATCGTAGCGCGCTCAGGCGGATGCATCGGCAGTACGCAGGCGATAGAAGCGCGCGGCATTGGCGCCGAACACGGCTTCACGTTCCGCATCGCGCAAGCCGGTCAACGCATCGGCCAGATGAAACCACCGCGCGTAATCGCCGGCGAGGTTCAAGACCGGCCAATCACTGCCCCACAGCAGCCGTCGCGGGCCGAAGCATTGCAACAGGTGATCGATGTAGGGCCGCAGTCCGGCGGCGCCGTTGCGTTCGCCGGCTTCGGTCAACAGGCCGGACAATTTGCAGGAGACATTCGGCAGCGACGCCAATTCCGCGATTTGCATGCGCCACGGTTCCAGAACGCCCCTGGTGATATCCGGTTTGCCCGCGTGATCGATCACGATCTGCAGGTCCGGGTATTGCCGTGCGAAGCGCAGCAGGTGCGGCAGATGCCGCGACTTCACCAATGCATCGAAACGCAAGTCATGCGCCATCATCGCCTCGATCGCGGGTTCGATTTTGCTGCGCAGGATCCAGTCGTCCTGGGGCAGGTCCTGCAACATCGGCCGCAACCCGCGCAGCTTCTGATGCGCAGCCAGCGCGGCGATTCGCTGCGGCGCGGCGCGCGAAGACAAATCAGCCCAACCCACCACCGCGGCGATGCGTTCGTCAGTCTCCGCGATCTCGAGCAACCACTGCGTATCGCGTTCGCTCGCCTGCGATTGAACCAGCACGCCTGCTGAAATGCCGAGCGGCGCGGCTTCGCGCCACCAGTCGTCCATCTCGAAATCGCGATGGATCGCCGCAAGCTCCGGCGTCGGCCATACACAATCGTTGCGGCCGATCCGCCAGCAGTGCAGGTGTGCATCGATCACGGCGGACCTGCCGCAAGAAGAGCCCACGCCGAAGCCGGGGCAAGTCCTCGTTGGAGAGCGTCGATACCGGTCAATGGTTCCAGATCAGTCAATCCGGTCAATCAATCTTGTAATCCAGCCGCAGGAACACTTCGCGTCCGGTGTAGTCGGCACCCTGGTTGCGCGGGATGAATTCGAAGCCGCCCGCGTAGTACGGGATCTCGCCGACCTTGTTGAAGATGTTGGAGACATTCAACGTCAGCTTGATGCGGTCGTTGAAGCGGTACCCCACCGCGGTGCTCCAGATGATCCAGATCGGCACGTTTTCCTTGTAGATCGTGCACTGCGGATCGCCGACCGAAGGAATGATGCCATTGGGCAGCACTTCGCAGCCGCCGTAGTTCGGCGCGCGCACGCCGCCCCAGCGCAGGCCGTACAAGGTCGCATCCCACGGGCCCTGCTTCCATGTCACCGAACCCGTGACCTTGCTTTCCACGTTCTGGTAACGCGTGTTGAGCAGCGGATCGGAAGCCAGCACGCGTTCCTTGTAGGAGAGGTAATCGGTGTAGTCGATGCGCAGATGCCAGCCGCCCCAGTTCTGCGTCTGGAAACCGTAATCCAGCGAAGCGTCGATGCCGCCGACGTACAGTTGCGCCTCGTTGATCGGGCCGGTCTGCACGCTGAGGATGTTGCCGTTGGCGTCGCGTTTCACGTCCGCGATGGCCTGCTGGCAATACGGCGAGCCGACCGGGTGCGCGGTGTACGGCGCGCCGGTAATGGTCAGCCCGGTCAGACAGCCCGCTTCGTCGGTCAGCACCTGGTCCTGGCCGATCCACTTGATTTCGTTGTTGACACCGAGATGCCAGTAATCGGCCGAGACCGACAGGCCCTGAACACCAGGGATGTCCCAAACGAAACCATACGTCCATCCGTGTCCCGTTTCGGGCACCAGGTTGGGACCGCCGTTCGAATACAGGGTGTAGTAGGTCGAGTGCTGCGTCGCCTGACACGTGGTGTCGTGCGTCTGGATGCATTCCAGCGGATCGGCATAGATGCCCACCGTGGACGCGGACGCGTTCGAATAGATCGCCATCATGTCCGGCGCGTGGAAATTGGTGCCGTAACTGCCACGCAGCAATAGTCCGCTGTAAGGGCGCCACTCGATGCCGGTGCCCCAGGTGCGCGCCATGTCCGCGCTGCTTGCGTCGTTGTACTTGTCCACGCGGCCCGAGATATCCCACGTCAACGTCGAGAGCAGCGGCACGCGGAATTCGGTGCCGAACGCGTAGCGCGTGCGCGAGCCGGCACCGCTGTTGTAGTCCTGGAAGGGATCACCGAAGGTGGTGGTGTTGCCGCGCGGATCGGGATTCAGCGCCCAGGTCTGGTGATTGCCTTCCAGCACCGCCGCCCAGCCGACCGGCTGATCGTTCCACGGGATGTTGAACACGTCACCGTTCACCGTAAACGTGGCTTGCTGCATCGTGGTGTAGGCGCTGTTGGTGCCGGCCACGCCGAAGGTGCTGTATTCGGCGGGCGTGATCGGATTCCAGTAGCGATCCGCATTGAGCGCGTACACCGGATACGTGGTGCCGTCGATCACCGTCGTGCCGAGCTGCGGGCCGAAGAAGAAATCGAACATGCCCTGCTCGTTCAAGCCGGTGTAATCCTCATGCACGATGTACTTCTGCGAATCCAGGCTGAAGTCCCAACTGAAACGATTGTCGAACCATCCGCCGCGCAAGCCCGCGCGGATGTCCCAGTACTGCTCGCGGTCCTGGGTGTTGCCGGCGTAGCCGAGTTCGGCCTTGGTCAACTGACGCAGGTAGTTGGTGATGATTTGCCCGGTCGTCTGGTCGTAGAAGTTGTTCGGCAATCCGCCCATCGGATACAGGAACGGCAGCTCGGTATTGGACGTGCCGACCGTATCCCACAACCCCGCCGAACCGTACAACTGCAGGTTGTCGGAGAGGTCGTATTCGCCGGCGATGTAGCCGTCGTTGCTGCGCAAGCCGGGCGTCAGCACCCAGTTGCGGAACAACGCCGGCTGCGTGCAGTAGTAGCCGTGGTCGGTGACCGGACCGGTGACCTCGTCTCCGCTGGTCGCGATGGTCTGGTAATGGCCCAGTGCGAAGTTCGGGAACTGGTTGCAGGAGCCGCTCGGCGGCGTGATGTAGTTGCCGTTGACGTCGTAGAGCGAGATCGCGTCGTAGGTGTGATAGCCGAACATGCGCGCACTCGGGCTCCACACACCGTAACCCGCGTCGGCTTCCGAATCGGTCCAGGGACGATCGCTGCCCCACAGCGGCGACCGGTTGGTGTGTTCGAGGTTGTAGACGACGTGCCACTTGTCGCCGGAGTGGCCGCCCAGGAAATTGATGTCGCCGAACTTGCGCCCGCCGCGCGTGGCGCCGCCGACCTGCACCTGCAGGTCGTCGCCCTGGTATTCCTTCTTCAGGATCACGTTGACCACCCCCGCCACCGCGTCGGAACCATAGATCGCCGACGCGCCGGTCGGCAGGATTTCCACGCGGTCGATCATGCCGGTGGGAATGTTGGCGTAATTCTGGAAGCTGTAGTGCTCGCCGCCGCCGTTCTGCGCCTGCGGGTAGTCGACCATGCGAATGCCGTTCACCAGCAGCAGCGTGTGATCGGGATCCAGTCCGCGCAGATTCAACGTGCGCGCGTTCACCGCGGTGCTGCCCCAGGTCGAGGGCCGACTGGCGAAGTCGGTGCTCGCCGCCTGCGGAATAGAATCGAGGAATTCGTGCAGCGTGGTGTAACCCTGCGCCTTGATCTGCGCGCCGGTGACGACCGTGACCGGCGCCTGCCCTTCCTTCTGCGAGCGCGGGATGCGCGACCCGGTGACCACGATCTTCTGCAGCGTCTGCACCGGTTGCGAGCCGGATGGATTCTGATCCTGCGCCGCTGCAACGAGCGGCATCAGCACCGCGAACGAAAGCGCCACCGCGAGCACGCGGGGGCAAAACACGGCCTTGAACATGGACCCTCTCCCTTCGACCGCCAGCGGTTCAGTTATGAGCCTGCGATGCACCCTTGAAACCCTCGCCAAGATACTAGAACCTTCGTCCCCGCAAGGGAAGTGCTGACTTCATCGGTTTCTTAGCTTCTGGCGGAGATGCGCAGCGTCCAGGCGGCCGCATCCCGCATGTCTTGCCGCGCCGCCTCGGGCAACGTGACGTTGACGGTGCCGTCACGTTCGCGCCAGGCCAGCGGTTCATCGACTCCCAGCAGATGCACGCGCGCGCCGGGCGCCGGACGCAGGCTCTTCAGAACGATGTTCGCCGGCGGCTGTGTTTCGTCCGCGTCCGGCAGATAAATCGCGTTGATGCTGCCGTGCTTGTTCTGCGTGTAACGCAGCTTGCCGTCCGCATACGGCGCGATCGGGCGCGTGCCGTGGATGGCTGAACCATTGGCCTTCATCCATTCGCCGATTTCATGCATGCGCTGCAAGGCCGTCGCCGGCAATTCGCCGTCGCCGGTGGGTCCAATACCGAGCAGAAGATTGCCGCCCTTGGCGACGATGTCGACCAGGAGACGCACCAGCTCGCGCGTCGACTTGTACTTGTCATTCGGCTTGTACGACCACGACTCGCCCATCGTCATGCAGGTTTCCCACGGATACGGCAACGGCCGATCCGGCACGGTCTGCTCGGGCGTGCGGTAGTTTTCGTAAGGCCCGCCGTCGGCACGATTGACCAGGATGATTCCGGGCTGATTCCTGCGCGCGACGGCCGCGAGCTTGGGCATGTCGATGTCCTGCGGCCACGGCACCTCCATGCCGTAGGCTTTCGCATCGGGATGGCTTTGTTCGTTCACCCAGCCCGCATCCAGCCACATCAGATCGACGCGACCGTATTGCGTGGTCAGCTCCTCGATCTGTGCGTGCGTGAACTCGACGAAGCGCTTCCACATCTGCGGATATTTGCGCGTGTCGTAATTGTTGTTGCGCGTGGGCGTGGCCCAGCGCGGCGACCAGTAGTCCGGCTGGTGCCAGTCGGCCTTGGAGAAGTACGCGCCAATGCCGAAGTCGCGCTTTCGGAAAGCATCGAACAACGCGCGCGTGACGTTGGCGTTGCGGTTCGTGTGATACGGCACGTCCGCCGCGGTGATGCGGTAATCGGTCTGCTTCGTGTCGAACATGCAAAAGCCGTCGTGGTGCTTGGTGGTGAACACGACGTACTTCATGCCGGCATCGTGCGCGGCGTCGGCCCATTGCGCCGGATCGAACTTCACCGGATTGAAGGTGCGCGGCAGTTGCTCGTAGCCGCGCTTGTATTCGACGTAGCCGACGCCTTCCGGCCGCGCGCACCACGGTTCGTCTTCCGAACAGATCGACCAGGATTCGACGATGCCGCGCTGGCTGTAGGTGCCCCAGTGCAGGATCAGCCCGAACTTCCAGTCCTGCCATTGCTCCAATTTTTTCAGGACCAGCGGATCGGTGACCGGAACGTAGTCGTCCTTCGCAGCCGCCGCGGCTCGCGCGCCTTGCGCACCGACGCGGGAGAGCAGCGCGAACGCAGCGGCGCCTTGCAGAATTTCCCGGCGGGTGGGCATGAGGGTGCTAGTTGCCGGTGATTGGCTTCACGTCTTCGCGGAACAGCTTCACCGGGCCGTCCAGTTGCAGCGCGATGACCGTGACTTGGCTGTCGAGCGCGGCGTCCGGCACGTCGATGTAGAGCTCGCCCGGGGCACCGGTCGAAGACCACTTGCCGCTGATATGCGTTTTGACTTTTGCGCTGCTGCCCAATGCGCGCGCCGACAGTACGTGGTTCTGCAATCCCTTCACCAGCAGTGGCCCGTTCGAATTACCGGTGACGAACAGATACAGAGTCCTGCCATCTTTGGAAATCGTGCTGTCCCCGTAGTAGTAATCCTTCGGAATGCCGGCCTGCGAGCCGTAGATCGCTTCGCTGTTCCTGTGCACCCAGCGGCCGATTTCCTTCAATGTGGAAACTTCCTCCTGCGGAATCGTGCCGTCGGCGCGCGGACCGATGTCCAGCAGGAGATTGCCGCCCATGCTCAGCGTATCGGCCAACATGCGGATCAATTCGTTGGGCGTCTTGAAATCGCGATCGTGCGGCTGCCAGCCCCACGAATCGTTGATGGTCATGCACAGTTCCCAGTACGGGTCGGGCGGCCGCGTGATCGGCACACCCTGCTCCGGCGTGCCGTAGTCGCCGTAGCCCGGCAGTCGCGAATTGATGATCGCATTCGGGTTGTGCGCGAAGATCATGTCGCGCGTCTGTTTCGAGTGCCATTCCTCGGCGCTGTGTTCCCAGCCGCCGTCGAACCAGTACAGGTCCGGGTTGTAGCGGTCCATCAGGTCGCGCAACTGGTTCTGATAGTACGCCACGAAACGGCTCCAGCGCGCCGGATTGTTCTTGATCTCGTAACGCGTTTTTGTTTTGGTGAAAGCCGGATAATCCGCTGACGACCAGTCGATCAGCGAATAGTACAAACCGACTTTCAAACCGTCCTTGCGCAGCGCGGCAACGAACGGCGCCACCAGATCGCGCTTGGCCGGCGTGTCCTTCACCACGTTCAAGCCCTGCCTGGTGTCCCACAGCGCCACGCCGTCGTGGTGCTTGCTGGTCATCACCGCGTAGCGCGCGCCGCTCGCCTTGATCAGATCCGCCCAGGCCTGCGGGTCGTAATGCGAAGCAGTGAAACCCTTGAGCTGCTTCATGTAGTCGGCGTAGGAAATATCGCCATCGAAGAACGACCACGATTCGGCGATGCCGTCCACCGCGTAAATGCCGAAGTGGATGAAGATGCCGAACTTGGCGTCGGCGAACCACTGCATGCGCTGCGCCTTGGGCGCCGGTTGCGCATGTGCTGCAAGCACAACGGCTGCGCAAAGCAACGCGGGCAACCAGCGCTTCATGCCGTCAGCTCCCGCGAAATGTCCGCCGCGGCCGCACGCAGCCGTTCGATCGCGCGCTTCATCGTCACCTGCGCCGGTTTGCGCTCGACGAACGGAATGGTCAGCGCGCCGGCAGCGTAACCATGTCGCAGGATCGGGGCGGAGAGATCGGTGATACCGTCCACCGCTTCGCTGTCCATCATGGCGTATCCCTGCGCGCGAATGCGCTCGGCCTGCTCGACGAACTTCTTGCGCGAATAACGCGTTCCGGCTTTGCTCAAGGTGTCCAGCCAGTGCGCGCGCACCTCGTCGTTCTGGAACGCGAACAGCACCGCGCCGGAAGTGGAATGCGCCAGCGGGCGCCGATGTCCCACGCGCACCACGAATCCGACGTCGCCGGGCGCATCCACGCGCGCGATCACCACGATCTGATCTTCCGAAGCCACCACCAGATGGCAGGGTTGCTGCGTCTCGTGCGCCAGCCTGTGCATCACCGGCAGCGCGGCCTCGCTCAAGGACTTGATCGGCGGCCGCTCCATGCCGAGCATGAACAGATGATTTGTCAGCACGTAACCCGCATCGTTCTCGCGCGCGATGAAGCCGCGTTCCTCCAGCACTTGCAGCATGCGGAAGATCTCGCCCTTGGAATAACCGATCGCGGCGGCGATCGCGGTCATGTTCATCGGCCCGGCGGTGCGCGCCAGCAACTCGAGGATGTCGATCCCCTTGTCCAGGGCAGGTGCTCGATACTTGGGGGGCTTGCTCATGGCGTGCGGTGCTCGTCGATGGTCGGCCGTAACGGCCTCCCAGCCGTTCATTGACAAACCACAATTTTATATCTACAACCCGGACTCGAGGGCTAGTATCGGCCCGTCAGCGCCTTCCGGCAAGCGCCGAGAGCAAGAATCCCAGAATGTCCTCCGCCGATCCGATCAGCTCCGAAGCGCGCGCCGCCTCCGCCGCGCGCACTTCGATCGCTGCCTTGGCTTTGATCGTGGGCCTGTTCTTCCTGTGGGGCGTGGCCAACAACCTCAACGACATCCTGATCAAGCAATTCAAGAATGCCTTCACGCTGTCGGATTTCCAGGCGGGGCTGGTGCAGAGCGCGTTCTATCTCGGTTATTTCCTGCTGGCGATTCCCGCCGGCATCTGCATGCGGCGAATCGGGTTCAAGGGCGCGATTCTCGTCGGGCTGGCGCTCTACGCGATCGGCGCGTCGTTGTTCTATCCCGCGGCCTCGGCGCTGAGCTATCCGCTGTTCCTCTGCGGGCTGTTCGTGATCGCCAGTGGGTTGTCGCTCCTGGAAACGTCCGCCAATCCGCTGGTGACGGTGCTGGGACCGGCGACAAGCGCGGCACGGCGGTTGAATTTTGCGCAGGCGTTCAATCCGCTCGGCTCGATCACCGGCGTGCTGATCGGCCGCTGGTTCATTTTCTCCGGCGTCGAGCACACGCCGCGGCAATTGGCGGCAATGATGCCCGCGACACGCCACGCCTATTTCGCGACCGAGGCGCTGCGCGTGCAGACGCCGTATCTGGCGATCGCGGCGGTGGTGATCGTGTTCGCGCTGCTGATCGCCTGGGTGCGTTTTCCTGCCGGCAGTGAACAAGCGGCCGATCGCGTCAGCGGTGCTCGACACATCGGCCGGCTGCTGCGTAACGGTTATTTTCTTTCCGCGGTCACCGCGCAGTTCTTCTACGTCGGCGCGCAGGTCACGGTGTGGAGCTGGCTGATTCGCTACACGCAGGGCACGCTGCCTGGCACACCGGAAAAGCGCGCGGCGGATTTCCTGACCTTGTCGCTGATCGCGTTTACCGCAGGGCGTTTTGCGGGAACGGCGCTGATGCGATTTTTGCCCGCGCGCGTGCTGCTGGCCTCGTTCGCCGCGATCAACGTGCTGCTGTGCGCGGCCGCGGTCCTGGTGCCCGGACATGTCGGACTCGGCGCGCTGGTGGCGGCCAGTTTCTTCATGTCGGTGATGTATCCGACCATCTTCGCGCTGGGCGTGGACGGCTTGAACGACGACGAACGCAAGCTCGGCGCGTCGCTGCTGGTGATGGCGATTGTCGGCGGCGCGGTGCTGACCGCCGCGACCGGCGCGGTTTCCGATTCTTTTGGCATCGCGACCGCGATGGCGGTGCCGCTAGTCTGCTTCGCCGCGGTATTCGCGTTCGCGCTGCAGCGCGGGCGTTCGGTGCGCGTCTAGGGAACGGCGATGCCGCGCCTCTACTACGCGCTCGATCTCAAGGACGACCCGGCGCTGATCGCCGAATACGAACGTTGGCACCGGCCGGAAAACATCTGGCCGGAGATCCTGGATTCGCTGCGCGCCGCAGGCATCGAGAATCTCGAAATCTTCCGCGCAGGCAACCGGCTGGTGATGGCGATGGACGTGCCGGATGATTTTTCGCCCGATGCGAAAGCCGTCCGCGATGCCGCCGATCCACGCGTGCAGGCCTGGGAAGAGCTGATGTGGAAATTCCAGCAGCCGCTGCCGTTCGCAAAGCCCGGCGAGAAATGGGTGAAGATGAAGCGGATTTTCTCGTTGCGTGACGCGTTGGCCGCGCGCAAGGATTAGCGCGGCGAAACCGCCCGCAGATCGTTCCGCCACGCGGGGCCTTCCGGATACACATACTCGCGCAACGAAGCCGCATGCATCTGCGTCGAGAATCCGGGTGCGTTCGGCGTGAGATAACGTCCGCCGCGAATGTGCACCGGCTCGGTGAAATGCTGATGCAGGTGATCGACGAATTCGATCGCGCGGTCTTCCATGCTGCCGCTGATCGCCGCGTAGTCGGCCATCGCCAGGTGCTGCACCATCTCGCACAGGCCAACGCCGCCCGCGTGCGGGAACACGCGCACGCCGGACTTCGCCGCCAGCAGCAGGA
>DAIOUL010000036.1:0-23620 GCA_036759545.1 Rhodanobacteraceae bacterium
ATGCGCTCGATCTGCGCGGCGCGGTGGATCGGCGCCAGCGCCACCAGCATCTGCATGGTCGAACAGTTGGGATTGGCGATGATGTTTCGCCGCGTGTACTGCGCGATCGCGTGCGGATTGACCTCGCTCACGACCAGCGGCACGTCGTCCACGTAGCGAAATTCGGAAGTGTTGTCGATCACCACCGCGCCCGCTGCCGCCGCGCGCGGCGCGTGTTCGCGGCTGACGGTGCCGCCGGCTGAAAAGAAGGCGACGTCGATGTTCGAGAAATCGTGTTCTGCGAGGTTTTTCACCGTCACCGACTTGCCGCCGAAGCCGACGGTGCCGCCGGCCGAGCGCTCGCTCGCCAGCGGCACGAGTTCTCCGACGGGGAATTCGCGCTCGGCCAGGATCGAAAGCAGCGTTTCGCCGACCGCACCGGTGGCGCCGACGATGGCGATGTTGTAACGGGATTTCTTGCTCACTTGCCACCAAGCAGCGCGGGAAGAATTTCGTCACCGGTCCAATACCAGGCCAGCGCCGCACCGAACAGCACACCGAATAGCCACAGCGCCCAGCGCCAGCGCCGCCACCCGTCGCGAAACGTGGAAAGCTGCATCGGAACATCCGCGACATAGGCTGCGCAGTAACAGATGTTGGCGAGCACAGCCAGAACCAGCAGCGCCAGAATCAGCTCGAAACTCACGCGTGCGCGGACCTGCGTCCAGAAAATCGCGGCGAAGGCGATCACTACCGCCGCCAGCGCGGCATTGTAGATCAGCCGGCGCGGCTCCCAATAATGGATCGCGTCGCTCAATATGTCATGCATGGAAATCCGTGCGTGTACAGTCATGGCTTTGTCCTTCCGATGCGCGGTTTCACCTCGCCGACATCACCGCATTGCGCACGGTGGCGCAGCGCCTGATCCATCAGCACCAGCGCGACCATCGCTTCGGCGATCGGCACGGCGCGGATGCCGACGCAGGGATCGTGCCGGCCCTTGCTGCGGATCTCGATTTCTTCACCGGCCAAATTCACGCTGCGCCCCGCCTTCAGGATGCTGGAGGTCGGCTTCAACGCGATCGAGGCGAGCACATCCTGTCCGCTGGAAATCCCGCCCAGTATGCCGCCCGCATGATTGGACGTAAAGCCGTCCAGACGCATTTCGTCGCGGTGCTCGCTGCCGCGCTGCGCGGCGGATGCGAAGCCCGAGCCGATCTCCACGCCCTTCACCGCGTTGATCGACATCAGCGCGCTCGCCAGTTCCGCATCCAGCTTGCCGTACACGGGCTCGCCCCAGCCCGTCGGCATGTTGTTCGCGACGACATTGACGCGCGCACCGACCGAATCTCCATCCTTGCGCACCGAATCGATGTAGTCCTCCAGTTGCGGCACCTGCGCCGCCACCGGCCAGAAAAACGGGTTGCTTTCGACCGTCTCGAAATCGATCGGTGCACCGTCCGCCAGGTCAGGGACGACTTCGCCGATCTGCGCCAGCCAGCCGCGAACCTGCATGCCGAATTTCTCGCGCAGCCACTTCTTCGCGATCACCGCGGCTGCCACACGCATCGCCGTCTCGCGCGCCGAGGCGCGCCCGCCGCCGCGCGGATCGCGGATGCCGTACTTCTGCCAGAACGTGTAATCGGCGTGTCCCGGACGGAAGACATCGACCAGTTCGTCGTAGTCCTTCGGACGCGCGTCGGTGTTGCGGATCAGCAACGCGATCGGCGTGCCGGTGGTTCTGCCCTCGTAAACGCCCGAAAGGATTTCCACCTCATCCGCTTCGCGCCGTTGCGAAGTGAACCGCGATTTTCCAGTGGCACGACGCGAGAGATCGCGTTGAAAATCCTGCGGCGCGATTTCGATTCCCGGTGGACAACCATCGACCACACAACCGATCGCCGGCCCGTGCGATTCGCCGAAGGTGGTGACGGTGAACAGTTTGCCGAAAGTGTTGGACATGAAGCCGGGAATCGGGAATCTGGAATCCGTCATTCCGGGGCCGCCGCGACTTCATCGCGGCGGAACCCGGACAAATTCGTCTGGAACGAATTTGAACAACCGAAGGTTGGCCCGTAGGGCAAAGTCCATGGATGGACTTTGTAATCCATTTTGATCTTCACTCCGTCGTAAACCAACAAAATGGATCCCGGCTTGCGCCGGGATGACGATGATGAATTATCGACCGCTTGCTGCATTGCGAATGCTGTCTGCGTGCTCCAGCAACTCCCTTCGCCCGATCGCGAACACGCCCATCGCACCGACCTTGAATTCGATCCACACGAACGGAACCTGCGGCAGCAGATCGTTCAGTGCGTGCTCGGCTTCGCCGACTTCCACGATCAGCAATCCGTTTTCATTCAGATGATCCGGCGCACCGCGCAGGATGCGCAGCGCGAAATCCAGCCCGTCCTCACCGGCTATCAAGCCTAGCCGCGGCTCGTGGCGGTATTCGGGCGGCAATGCCGCAAATTCCTGCGTGGTGACATAAGGCGGATTGGAGACGATCAGGTCGTAGTGCTCGCCCTGCAATCCACTGAACAAGTCGGAACGCACGGCGCGAACGCGATCGCCGAGTTGATGCAGCGCCACGTTCTCGTGCGCGAGGCTCAACGCGGCTTCGTCGACATCGGCCAGGTCCACGCGCCAGCGCGGCTGGTGCGCAGCCATCGCGATGCCGATGCAACCCGAACCCGTGCACAGATCCAGCGCGCGTTCCACTTCGCGATCGTCCAGCCATGGCGAAAAGCCGTCTTCGATCAATTCCGCGATCGGCGAGCGCGGCACCAAGGCACGCCTGTCGGATTTGAACGGCATGCCGGCGAACCAGACTTCTCCGACCAGATACGCGACCGGTTCCCGCGTGACAATACGCCGCTCGATCAACTCGAGCACGCGCGCTTTCTCTTCCGCCGTCAACCGCGCGGTGCCGTAAGCCGGCGGCAGATCCGGCGGCAAGTGCAAGCTCGACAACACCAGATGCGTGGCCTCGTCGACCGCGTTGTCGTGGCTGTGGCCGAACGTCAGGCCGGCCGCGCTGAAACGGCTGGCTGCGTAGCGGATGCAGTCGATGATCGTGGACAGCTCGGAGGTCATGCGTTCTCTGAAAGTGCAGTCAAGAGCTGCCGTCCATGGGAAAAGCTCCGTGGCTGCTTTTTGAGCTTCGCGTTCAGGGGTGAACGCTCAGAGCTTTCGAAAGCGCCGCAGTATAGACGAGCGTGAATCGCCTACACTCCGCGCATGTCGCCGAGCCTCGCGCTGCAGTATCTGCTGCCGCAGAAAACGCTGAGCCGCATCGTCCGCGCCGCGACGCGCTGGACCTGGCGGCCGTGGAAGAACTTCCTGATTGCGCGGGTAGTGAAACGCTACCGCGTTGACATGAGCGAAGCCGCGCAACACGATCCATTCGCCTACCCGCATTTCAATGCCTTCTTCACCCGAGCGCTGAAACCCGGCGCACGCCATGCCGGCGGCGGCGAGGCGGCCGTGCTCTGCCCCGCGGACGGCCGCATCAGCCAGGCCGGACGTATCGAAGAGGGGCGCATCCTGCAGGCCAAGGGCCGCGACTTCAGCGTGACCGAATTGCTGGCTGACGAAGAAGACGCGGCGCTCTATCGCGGCGGTCACTTCATCACCATCTATCTCTCGCCGCGCGACTACCACCGCGTGCACATGCCGATGGATGGAGAACTGATCGAAACCGTGCACGTGCCTGGGCGCTTGTTCAGCGTCGCTCCGAACCCCGTGGCGCAGATTCCGGGTCTTTTCGCGCGCAACGAGCGGCTTATCTGCCATTTCGACGGCGTGCACGGTCCGTTCGTGGTGGCACTGGTGGGCGCGATGCTGGTATCCGGCATCCGCACGGTCTGGAGCGGCCAGGAAGTGCCGCCCTATGCCGCGCACGTGGTCCGCAGCGATTGGCGCGGCCGTAACGTGCGGCTGGTCAGGTTCGCCGAGATGGGCCGGTTCGAGATGGGTTCCACCGTGATCCTGCTGCTGCCGCCGGCCTGCCTGCTGCGGGCCGGCCTGCTGCCCGAGATGCCGGTCAGGGTGGGCCAACGCCTGGGCCACTTCTTCGGGGACTTCTGAACAGGCATTTGTCCTTTGCCTCCGGCGGGCGCAGAATGTGACCGAGGTTTCAGCCCGGGTGTGCCCGCGTGGATAAAACTGCCGGCCCTCGCGCGCATCAAGCGGTTATTCTGGAAAGATCATGCGCCTTCTAATGAGGATGCTCGCCCTGAGCCGCGCCGCGCGGATGCGGCGTCAGTTCCGCGACATCGAACAACGCGCGCTGGCCCTGCCCCCTCCCGCCAGCGCGCTGCTGGCGGAGTTGATCGGCAAAGAATGCTCGGCGGCATCCAAACTGGAAGCGCCGCATCTCTACGGCTCGCCGCCCGACCTTAAACCCGGCGGTTGGGGCACGGGCATGGATCTGGGTCATGACCGCGCGCGTTCCGACAATGCGCAGGTGCGTTTGCGCGGCATCGCACTGTGGATCGCGGTCGCCTACCACGAAACCCGCGAGAGCAGCTTCCCGGAGTTCGCCGAACTGCACCGCGACGTGCTGCGCGTGATGCGGCAGGTCAAGGAAAACGCAGCCGCGCCCGCCGACCGCGCATCGGCGTGGATGAAATCCGGCGGCGAGGCGGCAGCGTAATCTGTGCATCGTCCCTGATCGCTGCTCGAGACTCTCCAGCCAAGCGAACTTCCTTGCCGTATCAAGTTAAAAAAGCGGCCACGGAGCTCTGCGCCATGGATGGCGCTTTGGGCCGCACTTTTGAAGAACCGCTCGCACCATTCCGCGTGCTTCCAGGCACTCACCGCGGACACGAAGCGACACAGGCACAGGCGGACCGCATGCCGCGGGAAAGCGCGCGCAAACCCGATTTCTTCATCGTCGGCGCGCCCAGGTGCGGCACGACGTGGCTCCATCGGTATCTTTCGATGCACCCGGCCGTATACATGAGCCGGCAGAAAGAGCCGCACTACTTCAACAGCGACAGCCGTTACCGTTGGATCGAAACCCTGGACGAGTACGAGTCGTTGTTTCGCGATGCGTCACCCGGTGCACAGGGGATCGGCGAAGCTTCGGTGCTGTATCTGCACTCGGCGGTTGCCGCGGCGAACATCCTCCGCTACCAGCCGCGGGCGCGTTTCGTTGCGATGGCGCGCAATCCACTGGAGATGTCGCCTTCCTGGCACCGGCAGCTGCTGTTCGATCAACAGGAAGAAGAACCGGATTTCGCGCGTGCCTGGGCGTCGCAGGATGCGCGCGCCGCCGGGCGGCACGTACCGGCGCGGTGTCGCGAGCCCGCGGTCCTGCAATACCGTTCGATCTGCCTGTTGGGAGAACAGATCGCGAGATTGATCGGCACCGCGGACCGCGGACGCGTGCATGTGATCCTGCACGACGACCTTCGGCGCGATCCCGAAAGAGTTTATCGCGGCGTTCTGGAATTCCTGGGGCTCGAATCTTGGCTGCCGCCGCAATTCGCGCCGGTGAATCCTGCGCGCGAAAGAAAAAGCCGGCTGTTGAAGCGCGTTTTGGACTCTGCTGCGAGGGTCAAGCAGAAGCTGCGAATCGACCGGTCGTTCGGGGCACTCGGCCGTGTCGACGGCTGGAATACCCGCCTCGCACCGGCGCCGGCGATTCCGCCTTCGCTGCGGACGGAGCTGATCGGAGCGTTCGCGGATGACGTCGAGCTGTTCGCCAGGACGATCGGGCGGCCGCTCGATCACTGGCTGACATGAAGCGCTTGCGATCGATGAAGCACTGGCCGGATCACTTGGACATATCGTCCGCGCTCAATCCCGCCCGCACCCCCGCAAGCTCAATTCCTGCCCCGGTTTCAGCGCATAGCCCGGCGCGTGCAGATGATTGGCTTTCGCCAGCGCACGCACGTCATCGCAACTGTATTTGCGCGCGATCGTCGAGAGCGTGTCGCCGCGGCGCACGGTGTAGTGACGCGGGTGCGGCGGCGGTGGATCGGCCGCTTGCGCAATCTGCGGCGGCGGCGTGGGCAGCACCGCCGAATGCAGATCGTCGGCGAGCGCCACCCACGGCCCGCTGACGCAGGACTTCGCGTAGTCGTCCTGCAGCGTCTTCGGCAATTCGATGCGCGCGCCCATCGGCTCCTGCACCTGGGGATCGAGTTGGGGGTTGAGATTGCGCAGCGTGCGGAACCAGCCGTAGCGCTGTCCGCCGGCCTGGCCCAGGCATACCGCGAGTTCGGTGAGCGACGCGGGACGCTGCAGGATGATGTGTCCCGGCGCACCGTCCACTTCCGGGAAATGCAGGTTGTAACGCTCCGGGTGCATGAACAACCACGCCGCAGCCAGCACCATCGGCACGTAGTCGCGGGTTTCCGGCGACAGCGAGAAATAGATCTGCGGGTCCCAGAAGCTCGCGTTGCCCTGCGCCGTGGCCAATCGACCGACGCGGCCTTCGCCGCCGTTGTAGGCGGCCAGCACCATCTCCAGGTTGTCGTTGAACTGCGCCAGTTGCTCGTTCAAGTATTCGGCGTTTGCGCGCGCGGACAACGTCGGGTCGAAGCGCTCATCGAAGCCATCCACGGTGGTGAGACCGAAGCGTGCGCCGGTCGCCGGCATGAATTGCAGCGGTCCCGCCGCGCCGGAACGCGACACCGCGTGTACCTTGCCGCCGGATTCCTTGGCGAGGATCCCGAACAGGATCGCCTCGGGCAGATCGGCCTTTTGATATTCCGGCCACATCTCGAAGCGCAGGTATTGGTAGTCGACGTACGCCTGCATCAGGTTCGGCCGCATGCTGGTGAGCCAGGTCTGCAACGCCGCTTTCACCGGGCCGTTCATCGCGATCAAATCGGAGAGCTGCCGTCCGCGCAGCAGGCTGACGCTGCGTTGCGTCTGCGGCATCGCGTTCAGTACCGGCGAGGCGCTCTCGCCGGCCGTGGTGGTATCCGGCTGGTCGGAAATCTGGTCGCCTTCGTCGCCGCCGAGAAAACTGCCATCCTTCAGACGCAGCGCGCGGTCGTAGCTGCTGATGAAACGCTGCACGTCGCAGCCGGGCAGGTTCACGCATTGCGCGGCGGTGTTGCGCAGGGTATCCAGCGCCACGCTGATCGCGTGCTCGGACTGGGCGTTGTCGTTCTGCCGCGCCAGCGTCAGCGCCTGATCGTAATCGCGGCTGGCCTGGTCGAGCTTCGCGTACAGCGCATCCAGCGCGGCGTTGGCCGAAGTGTTGCGCGTGGGCGCGCTGGAACAGCCCGCCAGCAGCGAGAACACAACGATGATCAGCAATGACCCCAGCCGCACACGCGGCAAAAAAATCGAATGCGACATCGCAACGGCACCAGCAGAACGGAACGCAAGTGCACCCTACCCTTTGCGCTCGGCTGACTCAAGCACCTGTGACGTACAATGCCGATTGGTTCGCGCTTGGGAGCAGCCATGGACAATCGCCAATTCGGCCGGCGGTGCATTCCGCGCGCAGCCCGCACCGAGCGGTGATGCCGCGCGATGTCCCGCTGGCGACCGCCTCCGCCGCGTTCCACAGCGATCATCACGCGTGCGGGTTTCGAAAAGCTGAAGGCGGAACTGGATGAGCTGTGGCATCGCGTCCGTCCCGAAGTGGTGCGCGCGCTGGCCGCCGCGGCAGCAGAAGGCGACCGCTCGGAAAATGCCGAATACACCTATCGCAAGAAGCAGCTCGGCGAGATCGATCGGCGCGTGCGCTATCTGTCCAAACGCATTCCGTCGCTGAAAGTGGCCGAAGGTGTGCCTTCCGACCGCGAAACCATCTACTTCGGCGCAACCTTCGAAATCGAAGACGTGCGCGGCGGCGAAGTGAAGCGTTACCGTATCGTCGGTCCTGATGAAACCGATGCAAAACAGGGCTGGATCAGCATCGACTCGCCGCTGGCACGCGCGGCACTGAAGAAGCGTGCGGACGACGAGTTCGAGGCCGAGCTCCCGGGCGGCAGGAGGAAATTCGTGGTGGTGGCGGTGAGCTATGAATGATCGTCATTCCAGACGCGGCGCAGCCGCGATCCGGAATCCAGCTTTGACGAGAGCCATAAAAGCTGGATTCCGGGTTCGGCCTTCGGCCGCCCCGGAATGACGAAAGGTTCAGTTCGACGCCAAAACAGCCGCTTCCAGATCGTGTGCGTCCGCTCCCGTGACGCGTACCTGCGCGAATTGTCCCGGTTTCAACGACTGGCCATCCGCGACGCGCACCACGCCGTCGATCTCCGGCGCGTCGGCCCAGGAGCGCGCGATCGCACCATCGGCATTCACTTCGTCCACCAACACCGTGAGCGCGCGGCCGATTTTTTTCTGCAACTTCACGGCGGAAATCTCCGCCTGCACTTCCATGAAGCGCTCCAGGCGGTCTTCCTTCAATTCTTCCGGCACCGGATCAGGCAGCTCGTTGGCGCGCGCGCCTTCCACCGGCGAATAGGCGAAGGCGCCCACGCGGTCCAGTTCCGCCTCGCGCAGGAAATCCAGCAGTTCTTCGAACTCTTCGTCGGTTTCGCCCGGAAAGCCCACGATGAAGGTGCTGCGGATCGTGATGTCCGGACAGACCTTGCGCCAGGCGTGGATGCGTTCCTGCGTCTTTTCCGAATGCGCCGGCCGCTTCATCGATTTCAAGATCCGCGGCGAGGCGTGCTGGAACGGAATGTCGAGGTACGGGAGGATCTTCCCTTCCGCCATCAGCGGAACCACTTCGTCCACGTGCGGATAGGGATAGACGTAATGCAGCCGCACCCATGCGCCGAGTTCCGACAACCCGCGGCATAAATCGGTCATGCGGGTGCGATACGCATTTCCACGCCATTCGCCCGATGCGTATCTCAAGTCCACGCCATAGGCGCTGGTGTCCTGCGAAATCACCAGCAATTCCTTGACGCCGCCGTGCACCAGTTTTTCCGCTTCGACCAAAACTTCATTGACCGGCCGCGAGACCAGATCTCCGCGCATGGACGGAATGATGCAGAACGTGCAACGGTGATTGCACCCTTCCGAGATTTTCAGATACGCATAGTGTTTCGGCGTCAGCTTGATACCCGTGTCCGGCACCAGGTCCACGAACGGATCGTGCGCCGGCGGCAGCACGTCGTGCACGGCCGACATCACGCTTGAATAATCCTGAGGACCGCTGATCGCGAGCACTTCCGGATACGACTCGCGGATTAGCTCGGCGCGCTTGCCCAGGCAACCGGTGACGATCACCTTGCCGTTCTCGTGCAGCGCTTCGCCGATCGCGTCCAGCGATTCCTGCACCGCCGCATCGATGAAGCCGCAGGTGTTGACCACCACCGCATCCGCCGCGTCGTAGCGCGGCACGATCTCGTAACCCTCGACTTTCAACTGCGTCAGGATGCGTTCGGAATCCACCAGCGCCTTGGGGCAGCCGAGGCTGACGAAACCGATCTTGGGCGGTGCTGGCGTGGACATGCGATGGTGAGTTTGCCGCGCGGCAAATCGCGCATTCTAACCGCCCTGCCGGCGACCCGTTATCATTGCCGCGCGGGCAACGCCCGCGATCGGGAGTCCGGATGTGGTGACGGATCGTCGCTCCCTCCTCTCGGAACTGAAGCGGCGCAACGTGCTGCGGGCGGCCGTGCTGTACGTCGGCGCGGCTTGGGCACTGGCGCAAGGCGTCTCCCAGCTCACGCCCGCGATCGGCCTGCCGGAATGGACCACGCGCTGGTTCCTGATCGCGGCCTCGATCGGATTCCCGTTCTGGCTCGCCTTCGCCTGGTTCTACGAATTCACTCCACGGGGCATCAGGCGCGAAAGCGAAATCGCGCCGGGCGAATCCACTGCGCAATCGACGGCGCGCAAGCTGGATTTCGCCATCATCGGCGTGCTGACGATCGCGGTGGTGCTGCTGGCATCCGGCTATTTCGTCCGCAGGCACGCCGGCATGGGTGTCGAGGATGCGTTCAACCCGCCGAAGGACTCGCTGGTGGTGCTGCCTTTCCGGGATCTCGGCGGAGACCCGAACCAGAAGTATTTCAGCGACGGCATCACCGAGGAACTCACCGGCGCGCTGGGCGAGAATCCCGCGCTGCGCGTGATCGCGTGGGACACGGCATCGACGCTGCGCGACGCCGCGCTCTCCGCCACCGAGGTCGGCAAGCGGTTGAACGTCGCCAACGTCGTGCACGGCAGCATCCTCCGCAACGGCGACGAGGTGCGGATCACCGCGGAACTGGTAAATGCCGTCACCGGTTACGAACTGTGGTCCGACCACTACGACGGTTCGTTCAAGGACATCTTCAAGGTGCAGGACGAGGTTTCGGAAGCCATCGCCCATGCGCTCGAGGTCAAGTTCGCGCGCTCCGACCGGCCTGCGGGGCGAACCGCGAATACGAGGGCGCACGAACTGGTGCTCAAGGGCCGCGAACTGGCGAAGAAGGAAAACGCCGCGAACCTGGCGGAAGCGAAGGATTATTTCCGTCAGGCGATCGCACTCGATCCGGGCTACGCCGAAGCGCATGCCCTGCTTTCGCGCACCCTGCTGGTGCTGACCGAGCACTCCAACCTTCCGCTCGCGACGACATTGCCGACGGTGCATGCGGAAGCGCAGAAGGCGCTGGAACTCGACCCGCACAATGCCGACGCATGGGTCGCCTTGGGCAATGCGCTGGGCAGCTCCGATCCGAAGCAAACGGAGCAGGCGCGCGCCGCGTACCGCAAGGCGCTGGAGCTGGACCCGAGCAACGTGCCGGCGCACATCGATTACGGCATCGTGCTGCCGCTGAAGGAGCAATTGGCCGAATACCGCGAAGCCACGCTGCTCGATCCGGCCAACGAAATCGCCTGGAACAACCTCGCCGTGGCTGCGCAGGATCTCGGCGACTCCAATCTGGTGATGACCGCCGAGAAAATGCTGCTCAAGCTCGATCCCAAGGATGTGGACGGCGCGTTCGGTCTGGCGTATGCGTATCAGCAATTGCACCGGGACGACGAGGTCATTGCGGCCTTCGACCTCGTGCAGCCTTCGACGCCGGTGGACCAGCAGCAGGTGGACGCAGCGCGTCTGGCTTACGGCGCGCTCGCCAATCCCGCTTTGCGTCCGCACGCGCTCACCGCCCTGCAGCAACTCGCCGCACACCGTTCCAATCCGCAGGTCGCCGGCAACCTGCTGCAGCTCTACCTCGTGCTCGGCGAGAACGCGTCGGCGATGCAACTGCTGGAGGATCACTGCCCCGCGCAGCCGGTGGGCTGCAGCGATCTCGCAGTAAATCCGTTGTACCGGCCGCTGCGCGCCGACCAGCGCTTCCAGCAGCTCGCAAAAAGGTACACGACCACGGCGCTGTGACGCGGCGCAACGCCGTCCCGTAGTAGGCTGACACGATCGAATTGCGAAAGGAGTCGTGCCATGGGCGAGCGCATCAATCTCAACACCGCCGGCATGCATTGCATCGGCGCGTACCTCGCCAAGCCGCAAGGCGAGCCGAAGGGTGGCATCGTGGTGGTGCAGGAAATTTTCGGCGTCAACGCGCACGTGCGCAGCGTGGCGGACCGTTTCGCGGCTGCGGGTTACACCGCGATCGCGCCGGCGTTCTTCGACTTGGTCGAACAGGACGTGGAACTGGACTACGACGACGCCGGCATGAAGAAGGGCCGCGAACTGATCGGCGAAGTCGGTACGGATCGCGCGGTGGAAGCGGTGGGCAGCGCCGCGGATTCGATCCGGTCGTCCGGAAAGATCGGTGTGGTCGGTTACTGCTGGGGCGGCACGGTGGCGCTACTGGCCGCGCAGCGGCTCGGCCTGCCCTCGGTCAGTTACTACGGCGCGCGCAACGTGTCGTTCCTCGGCGAACCGTTGAAGGCGCCGACGATGTTCCACTTCGGCGCCAACGACAAGTCGATCCCGCCGGAAGCGGTCGAAAAACACCGCAAAGCCTGGCCGGACGCGCCCGTGTACGTGTACGAAGGCACCGGACACGCCTTCAATCGCGATGTCGACCCCTCGCATTACGATCATGCCGCTGCGACGCTCGCCTGGCAGCGCACACTGGACTTCTTCGAGAAGAATCTCGCCGGCGGCAAGTGAACAGCGCGAACGAAACGGGCTTCGTCCTCGATCCGCGCCTCGCGGCGGATACGATCTTCATCGCCGATTGGGAACTCTCGCGCGTGCTGCTGATGGACGACTCACGCTTTCCCTGGTTGATCCTGGTGCCGCGACGCAGGGGCTTGGTCGAACTGACCGATTTGCCGTTCGAAGATCGGATGGAACTATTGCGCGAGGCCGATCGCGCCTTGGCGTTGTTGAGAGCGATCGCACGCTGCGACAAGTTCAACATCGGCGCGCTCGGCAACATTGTGCGGCAACTGCACGTGCACGTGGTCGCGCGGCGCGAAGGCGACGCGGCGTGGCCGGGACCGGTGTGGGGTTCGGGTGTTCCGTTGCGTTATGAACCTGCGGAGCGCGAAGCGCTGATTCAAGGCTTGAGCAACCCGCCTGCGCCTGATCCCCGCGAGATCCTTTGCATCATGCGTCGTTCTCGTGACGACTGAGTTCACCGGCGAGCCGCTTGCCGAAGACGCGCTGCTGTTGCGCTTCGGCGATGTCATCGATCCACGGATCAATGCGCGCGTGCATGCGGCGGCCGCACGGTTGCGCTTGGCGAATTTACCGGATGTGAGCGAGATCGCGCCGGCCTATGCCAGTCTGCTGATCCGTTTCGACCCGGTGACGTGGGCGGGTGCGGAACAATCGCCGCACGCGCAATTGCTGATCGCGATCGAATCGATATTGGGCGAAACGGAAAAGGATGACGCCGCCGAAATGGGCTCGCGGGCAATCGAAATCCCGGTCTGCTACGGCGGCGGGTTCGGCCCGGATCTGAATGAAGCTGCACGCCACGCGCAACTCGATGCGCACGAATTCGTCGCGCGGCACACCGCCGCGGAATACAAGGTGGCGATGCTCGGTTTCGCGCCGGGCTTTCCCTATCTGCTCGGACTCGATGCCTCGTTGCACGTGCCGCGCCGCGCTTCACCGCGCACCCGCGTGCCGGCCGGTTCGGTGGCGATCGGCGGCGCGCAGACCGGCATCTATCCGCGCGAACTGCCCGGTGGCTGGCAGATCATCGGCCGCACCCCATGGGTTCTGTTCGATGCGGGCCGCGAACCGCCCTGCCTTCTTGCGCCTGGCGATCGCGTGCGTTGTCGCGCAATCGATGCAGATGAATTCGCAGCGCTGGGACAACGTGCTGCGTGACCATCGAAGTCGTAAAGCCCGGTTTACTCACGACGCCGCAAGATGCCGGCCGTTCAGGCCTGGCGCATCTCGGCATCGGCCATGCCGGCGCGTTCGACGTTCCTGCATTTCGAATCGCCAACGCGCTTACCGGCAACGCGCATGACACGTGCGCATTGGAGCTGACCTTGTTGGGCCCAACGCTGCGCTTCCACCAGGATGCCCGGATCGCGGTGACGGGCGCACCGTTGCCCGTATGGATCGATGGCGTCGAACGCGCGATGTGGTCACCGCTGTGCATTCGCGCCGGGCAAACGCTGACGCTGGGTGCGATGCGCAGCGGCTGCCGTGCGTATCTCGCGGTGCGAGGTGGTTTCGATTTCGAAGCACTGTTGGGGAGCCGCAGCCTGGATGTCAACGCCGCGCTCGGACCGCTCGGCCGCCCGCTGCGTGCGGGCGATGTGCTGCAAATGCGGGAGACGGGAGACGGGGGACGGGAGGTGCAAGCCCGCTGGAGCATCGATCCGCGGCCGTGGTTCGATATTGGATTCCCGCTGCGCCTGCTGCCCGGCACACATACGCACCTGCTCGATGGGGGGTCGCACGAGGCGTTGTTCTCGCAAGTGTTCCAGGTCGGCAACGATTCCAATCGCGTCGGCGTGCGCTTGCTCGGTGTGCAACTGCGGCTCACAGAACCCGTCGAACTGATCAGCGAGGCCTGCATCGCCGGTACGCTGCAACTGCCGCCGTCGGGCGAGCCGATCGCGCTGGGCGTCGAACATCCGGTAAGCGGCGGCTACCCGCGCATCGGACAGATCACGGCGGTCGATCTTCCGCGCCTCGCACAAGTCCGCCCGGGCGATGCGCTACGCTTCGCGCCGTGCACGCTTGAACAGGCGCAACAGGCATTGTGCGAACGCGAGCGGAAGTTGCGCGAAATGGAGACTCTGATCGCCACCCGGCTGGAACGCGACGCGTGAGAACGATTGACCTCAACGCAGACCTCGGCGAAGGCTACGACGATGCCGCGGTAATGCCGCACATCAGTTCCGCCAATATCGCCTGCGGCTTCCACGCAGGCGATGCAGCGACGATGCAGCGCACAGTGGCCTTGTGCGTACAACATGGTGTGGCCATCGGCGCGCACCCGTCGCTGCATGATCCGCAGAACTTCGGCCGGCGCGAGATCGAAGTTTCCGCAGACGAGGTTCACGCGCAGACGCTGTATCAGATCGGCGCGCTGGCGACTTTCGCGCGGGCCTCGGGAACGGCATTGCATCACATCAAACCACACGGCGCGCTATACAACATGGCGGCACGCGATCGCGCGCTGGCGGACGCGATCGCCGGTGCGGTGCGTGATTTCGATGCATCGCTGATCCTGGTCGGGCTGGCGGGCAGCATGTCGACCCGCGCGGCTCGCGCCGCCGGATTACGCACGGCAAGCGAAGCTTTCTGCGATCGACGATATCGCGCGGACGGTTCATTGACGCCGCGCGCGCAAGCGGGCTCGGTCATCGAGAATATCGACGACGCGATCGCGCAGGCAGTTTCGATCGCCACACGCAACGTAGCGATCGCCGACGACGGCTCGCTGGTGCACATCGAGGCGGACACGCTGTGCGTGCACGGCGATCGGAGCAACGCCGGCGAATTCGCACAGCGACTGCGCCAGGCGCTCGAGCGAGCGGGATTGCGCGTTTCCGCTCCGGAGGCGCGCTGATGCACTGGCTGCCATTGCTCGGCGTCGCCGCCGTGATCGCCGGTTTTGCGCTGCGTTTCAATCCGGTGCCGGTAGTGATTCTCGCCGGCGTGGTATCCGGTCTTTGCGCGGGCAAGAGCATCGGCGAGATCCTGGCGCTGCTGGGCAACAGTTTCGTCTCGGAACGCACGCTGATGTTCTACGCTTTCACGCTGCCCGCGATCGGCGTGCTGGAGCGCGCGGGCTTGCGCGAACACGCGCGCAACTGGATCGCATCGCTGCGCAGGCTGACACTGCCGCGTCTGCTGATCGCTTATCTCGGCATGCGCCAGATCCTCTGCATGCTGGGTCTGTACGACATCGCCGGCCACGCACAAACCGTACGCCCGTTGCTGGCACCGATGGCCGAAGGCGCGGCGGAAAAGCGTGACGGGCCACTCGATCAGAACGAACGCAACGACGTGCGCGCCTTCTGCGCGGCCACCGACAACGTCGGCCGTTTTTTCGGCGAGGACGTGTTCATTGCGCTGGGCGCCGTGCTGCTGATCCAGGGCTTCTATGCGCAGCACGGCATCGAACTGCAGCCTTTGCAGATCGCGTTGTGGGCGCTGCCGACCGCCATCGCGGCCTTCCTGATCCACGGCGTGCGCACAGTCCTGTTCGCGCGGCAGATCGCGCAGGACCGACCGACCGCACGTTCCACTACAACGGCACAACACGATGCTGCGCATTGAGCACGCCTATTGGTTGCTCGCCGCGTTTCTCGCGGGTGCGGCGTGGCTGAACCTGCGCGAGCGGCGCTGGTCGCACGCCGCGTTCTGGGCGGTGCTGGCGGCGCTCTTCGCGGGCGGCGACGCCGTGCTGGCGCAAACGAAAGCGCACCATCAACTTCCCGCACAACTTGCAGGCATCGGCGTGCTTGCCTTGGCCGCGCTGGCGCCGCGCATGAAGCGCGGGCACATCACCGAACGCAGCGCCGAAGAGCGCGAAGCCGACGCGTTGCGCCTGCGCCACAAACTGCTGATTCCCGCGCTGCTGATTCCCCTGGTGACGCTGCTGATCGCGCTGTTCGGAAAATACGCGGCAATCGCGGGTGCGCCCGTTTTCGCCAGCAAACAGATGACGCTGACGGGCCTGGCACTGGCCTGCGTGATAGCCCTGATCGCGGCGTTGATCGTGACACGCGCGAAACCATCGGCGGGATTGATCGAGGGCAGACGGCTGCTGGACACGCTCGGCTGGGCAGCCTTGTTGCCGTTGACCCTCGCCGCACTCGGCGGCGTATTCGCCGCGACCGGCGTAGGCAATGCGATCGCCGATCTGGTCCGGATCGCGATTCCGGTGCAGAGCGCTCTTGCATGTGTCGTCGCCTACGGAATCGGCATGGTGCTGTTCACCGTGATCATGGGCAACGCGTTCGCCGCATTCCCGGTATTGACCGCGGGCATCGGCCTGCCGCTGGTGATCCAACTGCACGGCGCCAATCCGGCGATCCTCGGCGCTCTCGGCATGCTGAGCGGCTACTGCGGCACGTTGTTCACGCCGATGGCGGCGAACTTCAACATCGTGCCGGTGGCGCTGCTGGAGCTGCCGAATCAGAACGACGTGATCCGCGCGCAGTGGAAAACCGGGGCGGCGTTGCTGATCGTGAATTTGCTGCTGATGTATTTTTTGGTATTTCGCCGATGAGGCAAGACGTGAAATGGCCGCTCGCTTCGCTCGCTCAGACGCAAGACGTCAGGAGCTGATCCGACTCACGACTCACGTCTCACGTCTCACGTTTTAACGCCTGACATCTAACGTCTGTACTTCTCATCATGCCGGTCAACAAAACCGTTTTGCTCACCGGCTTCGCGCCGTTCGCCGGCGAAGCCATCAATCCTTCCTGGCAGGCCGTGCGTGCGCTGGACGGCAAAGTAATCGAGGGCCATCGCATCGTTGCAATCGAACTGCCCACCGAATTCGAAGCTTCGTTGCACGTGCTTCGAAACGCGCTGCGCGAAACGAAGCCGGGCGTGGCGATCGCGGTCGGACTGGCCGGTGGACGCAAAGGCATCTCGCTCGAACGCGTCGCAATCAACGTGATCGACGCGCGCATCCCGGACAATGCCGGCGCGCAGCCAGTCGACACAAAGGTCTTGGGCAACGGGCCGGCGGCGTATTTCTCCACCCTGCCGATCAAGACGGCGCTGGCCGCACTTCACGGCGCGGGCATCGACGCGCAGGTCTCGCAAACCGCCGGCACTTACGTATGCAATGCGGCGTTCTACGGGTTGATGCACGCCGCACGCCGCAAACCCTTGCGCGCGGGTTTCGTGCACGTGCCCTATTTGCCGGAACAAGCCGCAGGACACCGTGCGCCCGCGATGCCGCTGGATGAAATGATCCACGCGCTGAAAATCATCGTGCGCACGTCGATCATGGCGGGCGCGGATGCGCGGATCGCCGGCGGCGCGGAGTCGTGACGCTCTATTGAGAACTGCTCGCGCTCGCGGGCGGCGGGTTCTTGTCTTCGACCGCGCTCAGCAATTGCAGCTTGCCCTTGTGCTCCACATAGCCGGTGAAGTGGAACGTTAATTGCAATCCGGCGAAATATTCCAGTTGGGCATCCTTGACGTTGGCGTCGGGCCCGTCTTTGAGCAGTACCGTTTTCGGCAACTGCTTCTGGTCGGCGAGATAGCGGAAGTGTCCGCCCAGATCGTCCAGGCTGAGCGTCGCGCCGTCCAGAATGAATTGCCCATCCTTGGCGGCTTCCAGCGTCATGTCGTACTGCTGCGGCACGTTGGCGACCGTCTCGCCGCCGCTGCGCACGCGGCCGTAGCAGCCGGCCAGCACCAGGGTCAGCGCGAAAAGTGAAACGCCCAGCAGGCGCGTGGTGAATGTGCGAGCGGTCATCGTGGTTCTCCGTTCAATCGCAGAAGCATAGCGCCAAGCGCAATGCCCCGCATCACGTTTTCGGCAACGTCACGCCCTTCTGCCCCTGATACTTGCCGCCGCGGTCGCGGTAACTGGTTTCGCAGACTTCGTCGGATTCCAGGAACAGCATCTGTGCCACGCCCTCGTCGGCGTAAATCTTGGCCGGCAGCGGCGTGGTGTTGGAGAACTCCAGCGTTACGTGTCCTTCCCATTCCGGCTCCAGCGGCGTCACATTCACGATGATGCCGCAGCGCGCGTAGGTGCTTTTTCCCAGGCAGATCGTCAACACGTTGCGCGGGATGCGGAAGTATTCCACCGTGCGCGCCAGCGCGAATGAGTTGGGCGGAACGATGCAGCACGCACCCTTGAAGTCGACGAAATTGCGCGAGTCGAAATCCTTGGGATCGACGATGGTCGAGTTGATGTTGGTGAAGATCTTGAACTCGTCCGCGCAACGCACGTCGTAGCCGTAACTGGACGTGCCGAACGACACGATCCGCCCGTTGCCGTTCTGCTTGACCTGCCGCGGCTCGAACGGCTCGATCATGCCGGTGGCAGCCATGCGGCGGATCCAACGATCGGATTTGATGCTCATGCTTGCTCGCTACGCTCGCGGGAATCGGCAATCGGCAATCGGGAATCGGGAATCGGGAATCGGGAATCGGGAATCGGGAATCGCAAAAGCGTAACAACAATCGTCATTCCGGGGCCGGCCCAGCTTCATCGGGCCGGAACCCGGAATCCAGTGTCTTTGCTCTCATCGCATCAAAGTCACTGGATTCCGCTTTCGCGGGAATGACGAGCAAAAACCAATCATGTGTTCTGCACCGAAATTTTCGGCATGGCGATGGCTTTGTTCTTCGCCTGCAAGGACAACTGCGCAGCAGCCTTGCGCGCGATTTCGCGATAGCGCGCGGCGATGTCAGAGTCCGGCATCGCAGCGACGGTCGGATTGCCGCCGTCGGCCTGCTCGCGGATGCGGATGTCCAGCGGCAGACTCCCGAGCAGCGGCACATGGTACTGCTGCGCCATCTTCTCGCCGCCGCCCGTGCCGAACACGTGTTCCTCGTGGCCGCATTGCGAGCAGACGTGCGTGGCCATGTTTTCGACGATGCCCAGCACCGGAACGGAAACCTTCTCGAACATCTGCAGGCCGCGCTTGGCATCCAGCAGCGCGATGTCCTGCGGCGTGGTGACGATCACCGCGCCCGCCACCGGCACCCGCTGCGCCAGCGTCAACTGGATATCGCCGGTTCCCGGCGGCAAGTCGATGACGAGATAGTCGAGATCGCGCCAGCGCGTGTCGTTCAACAATTGCGTCAGCGCCTGCGTCACCATCGGCCCGCGCCAGATCATCGGCGTGTCCTCGCCGACCAGGAAACCGATCGACATCACCTGCACGCCGTGGTTCACCATCGGCTCGATGCTGCGTCCGTCCGGAGATTCGGGTCGGCCCTCGATGCCGAACATGCGCGGCTGGCTGGGGCCGTAGATGTCCGCGTCGAGCACGCCGACGTTCGCGCCTTCGGCGGCCAGCGCCAGCGCGAGGTTCGCGGCAACCGTGGATTTCCCCACGCCGCCCTTGCCGGACGCGACCGCGATGATGTTCTTCACGCCAGGCAACGGCGTGAGTTTGTCCTGCACCTTGTGGGCGACGATACGCGTGCTGACGGAAACCGTTGCCTGCGCAATCCCTGGATCGGCTTCCAGCGTCTGCTTGATCTGCGCGGCGAGTCGGCCGTGGTACGAACGTGCGGGATAACCCAGCGCGATGTCCACCGCAACGCGATCGCCGTCCACACCGACCGCGCGTACGGCGCCTTCGGCTGCGAGATCGATTTCGGTGTGCGGATCGATGATGCCCGCAAGCACTTCGCGGACACGGGATTCGGTCAGGGACGGCATCGCGGCAAACGAATGAAGCAGAGCCGCAATTATGCCAGAGCATGGCAGCGCTTCGTTGCGTCACAATCGCTGGCGGAATCCGTGCGGGAGGATGATGCAGCCGATGGCCGATGCCTCCAGCTATCGTGGACGTTTCGCACCCTCGCCGACCGGCGAGCTGCATTTCGGCTCGCTGTTGGCCGCGCTCGGCAGCTGGCTGTGCGCGCGTGCGGCGAACGGTACATGGCGGGTGCGGATCGAGGATCTCGATCCGCCGCGAGAGGTGCCGGGTTCGGCCGATTCCATCCTGCGCATGTTGCATGCATGCGCGTTGGAGCCTGACGAAGCACCGCTATTTCAGAACACGCGCACCGGAGCGTATTCGGCGGCATTGCGGCGCCTGCTTGAGAACGGTCACGTATTTCCCTGCTGGTGTTCGCGCAGTGACTTGGCTGCCCGAGCCGGTGCGCATCGCGGCGTCTGCGTGGCGCCGACGGACCCGCAACGCGAACCAGCGTGGCGCGTGCGCGTGGGCAATGCGGTGATCGCGTTCAAGGATGGCTTGCAGGGCTTGCAGCGTTGGCCGCTTTCCATGGACGGCGATTTCGTGGTGAAGCGCGCGGACGGGCCGTTCGCGTATCAACTGGCCTGTGCGGTGGACGACGCCGCACAAGCGATCACCCAAGTCGTGCGCGGCGCGGATCTGCTCGATTCCACGCCTCGGCAGATCTTTCTGCTGCGCTTGCTCGGGTTGCGCGAGCCAGCCTATCTGCATCTGCCGGTCGCGGTGGACGCGCGCGGCCGCAAGCTCTCCAAGTCAGAAGGCGCGGCGGCCATCGATCCGCGCGATCCGGTGCCGGCGATGCGTATGGCGCTTGCGCTGCTCGGCATCCCGCGTGCGGCGCTGCAAGCGCGCACGCCACGCACATTGATGCGCAGCGCTTTGGCTGCCTTTGATCCAGCGGCATTGCCGCGCCAGAAGACTTTGGAGGTGCGCGCGGGCGCGTGAAGCTGCCCAAACCGACGTCATGCCCAAAGCTCCGTGGCAAAGGGCTCCGCCCTTGTGCAGCGCGGCGAGACTTTCCACGCGTGAGCGATGCATGATCAGCCGACCATCGAGAGGAGAGCGATCATGGCGCAGCGCGTGGCACTGGTAACCGGCGGCACCGGCGGCATCGGCACGGCGATCGTCAAACGGCTGGCTGGCATGGGCCACAAGGTCGCGACCAATTATCGCGACGAGGGCAAGGCGCGCGCCTGGCAGGAAAAGATGAAGGGCGCAGGTGTGGACGCCACGCTGGTGCAAGGCGACGTGTCTGATCCGGAGTCCTGCAAGGCCATGGTCGCGGAAATCGAAAAACAGCTCGGGCCGGTCGACATCCTGATCAACAACGCCGGCATCACGCGCGACACCACCTTCCACAAGATGAGCTATCAACAGTGGATGGACGTGGTGAACACGAATTTGAATGCCTGCTTCAACGTGACGCGGCCGGTGATCGACGGCATGCGCGCACGCAAGTGGGGGCGCATCGTGCAGATCAGCTCGATCAACGGGCAGAAAGGACAATACGGGCAAGCCAATTACGCGGCGGCGAAAGCCGGTATGCACGGCTTCACCATTTCGCTGGCGCAGGAGAACGCCAAGTTCGGCATCACCGTCAACACCGTTTCGCCCGGCTACATCGGCACCGACATGGTAATGGCAGTGCCGGAAGAAGTGCGCGCCAAGATCGTCGCGCAGATTCCGCTGGGGCGTCTGGGTGAACCCGACGAAATCGCCTACGCGGTTTCCTTTTTCCTCGCCGACGAAGCGGCGTGGATCACCGGCGCGAACCTGGCGATCAATGGCGGACATTATATGGGTTGGTAATCCGCGCAGGAGAAAGGGGTCAGGTTCATTTTTGATCATTCAAAAATGAACCTGACCCCTTTCTTTTCTCCTTTCGACACGATCTCCAATTGAGGTTATGTATGGATAAAGTGCTCTTGAAGCAAAAGGCGGAAGCACTTGAGGCACTTTTGCTCATGTACGGCCCACAAGATGCCGACGTGAGGAGCTTGCATGGTGGGCTGCGGCCGTTCTTGCAGAGGGCGAAAAATCAAACGATAGACACCCCGTTGGACTCGCGTGAGATCCCTGGACGGTATTTGTTTGATGAGCGAGGATTGCGCAAGTACGGTGATCTGAAACAGGCTTTTGCCGAGTTCCGCATTGAAGCGACAGGTGGCGAGACTCCTGCGCTAAAGAAGTTTCGAGAAAAAACGCACGCGGACAACAAAAAATGGGGCCAGCATCATTTTCATCGCAAGTGAGCGCGTGAACCCGCTGCTCCGTATGACTGCAACGGCGCAGGCCAGGGATGGCCGTGTTGGGCGAGCTTTCAGCGCCGTCGCATGACGCCGAGCATCGCAGCCGGGCGCGCGGGAAAGGCGCGACGTCCGAGCACAGGGATGTGCGAGTTCGCGCCGGCGCGCGCCCGGCGAGAAGCGCAGGGCAGTCGAGCCAACCGGACGTTGGCGAGACCGTCATGCCGGCGCAATGGCTTTGGTTACTTTCCCCGAAAGGAAAGTAACCCGCTCGCCTTGGAGGCGAGCGGAAAAGGACATGGATGTCAAAACATCGTGCGCCACAGCGCAGCTTTAGGCGATAAAGTCACTGGATTCCGGCCTGAGCCGGAATGACGATGGACGCTAGTGCGCCGCCGCAAGCCGTGCTAGCTTTGCCGCATGGCACAACCGCGCACTATCAAGAAGTACCCCAACCGGCGGCTGTACGACACCGAGATCTCCAGCTACATCACGCTGGAAGAGGTGCGGCAACTGGTGCTGTCCGGAACCCCGTTCGAGGTGCGCGATGCGAAGACCGACGAGGACCTCACGCGCGCGGTGCTGCTGCAGATCATCGCCGAGCACGAACAGCACGGGCACCCGATGTTCTCGGCCAACCTGCTTTCGCAAATCATCCGTTTCTACGGCGATTCCATGCAGGGTTTCGTGGGCGGTTACCTCGAAAACAGCCTGAAGATCTTCCTGGATCAGCAGCACAAGTTCCGCGCGCAGTTGAACGAGATGCTGGGCCAGACGCCTTGGTCGATGTTGAACGAGATGACCGAGCGCAACATCGACCTGTGGAAGTCCCTGCAGAAGGGATTCCTGGAAGCCAACGCCGCCAACGCGGCTCCCAAGGCGGCGGCCGGCGAAAGCAAGAAGTCCCGCTGAGGCTTCATTGACAGCCCGCAGGCGGCTGCCTACCATCCCGGCTTCGCTGCGGTGCAACATGTTGCGCCATGCGGCATGAAGACTCGGGGCTTTCCATATGAGCGAACGTGTAGCGGTGGTGACCGGCGGCATCGGCGGCCTGGGCACCGAAATCTGCAAGCATCTGGCGCGCGCCGGCCGCAAGGTCATTGCCGCCGATCTCGGCAACCGGCAGGAGCGCCTCGCCGCGTTCCGCGAGGAAACCAAGGAATTCAACGGCAACATCGTGTTCGCGCCGGCAGATGTTTCGCGCTTCGACGATTGCGCCGCGCTGGCGAAACACATCGCGGAAAGCTACGGCGAAATCGAGATCCTGGTGAACGCCGCCGGCATCACGCGCGACGTGTCGTTGCGCAAGATGGAGGAAAACCAGTGGCACGAGCTGATGCACGTCAATCTGGACGGCGTCTTCAACATGTGCCGGCAGGTGATCGACGGTATGAGCGCGCGCGGTTTCGGCCGCATCGTCAACATCTCGTCGGTCAACGGCCAGACCGGCCAGTTCGGCCAGACCAACTACTCCGCCGCCAAGGCCGGCATGCATGGTTTCACCATGGCGCTGGCGCGCGAGGTGGCGAAGAAGGGCGTGACGGTCAACAGCGTGTCGCCCGGTTACTGCAAAACGGAAATGGTGATGAAGGTGCCGGAAGACATCCGCAACCAGATCGTCGCGCAGATTC
>DAIOUL010000037.1:0-21887 GCA_036759545.1 Rhodanobacteraceae bacterium
TCAAGCGCATGTAGAACGCCTTGATCTTCTCCGGGTAGTTCATCACTACGACCGGTCGGCCGACGTGTTGTTCCGCCAGATAGCGCTCGTGCTCGGTTTGCAGGTCGACGCCCCATTCGATCGGGAATTCGAACTTCTGCTTCGAGTTCTTCAGAATCGCGATCGCATCGGTGTAGTCGATGCGCTCGAAGGGCGCGGCAATGAGCTTCTCCAGCCGCGTGATTGCGTCGCTCTGCACGCGCTGCGCGAAGAAGGCCATGTCGTCGGCGCGTTCGTCCAGTACGGCCTTGAAGATCGCCTTCAGGAATTTCTCGGCGCAGTCGGCATCGTCGTTCAGGTCGGCGAACGCGATCTCCGGCTCGATCATCCAGAACTCGGCCAGATGCCGCGGCGTGTTGGAGTTCTCGGCGCGGAAGGTCGGCCCGAAGGTGTAGACCTTGCTGAGCGCCAGGCAATACGCCTCGACGTTCAACTGGCCGGACACGGTGAGGAAGGCTTCGCGCGCGAAGAAATCCTTGCGGAAATCGACCGCGCCTTTCTCGTCGCGCGGCAGGTTGGCGAGCTCCAGCGTGGACACGCGGAACATGTCGCCCGCGCCTTCGGCATCGCTGGTCGTGATGATCGGCGTATTGACCCAGAAAAAACCTTCCTCGGTCAGATGACGGTGGATCGCTATCATCATTGTATGGCGCACGCGCGAAATCGCGCCGAACAGGTTGGTGCGCGGGCGCAGGTGCGCCACTTCGCGCAGGAATTCCGGCGAGTGTTGCTTCGGCTGGATCGGATAGGTTTCCGGATCGTCCACGAAACCGAGCACGTCGATGCCGTCGGCCTGCAACTCGAACGCCTGACCCTTGCCTTGCGAAGGCACCAGCGTGCCGTGCGCCACGATCGCGCAACCGGCAGTGAGTTTCTGCACTTCGCTGGCGTAATTCGGCAAGGTCGCCGGCGCGACGATCTGCAGCGTGTCGAAGCACGAGCCATCCGACAGATTGACGAACGACAGCCCGGCCTTGGAATCGCGCCGGGTGCGCACCCAGCCGCGCACCGTGATGGCCGCACCTTGACCGGTGCCCGCCAGCGCCTGTTTGACCGTGATGGTTTTGCCGACGTCCGCCATCTTGAAACCTTGTGGTCTGCGCCGCATCTGAATGCGGCATATCTGAATACAAATGGGCGATGATAGCGAAGCATCGCGGCGCCCGCAGTAGAATGCAGACATGTCCATCGAACTCACCCCGACCGCCGCCGCGCGCATGCGCGAGTACCTTGCCAAGAATCCCCACGCCGCGGGCGTGCGTTTCGGCATCAGGAAAACCGGCTGCTCCGGTTTCGGCTACACCGTCGATCTGACCAATGCCATCGCGTCCGAAGATCGCGTGTTCGATCTGGACGGCGTGCGCGTGGTAATCGATCCCAAATCGCTGCCGTTCGTGGACGGCACCCGTATCGATTTCGAAAGGCAGGGCCTGAACGCCGCGTTCGTGTTCCACAACCCCAATGCCACCGGCGAGTGCGGGTGCGGTGAGAGCTTCACCGTCGACGCCCCGGCCTGAGCCGCTTGCAGTTTCAGCGGGTTACCTACTAAAATTCCGCTTCTTTCGTCCGCGATTCAAAGCGAGCGAAGACCCTTGCCTCACCGCCGGCACGCTGGTCGGGAGGCTGCCTGCCGCGGCTCGCCGCGGCGACACCCGAAAGGAAACACAATGCGTCACTATGAAGTCGTGTTCCTGGTCCATCCGGACCAGAGCGAGCAGGTGCCCGGCATGATCGAGCGCTACAAGGCGCTGGTCGAGGCCGACGGCGGCAAGGTCCATCGCATCGAGGACTGGGGCCGCCGCCAGCTTGCCTATCCCATCCAGCATCTGGCCAAGGCGCATTACGCGCTGATGAACATCGAGTGCGGACCCAAGGCGCTCGATGAACTGGTTTCCGGTTTCCGCTTCAACGACGCGGTGCTGCGCCATCTGGTGATGAAGATGGATGCGGCTGAAACCGAACCTTCGCCGATCATGAAGGCCAAGGACAAGGACGAGAAATCGCCGCGCCGCCGCGATGACGAAGGCTTCGGTGGCGAGGCGTTCGCCGATCGCGAAGAAGCCGCGTAAGCGCGACCCAAATCCGGAGATACCGACATGTCCAAATTTTTCCGCCGCAAGAAGTTCTGCCGCTTCACCGCCGAAGGCGTGAAGCAGATCGACTACAAGGACTTGAACGTCCTGCGCCAGTACATCACCGAAACCGGCAAGATCGTGCCCAGCCGCATTACCGGCACCAAGGCGCGTTATCAGCGCCAGCTCGCCGATGCGGTGAATCGTGCGCGGTTCCTGGCGCTGTTGCCGTATAGCGACAATCACTTTGTTTGAGCCTGATCTTCCCGCGCGAGCGGGAATGATTCGGACAGCGCAAGCTGCGCGGACATCGGGTCCGCGCTAACGAATCGGAGACGAAAGTGGAACTCATCCTTCTCGAGAAAGTGAAAAACCTGGGCGGCCTCGGCGACAAGGTCAAGGTCAAGCCGGGCTACGGCCGCAATTACCTGGTGCCGCGCGGCAAGGCCGTGCCCGCCACCGCCGCGAATGTCGCGGAGTTCGAAAAGCGCCGCGCCGAGTACGAAGCCAAGTCGAATGAACTGCTGTCCGCCGCGCAGGCGCGCGCTGCGAAGTTCGAAGGCGCCGAAGCCACGATCAAGGCCAACGCCAGCCCCGAAGGCAAGCTGTACGGCTCGGTCGGTCCGCGCGAAATCGCCGAAGCCTTCGCCGTCCAAGGGCTCGAACTTGAAAAGAGCGAAGTGATCCTGGGCGAAGGCCCGCTGCGCAATGTCGGCGAATACGAAGTGCATCTCGCGTTGCACGCAGACGTGCAGACGACCGTGAAGGTGAAGGTAATCGCAGAGGAGTAACCTTGCACGATCGTATTCGGGATGCAATCGAACGGGCGCCGATGGCGCCCGTTTTGTTCTGTGCGAAGCAAGTGCCTTCCCTTTAAACAACGCAGGCCATGGATGGCCGTGTTGAGCGAGCTTGAAGCGCCGTCGCATGACGCCGAGCATCGCAGCCGGGCGTGCGGGAAAGGCGCGACGTTCGAGCACACGGACGTGCGAGTTCGCGCCGGCGCGTGCCTGGCGAGAAGCGCAGGGCAGTCGAGCCAACCGGACGTTGGCTCGACCGTCATGCCGGCGCAATGGTTTTGGCTACTTTTGCCGAAACAAAAGTAGCCCGCTCGCCTTGGAGGCGAGCGGAAAAAGACATGGATGTCGAAGCTTCGTGCGCAAAAACGTAACTTCGAGCGATAAAAGCACTGGATTCCGGCCTGCGCCGGAATGACCAGCAAAAGCAAGTCACAACTTTTCCACAGCTTTGTTGTATCGGCGCCTGAGACGCGCGCGCGTATGATTCCGCGCATGCCGAATCCAGGGGATCGCACCGCGACGTGAGCGCCGTCCTGCCCGAACGCAAACCCGCCGCGCGTGTCGATACGCTGCGCGTGCCGCCGCATTCGATCGAGGCCGAGCAGTCGGTGCTGGGCGGGTTGATGCTGGTGCCGGAGGCCTGGGACAAGGTTGCCGATCGCGTACGCGAGGAGGATTTCTACCGCCGCGAACACCAGTTGATCTTCCGCGCCATCGGCGACCTGTCCGCGCGAGCGCAGCCATGCGACGCGGTGACGCTGGGCGAGTGGTTCGAGCGCAACGGCCTGTCCGACCAGATCGGCGGCGCGGCGTATCTGGTGGAACTGGCCAACGCCACGCCCAGCGCGGCGAACATCGCGGCGTATGCCGACATCGTGCGCGACAAGTCCATCCTGCGGCAGTTGATCGAAGCAGGCAGCGACATCGCGGGCTCCGGTTTCAACCCCGAAGGCCGGCGCACCGAGGAAATCTTGGAAAGCGCCGAGCAGCGCGTGTTCAAGATCGCCGAAGCCGGCGCGCGCGGGCGCAAGCAGTACGCGCCAATGCGCGAGGCGCTGCGCGAGGCGATGACGCTGCTGCAACAGCGCTACGCCAATCGCGGGCAGATCACCGGGCTGCCGACAGGTTTCACCGATCTCGACAATCTCACCGCCGGTTTGCAGAACGAGGATCTGGTGATCGTCGCGGCGCGTCCGTCTATGGGCAAGACCGCGCTGGCCTTGAATCTCGCCGAAACCGCCGCGTTGCGCGCCAAGAAAGGCGTGCTGATTTTCTCGATGGAAATGTCGGCTTCGCAACTGGCGTTCCGGTTGATCTCCTCATTGGGCCGCATCAATCAGCAGCACCTGCGCACCGGCGATCTGGCCGAGGAAGACTGGCCGCGCGTCACGCAGGCCACCGCGCTGCTGTCGGAATCGAAGATCTTCATCGACGACACGCCGGCGTTGTCTCCCGGCGAGTTGCGTTCGCGCGCGCGGCGCATGGCGCGCGAGCATGGGCTCGGCATGATCGTGATCGACTATTTGCAGTTGATGCAGGTGCCCGGCAACAAGGAGAATCGCGCCACCGAAATTTCGGAAATCTCGCGCAACCTGAAGGCGCTGGCCAAGGAGCTGAAGGTGCCGGTGATCGCGCTGTCGCAGTTGAACCGCGCGCTGGAGCAGCGCAACGACAAGCGCCCGGTAATGAGCGACCTGCGCGAGTCCGGCGCGATCGAGCAGGACGCCGACCTGATCCTCTTCATCTACCGCGAAGAGGTGTACGACAAGGAAACGCCCAACAAGGGCATCGCCGAGATCATCGTCGGCAAACAGCGCAACGGACCGATCGATACGGTCAAGCTCACCTTTCTCGGCCAGTACACCAAGTTCGAGAACTACGCGCCGGAGTCGTACGTCGGGCGATTGGAGTAACGCTTGGCGCGTTCCGCGGTTGCCACAATCCATCTCGATGCATTGCGCGCCAACTTCGCGCGCGTTCGCACACTCAGCGGTGACGCGAAAGTGATGGTGGTGGTGAAAGCCGATGCCTACGGCCACGGCCTGGAACGCTGCGCGCGCGCATTCGCCGATGCCGAGGCGTTCGGTGTGGCCTCCATCGCGGACGGGTTGCGCCTGCGCGCAGCCGGTCACCGCAACCGAATCGTGGTGTTAAGCGGGCCGGATGCGGCGAGCGATCTGGCCGAGATGCGCCGGCTGGATCTCGAAGCGGTGATTCACCACGAATCGCAGCTCGCGATGCTGGAAAGCGACGGTGCGAATCCGCGTTTGCGTGTGTGGTTGAAACTGGATACCGGCATGCACCGGCTGGGCTTTTCCGCCGAACGCGCGGCGGAACTGCACGCGCGCCTGCGTGCGCTGCCGAGCGTCGATCCCGGCATCGTGCTGATGACGCATTTCGCATCATCGGATGAATTCGACAACGATTTCACCGCGCGGCAGATCGCGTCATTCGAAAACGCGACGCGTGGATTGTCCGGCGAACGCGCGCTGTCCAATTCCGCCGGTGTACTGGGCTGGCCGCAGGCGCGCGGCGATTGGGTGAGAGTGGGCGGGTTGCTGTATGGCTTGTCGGTCGCAGAAAACAAGACCGGCGCGGATTTCGGCTTTGCGCCGGCGATGACCTTGTCGACGCGGCTGATCGCGATCAATCAGGTGAAGCGCGGCGAGCGCATCGGCTACGGCTCGAACTACGAATGTTCCGAAGACATGCCGGTCGGCGTGGCCGCGATCGGCTACGGCGACGGCTACCCGCGCAGCGTGCCTTCCGGCACGCCCGTTCTGATCGACGGTGCGAGAGCGGCGATCGTCGGCCGCGTGTCGATGGATCTGATCACGCTCGATCTGCGCAACGCACCGAACGCGCGTGTCGGCGACATCGTGACATTGTGGGGACCGCAACTTCCCGTCGAAATCATTGCTCAACACGCCGGCACGATTTCCTACGAACTGACCTGCGGCGTGACGCGGCGCGTATTGCTCGCCGAGGACGGCCACTGATGCCCAAAGCCAAAACCGCCTACGTCTGCGCAGATTGCGGTGCGGAATATCCGAAGTGGCAGGGCCAGTGCGAAGCTTGCGGCGCCTGGAACACGCTGAGCGAATTCGTGGTGCAGCCGGCAAAAGCTGCAGCAGGCAACACGCGCAGCGTTGGTTACGCCGGCATCGACACGCCGCGCGTGCAGCCGCTGGCGCGGATCGCGGGCGAGATCGAGCGGCGGCATCTGGTGCGGATTGGCGAGCTGGATCGCGTGCTCGGCGGCGGGCTGGTGGAAGGTTCGGTGGTGCTGGTCGGTGGCGATCCCGGCATCGGCAAATCCACGTTATTGCTGCAAGCACTCGCGGCACTCGGCGAGCGTTTGCCAGGACTGTACGTCAGCGGCGAGGAATCATTGGCGCAGATCGCCGCGCGCGGACACCGGCTCGGGCTGCTGCTCGATCCGATTCATGCGCTGGCGGAAACCTGCGTCGAACGCATCCTCGAACATGCGCTTAATGAAAAACCGCGCGTGCTGGTGATCGATTCGATCCAGACCCTCTGGACGGAACTGCTCACCGCCGCGCCCGGTTCCGTGTCGCAGGTGCGCGAATCCGCGGCGCGGCTGGTGCGTTACGCGAAGGAAACCGGCACCTGCGTATTCCTGGTCGGCCACGTGACGAAAGAAGGCGGCATCGCCGGGCCGCGCGTGCTCGAGCACATGGTGGACGCGGTGCTGTATTTCGAGGGCGAGACCGGCTCGCGCTTCCGGGTGCTGCGCGCGTTCAAGAACCGCTTCGGCGCGGTGAATGAACTCGGTGTGTTCGCAATGAGCGACAAGGGTCTGCGCGAAGTGCCCAATCCCTCCGCGATTTTCCTCTCCGCGCACGCGCAACCGACTTCGGGCAGCGCCGTAATGGTGACGCGCGAAGGCACGCGCCCATTGTTGGTGGAAGTGCAGGCGCTGGTGGATCAAAGTTCGCTCGGCAATCCACGCCGCGTGGCGTTGGGACTGGAACAGAATCGTCTCGCGATGTTGCTCGCGGTCCTGCATCGTCATGGTGGTGCGGCGGTGTACGACCAGGACGTGTTCGTCAATGTGGTCGGCGGCATTCGTGTAGGTGAAACGGCCGCCGACTTGCCGGTGCTGCTCGCCGTGCTGTCGTCCTTCCGCGACAAGCCGTTGCCGGAGAAAACCGTTGCGTTTGGAGAAGTCGGTCTGTCCGGCGAAATCCGCCCCGTGCCCAATGGCGAAGAGCGGCTGAAAGAGGCGGCGCAACATGGGTTCAAGCGCGCGATCGTGCCGAAAGCCAATGCACCGAAGAAGACGCGAATCGGCGAACTGGAAGTGATCGCGGTCGAACGGTTGCGCGAGGCGATCGACGCGGCGTCCGGCGCGCTTTAGTCGATGGGAAACGCCCGGAACTCCGGAAGGCGTTCGGCGCGCGCGGCGAATGCGGCCAGCTTCGGATAATTCGCCGCCGGCGCCACGTCGGCCGCGACCAGTTGCGCGAAGCCCCAGGCCACTGCAAGCGTGATGTCCGGCTGCGTCAGCGCTTCGCCGAACAGCCAGGCATTTTCGCGAACATCGCGCAGTTCCTGCTCCAGCAAAGCGCAGGCATCGCGCAATTGCCCGCTGACGCGCCCCGTCCAGTCTGCATCCTGCCGATCCGCTTCGCGCTTGTGCTCGTAGAAAATCTGCACGGCTTTTTCGGCCATTACCAGCGCCACGCCGATCCAGCGCAGTGCGCGACGATGTTGCTCTGGCGCGGCGGGCATCAGCTTTCGCCCCGTCAGCGTTTCCGCGTAATCGATGATGAGCGTCGAATCCACCAGCACCAAGCCATCGTCACAGACCAGCGTCGGCACCTTTACCAGCGGATTGATTGCGTGCACCACGTCGAAATTGCGGAACACCGAGAGCGGCCGGTGTTCGAAGGGGAGGCCGAGCAGGCGCAGCGAGATTGCCGTACGGCGCACGTACGGGGAGTCGAGCATTCCAATCAGTTGCATGGGTTTTCCTCTATGAATTCGATGGCAGCCCGGAAAGTTCGATGCCGCCCGCATCCACCCGCAGCACCGAACCCTGCTCGTACCAGTCTCCGAGCACGATCCGCTGCGCGGGTTCGCCATCGAGTCCGAAATCGTGGATGGCGGGGCGATGGGTATGGCCGTGGATCATGCGCGCGACATTCGCACCACGCAGCGCATTTTCGACGGCGCGCTGATTGACATCCATGATCGCCATGTCGGCTTGGGAAGTATGGGCGCGACTGGCATCGCGCGCTTTCGCCGCGTACGCGCGGCGTGTAGAGAGCGGTTGCGAAAGAAACATTCTCTGCCAGGCGGGATCGCGCACCTGCTCGCGGAAAGCGAGATACGCCATGTCATCCGTGCACAGTGTGTCGCCGTGCATCAGCAGGGTTTGCGTACCGTACAAATTGGAGATCGTGCCGTCTTCGAGCAAGGTCATGCCTGCGCGCCGTGCGTAATCCTCGCCCAGCAGGAAATCGCGATTGCCGTGGATGAAATACACGGGTACGCCGGAATCGCTCAGCGCTTTCAATGCAGAGGCGACACGCTCCGGCAGCGGCGCATCGTCGTCATCGCCGATATAGGCCTCGAACAGGTCGCCCAAAATGTACAGCGCGTCCGCATTGCGCGCTTCGCTCGAAAGAAATGATTCGAACAGTTCGACGATGCACGGGCGCGAATCGTCGAGATGCAGATCGGAGATGAAAAGCGTCGAGCTCAATGCTTGCTCGATGCTGCCGCGGGCGCAGCGGTTTTCTTCTTCGGCTTCTTCGTTTCCGGCGCGAACGGCACCTGGCCCGCGGTGGGTGACACCGGTTCCGCGGCGGGCTTGGCGGCTTCTCCGATGACCTTGACGCTTTCGATCACCGGCAGCGGCCGCGGCACATCGCCGATGAAGGGACCCTGCGGGCCGGTCGGCAGGTTGTCGATCTTGTCGACCACGTCCATGCCTTCGATCACTTTGCCGAACACCGCGTAGCCCCAGGTCATGCCGCTCTGGTTGCCTACGTAATCCAGGCGCGGGTTGTCGACGATGTTGAAGAAGAATTGCGCGGTCGCCGAATCCGGATCCGGCCCGCGCGCGGCGGCGACGGTACCGCGCAAATTCGAGAGGCCGTTGTTGGCCTCGTCCGGAATCGGCGGCCGCGTGCGCTTCGGTGTCAGTTGCCTCGTGTACAGGCCGCCCTGCACCAGAAACATCGGAATCACGCGATGGAACACCGTGCCGTCGTAGAAGCCGTCCTTCACGTATTGCAGAAAATTGGCGACGGTTTTAGGCGCCTTGTCGGGAAACAGCTCGACCACGATGTCGCCCATCGACGTGTGCAGCTTCACCTGCGGATGCGCGACCGCGGCAGCGGCGCCAGCACTCGAAGCCGGCGCCGGTGGCGCGGCGGATGCACCGAACGCGAACGACGCCAGCAAGACGAATGCGGCGAATCCCGATGGAGTGCGCATCATTTGATCTCGGCCGAGGAAACGAAGCGGCCCAATGATACGCAGTGCGGCTGAACTGTGCAGGAGAGGCCGAGTGTTTACGCGATGCGTTGAATCGCATCGCGTGCTCGGCCGAGCGCACGACCACGGAGCTTTTTGCCATGGACGGCAGCTTCGGCCGGGCCGTAGCGCCCACCAGGGATGATTGCTTGTCGCGGATTCAAACAACAGCCAGCACGCGCTCCGCCCCAAACACGCAAGCGAACGTCGACCCCTTGCCCGGCGAACTTTCGATCTCAAGCCGCGCCTGGTGCAGTGCCAGCACGTGCTTGACGATCGATAACCCGAGCCCCGTGCCGCCGGTGGCGCGCGAACGGCTGGAAGACACGCGATAGAAGCGCTCGGTGAGCCGCGGAATATGTTGCGGCGGGATGCCGTAGCCCGTGTCGCTGACGCTGAAGCGCGCACCGCCATCGCGCCCGCGCCGCCAGCGGATGGTGATGCGCCCGTCATCGGGTGTGTAGCGCACCGCGTTGCTGACCAGATTGGAGAATGCGCTGTGCAAGTCGCGCGGCGAGCCGCGCAGATCGCAATGCGCATCGTCTTCCAGCGCGATCGTGTGGCGGCCCCCGCTCAGCGCTTCGGCCTCCTTGCGCAGCGTGGCCAGCAGCGGCTGCATCGCCACGTCCTCGTCATCGGCGCGCTGCTGCGTTTCCAGTCTCGAAAGCGTTAGCAGGTCCTCGACGATCTGGCCCATGCGTTTGGATTGCGCGCGCAATTCGTCCAGCATCGGTGCCAGCGCCGGCACGTCTTCGGGTTCGATCAGCTCGAGGTAACCGTGAATCACGGTCAACGGCGTGCGCAATTCGTGCGAGACGTTGGCGACGAAATCGCGCCGCACCTGCTCCAGGTGCAGCAACGCACTGATGTCGCGCGCCAGCAGCAGCTTCGCGTGGTCGCGCAGAGGAATCAGCGAGAAAGAGAGATGTATTTCGGGCGCGGCCGGCGCGGGAACCTCGTCGAGTTCACCCACTCCGCCTTCTCCCAGCCACGCCGCGACGAGTGGCGAACCCAGACAGTCGGCGAGGCGCGCTCCGCGATCCTGCGGGAAACGCAAACCCAGCAACCGTTGCGCCGCGCCATTGCACCAGCGCACGCGCTCCTGCGCATCCAGCAGCACCACGGCGTCCGGCAAGGAAACCGCGGCATCGCGCAACACGCGCAACTGCCGCGCGAGCCGTCGCGCGCGCGAGGGTTGCGGCATCGCCGTATCCGCGCTCACGCCTGAGCGGAGAAACGATAACCCGCGCCACGCACGGTCTGCACCATCTGCACAAGCCCGTGCGGCTCCAGCGTCTGGCGCAGACGGCGGATGTGCACGTCCACCGTGCGCTCCTCCACGTACACGCTGCCGCCCCAGACATGATCCAGCAATTGCGCGCGCGAATACACGCGCTCGGGATGCGTCACGAAGAAGTGCAGCAGCCGGTATTCGGTGGGACCGATCTGCACCAGCTCACCGCTCGCATACACGCGGTGCGCCGGGCCGTCCACGCGCAAGTTTCCGATTTCGATCGTGCCGCTGCCGTCATCGCCCTGCACGCGCCGCAGCACCGCGCGGATGCGCGCCAGCAGTTCGCGTGTCGAGAAGGGCTTCACCACGTAATCGTCGACGCCCGCTTCCAGTCCGTTGACGCGGTCGATCTCCTCGCCGCGCGCGGTCAGCATGATGATCGGGATTTCGCGCGTGCTTTCCTCGCGGCGCAGGCGGCGCGCCAGTTCCAGGCCGGAGGTGCCGGGCAGCATCCAGTCCAGCAGGATCAGATCCGGGATGTTCTCCGCGATCGCGTGCTGCGCGGTGCGTGCATCCGCTGCGTGCAGCGGTTCCATCTCGGCGCGGCGCAGGGCGAAGGCCACCATGTCGCGGATCGAGGCTTCGTCTTCGACGATCAGGATGCGTTTGCGCATGCGGTCATGGAACGAGGATGACGGCAGTATTGCAGCGGCGTCATGTTACGGCGCGATGACAGCGATCATTGAAGCCCGAGATGGGTCGTGATCATCCTCGATCGCCAAAAATCAGAGCGGTCATCCATGACCGCACTCTATGAGAATCAAAATTGCTTGCAGGAAGTTCCACCGCAGGCGTGAAAGCCCAACTGGTTGCCATTGCCGTTGTCCGGCTTGTCGCCGGCTTGCGGCAGGTTGCGGCGCTGCATCTCCAGCGCGATCGGCGTGATCTGCGCGACGGTCGCTTCGATCCGCGCGCGCGCGTAGTAGTCCAGATCCTTGCGTTCGAGCAGCCGCTGCAACTGGCCCAGCGCATCCTGCGGGCGGCCGGCGAGGAAGGTCGCGTCCGCGTAGGCCTCACCCGCGCGGATGTCATCGCCGGCGATGTGGCAGGCGTGCCCGTAGGTGCGATACAACTCCGGTTCGGAATTGTCGTCGAGCAGCGGTTTCAAAAGACCCTGCGCGGTCTTGGCATCGGCCGCGCTGCCGCTCGCCAGCAGCGCCTGCGCGTAGCCCAATGCGACCGCCGGATTCTGCGGCGACTGCGCGGACAAGCTCGCATAACGGCGCAGGGCATCCGCGCGATTGCCCGCCTGCAGCTCGGCTTCTGCCAGCCCCAGTTGCAGCGTGTTGCTTTGAGGCTGCGCCTCCAGCAACGGCCTCAGCATTTCGACGGCCTTGCTCGCCTTGCCCGTGTGTTCCAGCGCCAGCGCGTAGCCGTAACGATGCGCGGGCGTGTCGAAACCGCCGCCGCGTGCGAGATTGCGCGCGTAGTAGTCGACCGTGTCGTTGTAGTCGCTCGAGGAGAGCACTCGGATGCGCTCGCGGATCAGCGCGTATTCGCCCTTGTCGGAATCGCGGCGAGGGGCCTGCAGCAGCGCCGAAGTGTTCTTGACGAACGGCAGCAGGCTCAGGTTGTCGGTCGGAGTCAGAGACGCGACCTGCGGCGCGTTCTGAGCCTGGTCCTCGATCACGTGCGCGCGCGCTTTGGCCTCGGCGATGCGCTCGCTGGTGACGGGATGATCCTGCAGGAACGGCGGCGCGTCTCCGGAATAATCGCCGCCTTCGCCTCCGCCGGGGCGCAGCGTGCGCGCCATGCGGTTGAAGAAACCGGCCATTGCATCCGGGTCGTAACCCGCCTTGGCGAGTGTGCCGATGCCCACGCGGTCGGCTTCGATTTCGTCCTTGCGGGTGAAATCGATCTGCTCCTGCTCCATCAGACCCATGCCGGAAGCGAGGATGCCGGGACCCGCGCTCTGGCTGGAGCTGCCGGCCACGATCAGCGCGCCCAAGGTCGCCAGCGCGTACAGCGGTGCTTTCTTCTTCGCATCCTCGAAAGCGCGTTCGAGGTGATGCTGGCTGATGTGCGCCAGCTCGTGCGCGAGCACCGCGGCCAATTCGTCCTCGCTGTCGGTGGTGGTGATCAGCCCGGAGTAGACGAAGATGTAGCCGCCGGGCGCCGCGAAGGCGTTGATCTCGGGTTCGCGCAACACCGTGAAGGTGTAGTGCTGCGACGGATCGGCGCTGGCCGCCACCAGTCGGTAGCCGAGCGCCTGCACGTAGGCATCCACCTGTGGATCGTCCAGCACCTCATTCATCGAACGCAATTCGCGCAGCATGCTTTCGCCGTATGCTTGCTCTTCCTGCGGAGAGATCAGGCCGGCTGCCGAACTGCCGAGGTTGGGCAAATTCACGTCTTGCTGCTGCGCGGCCGCGGGCAGCGCCAGTGCGAGGCAGGTGAGAGCGGGAAGCAAGTGATGCGCGCGCATGATGATCAAAACGTGAGGGCGCCTTGACGTTCGACAAGGTAGCGCGATGCGGGTTCAAGTTCATGCGATCGTCCCTGATCGCGTCTTCGACAATAGTAAAGCGAAATTGAATACCAAGGCTTAATGCAGGTCCAAAAGCGGACATCCTTGTCCGCACTTTCAAAGTACAGCGCGCTGCGAATCCAGGTTGTACAGCACATGCCCAAAGAGTGTTTGTCCCCCTGTAAAATCAACGACTCGCTCCAATATCCGTTCCGAATTCCATACCGTGCCCGACATCGAAATCTACTCCTCCGGATTCTGTGCCTACTGTATTGCCGCCAAGAACCTGCTGAAGGCCAGGGGTCTGGACTGGCGGGAAATCCGCATCGACATGGACCCGGCCGCGCGCACGGCGATGCTGGAGCGCAGCGGCGGACGGCGCACGGTGCCGCAGATCTTCGTCAATGGCACGCACGTGGGTGGATTCCAGGAACTGGCTGCGGCCGAACACGACGGCACGCTGGCGAAGCTGCTGGAAGGCGCGTCCTAGCGGGCCGACGTGTCTTTGGCGGATAATCGCAGGTTTGTTCGCGCGTACGTGCTGGCTGCGCGACCGGGAGCTTTCGCATGACGCACACCATCACGGCGATCCGCGGCGACGGCATCGGCCCCGAGATCATGGACGCATGCTTGCGCGTATTGGACGCGCTGGACGCCGGTCTGTCGTACGAGTTCGTGGATGCAGGGGTGGCCGCGCTGGAGAAACACGGCGAGTTGCTGCCGCAAACCACGCTGGATGCCATCACCAAACACCGCGTCGCTTTGAAAGGGCCGTTGACCACGCCGATCGGCGGCGGGTTTTCTTCCCTGAATGTCGAATTGCGCAAGCGTTTCGACCTGTACGCCAACGTGCGTCCGGCGCTGTCGATGCCCGGCACGAAGGCGCATTACGAAAACATCGACATCATCACCGTGCGCGAGAACACCGAGGGCGCGTATCTCTCGGAGGGCCAGACGCTCTCGGCCGACGGCCAGACCGCGCAATCGATCGTGCGCAACACCCGCCGCGGCGCCGAACGCATCGTGCGCTATGCGTTCGAACTGGCCGAGAAGCGCGGCCGCAAGAAAGTCACGGCCGTGCACAAGGCCAACATCCTCAAGACCAGTTCCGGCTTGTTCCTGGATGTCGCGCGCGAAGTGGCGAAAGCGCACCCGGCGATTGCGTTCAACGAGATGATCGTCGACAACACCTGCATGCAACTCGTCATGAACCCGTGGCAGTTCGACGTGATCGTCACCACCAATCTGTTCGGCGACATCCTATCCGACTTGTGCGCCGGCCTGGTCGGCGGCTTGGGTTTGGCGCCCGGTGCCAACATCGGTTCGGCAGCGGCGATTTTCGAAGCCGTGCACGGCTCGGCGCCGGACATCGCGGGCAAGCATGTCGCCAACCCCTGCGCATTGCTGCTGGCCGCGGCCGACATGCTCGATCACATCGGGATGGTCGAGCAGGGCCAACGCGTGCGCGGTGCGATCCGCGCGACGCTCGCGGCGCACGACCGCATCACGCCCGATCTCGGCGGCAGCGGCACCACCGAAACGTTTGCGGACGCGCTGGTGGAGCGCGTCCGCTGAGTTCACTGTGCCCGCGGCGGTGCGAGCGACGCACTCAGACCCGTGTAGGTCCGATAGACACCTTCGTTGCAGCTCAGGCAGGTCCGCTTGCCCGCGTACGTACCCCGGTTGTAGTAGATGTAGGGACCATCGTTCGCGATGAATACTTCGGGGTCGGTTCGGGTGTGTTCGGAATCGTCAGGCGTCAACTGCACCAGCGAAGGTTGATCGGCATCTATGCCGGTCAGGTAGATCGCGGACGGATACGGAGCCGTTGGCGTGCCCGAGGCGAAGAACACATACGATTTGCCGTTGTAGACGAAATGCTCCGGTGAGTTGATCACACCGCCGTCGGGCGTGCTGACGCTGTCGACCACTTGCCAATCGGCGGCGCTGCCGCCGGGCGGCAGGTGATAGATGCGCATCTCGGTGTCGTCGACCACGGTTTCCATCACGAGGTCGCCGTTGTATTCCGGCGCCTGCCAGATCCACGGGCGGCTGTGCAAGTCCTTCTGGCCGCTGTCGAAGGTGATCTGGTCGGTTTCGCCGGTGTCGAGCCAGTAGATGAATACCTGTTGCACGCCGTCGACCGGCGTGACGAATGCCGCCACGCGCGGGCCTTCTCCCAGCCGCACCGCAAACTTGTATGTCTGCGGATACAACGGAATCCTGGTCTCGGTGGTGGCGTCGTAGAGATTGCGCCAGTAGTGGTAGCCGTAGGCGTCCACGTAAGTGATGGTGGGCTGCGGATCACCCTCGTTGTGGCTGGCGTACGGATCGTTGCGCGCGAGATTGGGCGAAAGCGTGCTGAGGGACCACGCGCCGCGGTTCGACTGCCAGGCCAGCGCCAAACGCGCGTTGGCCAGGGTGTGCGCTTGTCCCGACACGAATTTCGTATAGACGATCTGATCGCCGTAGGCGGTGCCGACCCATTCCGGCCCGTTGGTGATCAAGGCCAGATCGCCCGTCGTCATCGCATCGGCATCGACCAGGGTGCCCTTGCCATTCGAAGGCACGAACAGGCCGGTCACGGGATCGACATTGGCGGTCCAGAGTTTTCCGTCCTTGTCGCACCAGGTCATCGCCGCGCGCGACTGACTGAATTCGAAGTCGATGAGGTCGCGTTGCGACGTCACCAGCGACTCGTTCCCACCATTGGCTTGTGCCTGCGCTGCAGGAATCGCAGCCGCAACGAACAACCATGCAGCGCCAATGAGGCGCGCATAACGCAACCCGCACATATGGAAATCCCCCTGATCCCCTGTACGGTGTGAACTCTATCACAGTAAATTGCGGCGACAACCGAGTACGCGCGCGTATCGCTCGCCGGGACTTGCACGTTCGCGCCGCGCGCGTTGCAGCAGCGCGATCTCCATCGATTGTGAAGAAATGTCACGGACCCCGTGCGTTCGCTCCGGTTGAGCGAAATCCGAATCCGCACCCACGGCTTTCGGTCCGTGACGTGAATACGCGCCTCTTGCGCTCAATCGAACATCCCGGGTTTGTAGCCGCCCACCTCGGGTCGTCCGGCGATGTTGAGGCGATTCCAAGTGTTGATCAGCGTGACCAGCAGGGTGAGTTCGACCACTTCCTTTTCGTCGAATTGCGCGCGCACCTGCTCGTAGAGTTCATCTGGCGCCGACTGATCCCGCGCTTTCAATTGTGTCAGCGCTTCGCACCAGGCCAGCGCGGCGCGTTCGCGTTCGCTGTAGAACGTCGTCTCGCGCCAGGCAGGCAACACGTAAAGCCGCTGCTCGCTTTCACCGGCGGCGCGCGCGTCCTTGCTGTGCATGTCCATGCAATACGCGCAACCGTTGATCTGTGAGGCACGCATCAACACCAGATGGCACAACGTGGGTTCGAGGCTGCCTGCATGGATCTGCTTGCTCAATGCGAACAGCGGCTGCAGCGATGCGAAATGTTTTTGCAGGTTGAAACGGGACATCGATGGCTCCTTGCGTTTGCAGCGGGAGGATTCCGCTGCTCAATGCAAGGACGTGCTGCCTTTCGCTTTCGTGACCGCTTCGATCCGCGCGAGCTTGTCCGGGTGGCGGATCGCGTGGATGGCGGTGATGCGATCATCCTCGCAATCGATCCACGTCGCCACGAACAACTGGTCGTTCCGCCAGGTCAGCAGCGCCGGCGAACCGTTGAGCGTGCGCAGTTCGTACCGCAAACCGAAATTCTTCGACAGTTGCGCGATCTGCATGTACAGGCGCGCAACCCGTTCGGCGCCATGCAGGGGCTGCAGGATGGCTCGCGCCACGCCGCCGCCATCGGCGACGGCCACCGCGTCTTCGGCGAACAGCGCGTGCAGGGTTTCCATGTCCGGCTTCTGCATCGCCGCGATGAAGCGCTCGAGCAGGCGGCGTTGCGCGTCTTCGTCTACATGGAAGCGCGGACGGCCTTCGCGCAGCCGCGACCGGGCGCGGTGCACGCGCTGGCGGCAGGCCTCTTCGGCGATGCCGAGGATTGCGCCCGCCTCTGCATGGCTGTAATCGAAGACTTCATGCAGCAGGAACGCCGCGCGTTCCTCGGGGCTCAACCTTTCCAGCAGCAACAGGAACGAGAGCGTCAGCGTTTCGCTGCGCTCCAGCGCCGCATCGGGCGCATCGGCGGTGTCCAGCGGTTCCGGCAGCCACGGGCCGGTGTAGTGTTCGCGCTCCGTTTTCGCCTTGCGCAAGCGATCCAGCGCAAGACGCGTGGTCACCGTCACCAGCCACGCTTCCGGATCGTCGAGCACGGCGATGTCCTGGGCATCCCACCGCAGCCATGCATCGTGCAGTACGTCTTCCGCGTCGGCGGGCGTGCCGAGCATGCGGTATGCCAGGCCGAGCAGGCGGGGACGGTGTTGCTGGAACAGATCGGTCGGGGTCATGGCTGCGGCTCCTGCGAGAGACATACGCAGGACGCGCGAGTCGGCGACGACGTGACAGCTACCCGGCCGCCGGATGAGCGGGCATCACTGCGCGGGCGCGAGTCCCGTGTAGGTCCTGAAAATGCCTTCGTTGCAGAGGTTGCACGCGGTTTGCCCGGAACCGTCGGTTCCCCGGTTGTAGTAGATGTACGGACCGTCATTCGCGATGAACACTTCTGGATCGGTACGCGCACGCGTCGGCTGATCGGGCGTCAATTGTTGCAGCGAAGGATGGCCGGCATCGATGCCTGACAGGAAGATCGCAGAAGGATATGACAACGGCGGTACGTTGGCGGCGAAGAAAACGTAGGACTTGCCGTTGTAGGTGAAGGGCTCGGGCGAGTTGATCACGCCCTGGCCGGGGGTGCTGATGCTGTCGATGACTTCCCAATCGGTATTGGATCCACCCGCGGGCAGATGGTAGATGCGGATTTCATTGTCATCGACGACGGTTTTCATGACGAGATCGCCGCCGTATTCCGGTGCCTGCCAGATGAATGGCCGGCCTTGCTGGCCCTTCTGGCCGCTGTCGAAGGTGATTTGATCGGCTTCTTTCGTGTCGAGCCAGTAGATGAACACTTGCGACACGCCGGCGACCGGCGCGACAAAAGCCGCGGCGCGCACTCCCTGCGCGAAACGAAGGGGATACTTGAGAGAACGCGGATCCTGGGTCACCTTCGTCTCGCTTTTCGCGTCGTAGAGATTGCGCCAGTAGTGATTGCCGCGCGGATCCATGTAGCTGATCGTCGGCTCGGGGTCGCCCTCGTTGAGGCTGGCAAATGGCGCGTTGCGCTGCTGATTCGGCGAAAGCATCCGGAACGACCATCCGCCGCCCGATAACTGGGCCAGCGCCAGTCGGGCATTGGCCGCCGTGTGCGGCTGTCCCGATACGAACTTGGTATAGACGATCTGGTCGCCGCTTGCGGTGCCGACCCATTCGGGACCGTTGCCGATCGTCTTGATGTCGGCGGTCTTCATCGCATCGGCGTCGACCAGGGTTCCCTTGCCGTCGGAGGGTTTGAACAGTCCGGTGTTCAGGTCGACGTTGGCGACCCAGAGCGATCCGTTCTTGTCGACCCAGGTCACTTCGGCGCGGGCCTGGCTGTATTCCGGATCGACGAAGTCCGGCTGCAATACGACCGCCGATTCGTTGGGCAAGACCTGCGCGTGCGCCGCCGGCACGGAGAGAGTTGCGATCAAGGGCCACGCAACGGACTTGAGGCTTCCACGTCGAGAGGTGCGCATGCGAAAGCCCCAAACGTCTTGCGGGTTCGCACTATATCCAAAAGGTTCCGGATACGCGCGTGTATGCTCATCGCAACAGCGGCCAGGGCGCCAGCAGCACGATCCACAGCAGCACCACGATCCCCGCCGCTTTCAATGCGCGGAACAGGCGCGGGTTGGCCTGCTTGAATCGCCTGTTGCGTTCACGGTTGCGCTGACCCATCGCATACAGCCGGTTGAGGAATCCGACCGGTTCATTGTCGGTATTGGGCGAGGAGGTGATGCGGCCCATGAACGCGCCGACGCGATGGTTCAACCGTTCCAGCCAGCGCCAGCGCAGCGGGCGGTCGATGTCGCAGAACAGGATCACGCGGGTAATGCCGGATTTGTTCTCTGCCGAATGCACGTAGGTTTCGTCGAACACCACGTCCTCGCCGTCGCGCCAGAAGTACTCCTTGCCGTCCACGAAGATGCGGCACGTATCGTTGTTCGGCGTGACCAAACCCAGGTGGTAGCGCAGCGAACCCGCGAACGGATCGCGGTGCGGATTGAGCTTGGAGCCGGGAGGCAGCAGCGCGAACATCGCCGCCTTCACCGACGGAATGGCATTCACCAGTTCCACCGTGCGCGGACACAGCGCCTGCGCGGACGCCAGCGGCTCGCCGTACCACTTTACGTAAAAACGTTTCCAGCCTTCCTTGAAAAAGGAGTTGAAGCTGGCGTCGTTGTTGCGCTCGGCGGTGCGGATGTAACCCTGATCGAACAGGTGCAGCGCCTCGTCGCGGATCGTGCGCCAGTTGTCACGCAGCGGATCGAGCGACCGGAAACGTGCGCGATCCGCGTAGGGTTTCGCCGCCACCGCCGAGAACGCGTACATCAGCAGGTTGTACGGGGCGAACGCGGTCGCGTGGCTGCCGAGCTGCTTGCGCCAGTGCAGGCGCACGTGGCTGCGCAAGTGCACCGCCCACGCGCAAGCGAGGAACAACAAGATTGCAGCGAGGATCGCGAGGCGGATTGCGATTGCCATTGAATGCAGATGGATGCGGCGCGGCACTAATTCTAGCGGTGCCGCAGCACGTGCAGTTCGCCGCCGCCGGGGCGATACGCGTTTTGCAATGCGCGCTGGACGAAGCCGATCGCGCGGCGCACCGCGACACGCGGCTTGGCGCCTTTGGCCAGTTCCGCCGCTATTGCCGCGGAGAGCGTGCAGCCGGTGCCGTGTGCCTGCATGCTCAAGCGAGGGTGACGGATTTCGAGCGTACCGCGTCCGTCGATGAAGATATCGACGACCACCTTGCTCCTCGCATGCCCGCCTTTCAGCAAAACGGATTTGGCGCCGAGCTCGCGCAATTTCCGCGCCGCGCGTTCGGCATCACCCGCATTGTTGATCTTTGCGCCGAGCAGCGCTTCCGCTTCGGGCAAATTTGGTGTCAGCACATCCGCGAGCGGAATCAAATCATCGCGCAAGACCAGCAGTGCATTTCGGTCCAGCAATCGCGCGCCGGAGGTCGCGACCATCACCGGATCCACCACGAGCCATGCGGGCTTCCGCTTCGCCAGTTCCTGGGCGACGCAACGCGTTGTTCTTGCGTCACCCAACATTCCGGTCTTCGCGGCTGCCACCGGGAAATCTTCGAACACCGCCTCCAATTGCGCGCGCAGATGCTTGAGCGGAACCCGATGGATAGCGGCCACTCCACGCATGTTCTGCGCGGTGATCGCGGTGATAGCGCTCAATCCGTGCACGCCGAGCGCGGCAAAGGTTTTCAGATCGGCTTGTATCCCTGCGCCACCGCCGGAATCGGAACCGGCGATGGTGAGACAGACAGCGGGAACGGGGAACGGGGAACGGGGAACAAATGTGCGAGATCGTGGTTCCTCTGTTCCCTGTTCCCTGTTCCCTGTTCCCATTTTTCTCACAACGCCTCTGAAGCGAAATCCGCCAACCTCGACCGCTCGCCGCGTCGCAATGTGATGTGCGCCGAATGCGTCCAGACCTTGAAGCGGTCGACCGCGTAGGTCAGGCCGGAGGTGGTTTCGGTGAGATAGGGCGTATCGATCTGCTCGACGTTGCCGAGACACACGATCTTGGTGCCGGGTCCTGCGCGCGTGATCAGCGTTTTCATCTGCTTGGGCGTCAGGTTCTGCGCTTCGTCGATGATCAGGTAGCGCGAGAGAAACGTGCGCCCGCGCATGAAGTTCAACGAGCGGATCTTGATTCGCGAGGCCAGCAGATCGTTGGTCGCCTGCCGTCCCCAGGAGCCGCCGTCCTCGGGATTGGCCAGCACTTCCAGGTTGTCGGTCAGTGCGCCCATCCACGGCGTCATCTTCTCCTCTTCGGTGCCCGGCAGAAAACCGATGTCCTCGCCGACCGAAACCGTCGCGCGAGTCATGATGATTTCGCGGTAGCGCTGTTGATCCATCACCTGCGCCAAACCTGCCGCCAGCGCGAGCAACGTCTTGCCGGTGCCGGCAGTGCCAAGCAGCGTGATGAAATCGATGTCCGGATCCATCAGCATGTTCAGCGCGAAGTTCTGTTCGCGGTTGCGCGCGCTGATGCCCCAGACGCTGTGATTGGGATGCGTGTGGTCCTCCAGCAGCACCAACCGCGTCTTGCCGTTTTCCTGACCGAGCACGCGCAGCTCGACGCTGTTTTCGCCAGGCAGATACAGACATTCGTTCGGCTGCCAGGTTTCTTCCTCGCGCGGCTGCACTTCGTAATAGGTATGCCCGCGTTCGGACCATGAGCGCAACTCCGGGTGTTGCTCCCAGAAATCCGCCGGCAGTTCGGCATGTCCGGTGTAGAGCAGCGAGAAATCGTCCAGCGCGCGGTCGTTCTCGTAATCCTCGGCATGCAGACCGTAGATCGTCGCCTTGATCCGGAGATTGATGTCCTTGGTGACCAGCGCCACGGCGCGGTCGGGGTGGCGCTCGCGCAGCTCCAGCACCGCGGAAAGAATCTGGTTGTCGGCCTTGCCGTTGCCGTTGTTGGTGCGCGTCTGGAAGTAAAGAC